>JBKJZM010000203.1:0-5529 GCA_046715295.1 Gemmatimonadales bacterium | reverse complement strand
CCGCCGAGGAGATGCCGTCCGGCAAATATGGATTCAAGCCCACCGCTGCACAGATGAGCTTTGGAGACGTGATCGGGCACATCGGGGCGGGGAACGATGCCCTCTGCTCGAGCATTGGTGGAGTGGCGCCGCCCAAGCGCTCCGCGTTTTCCGCAGGGGCTCCGAAAGAGAAGCTCGTCGCCCGGCTCCGGGAGACATTCCAGTTCTGTGAGTCGGCGTTGGCCAAGGTGAACGATTTAAGGCTCGGTGAGAAGGTGCCATACTTCGGGGACCAAGAAGTCACCCGGGCGCAGGCTATGGTCGCGGCAGCCGAGGAGTGGGCCAGCCATTACAGCCAGCTCGCTGTTTATCTCCGGCTCGCCGGGCTTGTCCCGCCCACCGCGAAGCGCTGACGCATTTGAGGGAAGCACTCTCGTCGGGAGCGAAGCCAGACTGAGCAGTAATGCCCGACTGCCTAACAAGCGCATGCAGCTGACAGGCGCCTCAGCTCTAGGGGACGTAGGATAGTGCTCAACCCGGCAAGTCGCCGCAGCTGATGCGCGGTCCGTTAGGCGAATACGACCAAGTTCGGGGGCCGGCGCATGCTCCTTGATGAATTCCTGCCCACGTTCGATGTCCGGGCGAGTTATGCCATCCGGATCGTGGCACCGCCAGATCGGGTCTACACCAGTCTTCGCACGGCTGACTTCGACCACTGGGGTTTGATGCGGGTGCTCTTTGGCG
Source organism: Gemmatimonadales bacterium (assembly GCA_046715295.1). Classification (GTDB taxonomy): domain Bacteria; phylum Gemmatimonadota; class Gemmatimonadetes; order Gemmatimonadales; family GWC2-71-9; genus CAVVWJ01. The sequence goes on along the minus strand of JBKJZM010000203.1, from coordinate 4,806 downwards.
TGCGTGCGCTACCGGGGTTTCTGTGGGAGCCGCAGGCCACGTGGCGCCGCTTGTACAGCGAGCGCCGGCGGCAGCGGGTGACGCTCGAGCGCGTGCTGGAGCGAGGGTTTAGTTTGCTCGGCGAGCGGCCGGGGGAAGAGCTCGTCCTCGGTACGGTGGGTCGCTTCTGGGTGGCGCGTGGGGAGCTAGGGCCCGTCAGCCCGCAGAGCTTCCGAGAGCCGAGTCCACCTGGCACCGCGAAAGCTGCGTGGAACTTTGTGGTCCGCCGGGAATCCCAGGGGCGCATTAAACTCACCACCGAGACTCGGGTGTTGTGTGCCGACGCCCAGACTCGGCGGCGCTTCCGGGCGTACTGGATGCTCGTCGGCCCCTTCAGCGGCTTGATCCGTTGCGAGATGCTAGCCGCGGTCAGGGCGGCGGCTCAGCGAGAGGGGCACGCTAGTGCCGCCTGACCCGCGCATGCAGCCGATGGATTGCCCAAATGAGGCTTGAACGACGGGTTCAGGCGTTCAACAACACGCGTGCTGCCTTGCTGGACGAGATGGAGAAGCTCGATCCTGGTGCGCTCGTGGCTAAGCCGCTCGTTGGCAAATGGTCAATGCTCGAAATTATCGAGCATCTGGTTCTTGCCGAACGCGCGGTTTTGAAGGGGCTACCCGAGCCGTCGCGGCTCGTCGAAAATGAGCGTACCCTGGGGCATCGCGCCCGCTACCTGCTTGTTCTGTTCGTCCTGAAATCCGGCATCCGTGTGCGGGTGCCGTCACCCGCGATGGTCCCTCGCGGCCAACGCAGCCTGGTGGAGTTGCGCCGGCTCTGGGACGAGAATCAGGACTGGCTCAGATCGTGTATCGCCCGCCTCGGCCCCAACGGCATCGGTAGAGCTATCTGTGAACATCCCGTAGCCGGCCCCATGAGTGTGGAGCAGGCGGTCAGGATGGGTCAGGCTCACATTGAGGGGCATGTGCGCCAGATCAGGACGCTTCAGCGCCTCCTTGGTCGACTGACTGTGCCAGCCTAGACCCCTCGCGCATCTCCCGCCTACATCCCATGCCGAATCCCCGGCTGCAGGATGCAATCCTCGGCGCGGAGCGTCTCGAATGCTACACCCTTCGGTGTTCACCCGGCGTGTGTCCGTCATCTCCACTTTCCTCCTTCTCATCCTCAGCACTACGGGTGCAGCCCCGGTCATCCATCTGCCCAGGACTGGTCGGGTAGAAGGGTACGTGCGGGCGCAGAGCGGCACTCCCATAGCCCATGCCCAGGTCTTTCTGGTTGGGTCGGCCGTGTCGGCTCTCACCGACACCCTTGGCCATTACGCGCTGGCGGCGGTACCTGACGGACCGGCCACGTTGCGGGCCACATTCGTCGGGTACACGCCCGTCGAGGCCGCGGTGATCGTGCGTCGGGGGCGCACTGTGACTCAAGACTTCAAGCTCGAGCCGATTGCCATGCCGGCGGCGGAGCTCGGCGTGACCAATGCGGTCAGCGCGGGCCTGGCGCTGAGCCGGGCCGCCCAATCCCACGCCATGCCGGACCGCAAGGATGAGCGGCTGCGGAAGGGCTACAGTCGGCGAGAGATCGACGAGCCGTGGCGGTTGCAGGGCGAGCCGGGGAGCACCGAGGCCTATGCTCGGATCGAGGAGAACCGCTTCCTCGCGGCCTACTCGAATCCGCTCTCCACTTTCTCGATCGACGTGGACGCCGCGTCCTACACCAACGTCCGGCGCTTTCTGAACGCCGGCTCGCTCCCCCCGGCCGACGCGGTCCGCTTGGAGGAGCTGGTCAACTACTTCCCGTATCACTACCCCGATCGGACCGGGGAGCATCCATTCGCCGTCACCGCCGAAACCGGTGCCTGTCCCTGGGCCCCGGAACACCGGCTGGTGAGAATCGGGCTACAGGCAAAGCGGCTCGCGATGCGCGAGCTGCCACCGAGCAATCTGGTGTTCCTCATCGACGTGTCCGGGTCGATGCAGTCGCCCGACAAGCTCCCGCTAGTGAAACAGGCGTTCCGCGCCCTTGTGCAGGAGCTTCGCCCCGAGGACCGGGTGGCGATTGTGGTCTACGCCGGTGCCGCGGGCCTGGTGCTCCCCTCCACGTCGGGGACGGACAAGGCAACCATCCTCCAGGCCATCGAACGACTCGAAGCGGGTGGCTCGACCGCGGGCGGAGCCGGTCTCAGGCTGGCATACGATGTGGCCAGGCAAAATTACATGCCCGAAGGCAACAACCGCCTGATCCTGGCCAGCGACGGCGATTTCAATGTAGGAGTGAGCTCGGACGCGGAGATGATCCGGCTGGTCGAGGCGCGGCGCGAGGAGGGGACCTTCCTGACCGTGCTCGGTTTCGGTAGCGGAAATCTCAAGGACACGAAGATGGAGCAGATGGCGGACAAGGGGAACGGCCACTACGCGTACATCGACAGCTTTCGTGAAGCACAAAAGGTGTTCGTCCAGGAGTTCGGCGGCACGCTGTTTACGGTGGCGAAGGACGTGAAGATTCAGGTCGAATTCAATCCGGCCAGAGTGCAGGCCTATCGTCTCCTCGGGTACGAGAACCGGCTCCTGGCCAAGGAGGACTTCGCCGATGACAAGAAGGACGCCGGCGAGATGGGGGCTGGGCACTCGGTAACCGCACTTTATGAGGTGGTGCCCGTGGGAGCCACCCCGGTTGCCCTGGCTGGGGACAGCCTGACCTACCAGCATGTCTCCCTTCGGCCTTCGGCCGGCAAGAGCCCCGAGCTGCTCACCGTGCGGCTGCGCTACAAGGATCCCAAGGGGGCCAGGAGCCGGCTTCTCTCCACGCCGGTCACCGATCGCCGAGGGGCGGCGGCCTCCGAGGACATGCGATTCGCGTCAGCGGTGGCTGCCTTCGCGCTCCTCCTTCGGGATTCCGACCACAAGGGAGCGGCCAGCTTCGACCAGGTGATTACCATGGCCCGCGACGCGAGGGGTGACGATCCGCTGGGTTACCGCGGCGAGTTCATCGGTCTGGTTGAGGCGGCCAAGACCCTGGGCGGCAGAGGGACACCGGTGCCGGAGTAGTACCGTCCGGGGGATGCGTGGATGTGAACGGCACACAGTGAACCGGCTCGCTGATCAGCGGTTCACTGTTTGCCGGTCACGCTTTATCTTTCGCCCCGCTATCCGGACAGGTGGCCGAGTGGCTGAAGGCGTCGGTCTCGAAAACCGGTATACCCGCAAGGGTATCGTGGGTTCGAATCCCACCCTGTCCGTTGTGTTACCATCACTTACGCCCCGTCACCTAAATCTTCTTATCACCTCGGTGGCCTCCTCGTGAGCTACCTCGACGACCACCTGCTGGCGGGTGAGCAAATCATTTACCGCGCCCGCCTGCACTGGACGACCTTCCTTACCTCGGTTGTCGTGATCCTGCTGGGCATCGGGCTCGCCATCCTGTTGCAGCTTCCCGAGCCGGCCTACACCCTGGCCGGGGCGGCACTTGTGGGCGTCGGTCTCCTGCTCGCCATCGGGCCCGCCATCCGCTACCTCAGCTCGGAGTTCGCGGTTACGGACAAACGGGTGCTCGGCAAGCTCGGTTTTATCGAGCGGGAGTCGAAAGAGACCCTGCTCAGCAAGATCGAGGCGATCGCGATCGATCAAGGGGTAATCGGTCGGATCCTGGGATTCGGCACAGTCACAATCACCGGCACCGGTGGCACCCAGGAATCCTTTCCCCGGATTTCCGAGCCGCTCGAGTTCCGGAGGCAGATCCAGAGTCAGATCATAGCGCAGGAGGAGCGACGGGGCTCTCCCGCGCCCGCCGTAGCGGCTGCCTCGGTCGAGCCACGAGAGCCCCGAGCCGAGCGGGACTGCCCCTATTGCGCCGAGCGAATTCTGGCCCGGGCCCGGGTGTGCAAGCACTGCGGACGGGACGTGGCACCCGCCCCCGGGTGACCGCCGACCGGCTGGCCGGGTCGATTCTCGGGCAGGCGCTGGGCGACGCACTGGGATTCGTGGTGGAGGCCCAAGCGCCAGAGGTAGCCCGGGCTTACGTCGAAGAGTGGCTTCGAGCCGGGCGCGCAGGAGAGCGGTCCCACCCGCAATTTCCCTTCGGCCAATACAGCGACGACACCCAGCTTGCCCGGGAGTTGTTGCGCAGCTATCTGGAGGCCGGAGGATGGCAGCCGTCGGTTTTCGCCGCCCGGCTGGCCGAGCTGTTTCGGGAGAGGCGCGATGTCGGCGCGGGGCGTGGCACCCGCTCGGCTGCGCTCCGGCTGCTCATGGGCGTGCCCTGGAACGAGTCGGGCACCCCGGCGCCGTACGCCGGCAACGGCGCCGCGATGCGGGCAGGGCCGCTTGGCCTGCTGATACCTGCGCCGCAGGCGATGTGCCGGGCGGCGCGGGAACAGGCGCGCATCACCCACCTCGATTCGCGGTGCGCGGCTGGCGCTGCGGCCGTGGCGCGTGCAGTTGCGATTGCCGCGGCCCGGTTGCCGATCGACACCGCCGGATTTCTGGCCGACGTGGCCACCTGTGCTGAAGCGGACGAGATGTCCGTAGGGGATGCGATCCGGGGCCTCCGCGACTGGGTGGCGCTGCCCCCCGCCCGGGCCGCGCGCCACGTGCACGAGTCGGGCCTCGATCCGGCGCACATCGACCGCTGGCAGGGAATCTCCGCGTTCGTGACGCCCAGCCTGCTGTGGAGCCTCTACGCCTTTCTGCGCTCACCGGACGACTACTGGGAAACCATCTGCATCGCCATCGGCGTCGGTGGCGATACCGATACCATGGCCGCCATCGCCGGCGCCATCAGCGGGGCGCGGCTGGGAGTAGCCGCCCTCCC
>JBKJZM010000202.1:0-3999 GCA_046715295.1 Gemmatimonadales bacterium | reverse complement strand
GGATCGAACGCAGGGGCATCGGGTGAGTACGCTCTACTCAGACCAAAGACCTGGCGGTTCGATCGGTGGCACGCGTCGATTTCGCTGGACCCCTGCCGGGATGGCGGGTGGGGAAGAGGAAACGGCGGAACGACGCATGGGTCCACTCGTGGATCGGGTTGGTCCTGGCTGCCCTGACTTCGGAAAAGATATAGGCCAGTCACGTGCCTGTCAAGACAATTTTGCAGGAAATGCAGGATTATCAACCCAGTCATGCAAATACCGCGATGTGTTGACCATATTGGGTCCAGACAAGTGCAGTTTCTGCACATCTGTGGAGGCACAAGGCGGGGCCATCCTAACCGACGCCCCCGGCTGAGGTTACCTTAATCGACGTCTCGCTCTAGCCTGAAACTCCACTGTTACGGAGCGCCCTGTGTCCTTACCCAAGCCGGAGGCGGGCGTCATCCAGCCCCGCCGACGCCGGCCTTCGCGCGGCCCGCTTTTGTTGTTCCTCTTCCTGGTGGCGGCGGCGCTGGGCGGGCTCTATCTCCTGGCGCGCCCCCGGCTCGAGTTCACCAATCAGCTCGCCGGCCCGGTGCGTCTGGCGGTGGACGCCGCGCCGCCGCGCCTGGTTCCGCCTGGCTCCTTGATCCGAGTAGCCGCGCCCTGGCGCAGGACACTGGTTGCCGCGTGGGAGCTCGATCGGCCACGCTCGGCGGCCGGCCGGCCAATGGGAGAAGAGGTGCGTGGGTCGGTGGTGGAGCGGGGTACCTGGGGCACGATCCGCGGCAGCGCGATGGCCCGGGGGCCGGCCGGGAACTTTTTCGCGCCGCTGATCACCAATGGCAGCCAGGATGTGCTGCGGGTGACGGTGAACGCGGGTCTGGAAGGAGCGCTCGACTGCGGCTGCGCGGTGCGGCCCGGGGCCCGGCGGGTCTTTCTGGGATACTATCGCCTGTACCAGAACAGCACCGTGCAGGCTAAAGGAAGCAGCGGCCGCGTGGCGACCTTCCGGGATCTAGGCCCCAGCGTCGTGGCCCCGGATGGCGGCGTCGGGCTCCGGTTCGAGGATCGGGACCTGCGGGTTCCCTGATCAGCGCTTCGGCCGCCGCTGGCGCAGTTCCAGGATGGTGGCCGAGGTGACGGAGTTGAAGCCGAACTTGCCACGAACCTTGTCGACGGCGGCGGTGAGCAGGCGCAATCGACTGCGTTCGGGACGCTCGAAAAGGTCCGGCTCCTCAGCCGTCCCCAAGTTGGTGGCGGCGATGCCGATCAGTCGCACGCCCCGATCGCGTTGTCTCACTTCCTCGAATGCGCCGCGGAAGAGCGTCCGGGCCGCAAGGTATAGCTCGGCGTCGAGGTCGGTGGCGGTCTCCAGCGTCTGCCGCCGGGTGACGGTGCGAAAATCGTCGTGCCGCAGCTTCATCGTCACCGTCCGAGTCAGGATCTGTTCATCCCTAAGCTGGGCGGCGACCCGCGCCGTCAGCAGCGCGAGGATTCGCTCCAGCTCCGCCGGATCCCGAACATCGTACGAGATCGTGGTTTCCCGGCTGACGGATTTCGGCAGCCGGTCGGCTCGGAGCGTGGTGCCGCCCTGACCCTGCGCTCGCAGCTTCAGCGGGCGCGCATCGGGGCCGATGAGGCGCTCGAGTGCCCGCTCCTCCATCTGCTGGACCTGATGCACCTCCACCAGTCCGAGCTCGGCCCAGCGCTCCGCCGTCTTGGGTCCCACGCCGGGCATTGCGCGCAGGGGGAGCCCCGCGAGGAATCCCTTTTCCCAGCCGGCCCGAACCTCCATCAGACCCCGCGGCTTGGCATAGTCGGATGCCAGCTTGGCGATCATGCGATTGGGCCCGATACCCACGCTGCAGTCGAGTCCGGTATCCAGCCCCACCCGGTCCCGCAGCTGCTCCGCCACCGGCAACAGGGACGTGGGGTAAAGCCGTTCGGTCCCGGCAAAGTCGAGATAGGCCTCGTCCAGGGAGGACATCACCACCGTGGGCGAAAAGTCATCCAGGACTTGCCGTACCCTCTGGGATGCGCTGCGATAGTGGCTGAATGCACCTTGGAAGAATGTCGCCTGGGGACAGAGTCGCACCGCTTCGGCGATCGGCATGCCGGCATGGATGCCAAACCGCCTGGCCCCGTACGACGCCGACTGCACCACGCCGCGCTGATCCCGCCTGCCCCCCACGACCAGCAGCTCGATCCCGCGCAGCTCCGGATGGCGCTGGCGGCAGACTTCGACGAAGAAGGCATCGAGATCGACGTGCAGAATGCGAGCCGGCATAGCTTGAGCTTATACCAGGAGGATTGCCGTTGCCTTGAACGCTACCATGACCCGTATCCCCGCCTTGAGCTCCATCTCTTCGACCGACTGGGTAGTGAGCGACGCGATCAACGGCCGTCCCACATCCAGATGCACGAGGGTGACCGGCCCGATCCGTTCCAGCCGGACGACCTGTCCGTCCATGTGGTTCCGAGCCGATCCAGGATGATGAGTGAGGCTCAGGACGATGTCCTCCGGCCGGATGACGGCGTGGGTCGGCCCGTCCCGCTCGGCAACCACGTCCAGCTCCAGCGAGCCGCCGCGGAAGCTGCCCCGAAACGAGCCCGGTCCGTTTCCTGGCTCGGCGCGCTCGACCACTCCTGCGATCACGTTGCCGGTGCCTACGAAGCGCGCGACGAACGCGGAGTTGGGATAGCGGAATACCTCCTCGGGGGTACCGCTCTGCGCTATCCGGCCTTCGGCCAGAACCGCCACGAGGTCGCCCAGCCGAAGTGCCTCGTCGAAGTCGTGGGTTACCTGAAGAGTGGTAATGCCCTCCCGCTCGTGCAGCTCCCGCAGCTCACGCCGCAGCACTTGGCGCGTGGCGGGATCCACCGCCGCGAACGGCTCGTCCAGCAAGAGGATCGAGGGGCGCGGCGCCAGCGCCCGGGCCAGCGCCACCCTTTGCTGCTCTCCGCCGCTCAGGCCCCGCACCGGGCGGTCGAGCAGGGGCTCGATGGCCAGCATGTCCGCCAGCTCGGCGATCCGGGCCTCCGGCCCGCCGCGGTCCCGCTGAGCGCGGGCCCGTCGGAGTCCATAACCGATGTTGTCCCGCACGCTCAGATGAGGAAAGAGGTGGTACTGCTGGTAGACGAACCCAAGCCCCCGGCGCTCAGGCGGCAGGTGGGTCACCTCGTCATCGTGCATGAAGACCCGCCCCGATTGGAGCCTCGCATGGCCGGCCACGGCCTCGAGCAGGGTGGTCTTGCCCGACCCCGTCGGCCCGATGATCAGGGCATAGCCCCCCTTGGGTACCTCGAGGGTGATGTCCCGCAGATCGAAGGTGCCCACTCGAACGTGCAGATTCTCCAGCCGGATCACCGTCGGTCCTCGGGCTGAAGTACCCGGACCACTACCAGCACGGTCAGCGCAACCAGCAGGAGAATGACCGCCGCGGGCACGGCCGCCTGCAGCCCGAACGCGGTGAACCGGTCGAAGATGTAAATGCTCGCGACCTTGGGGTTGTAGGTGAGGATCACGATCGAGCCGAACTCGCTGACGCTGCGGGACCACGCCAGGATGGAGCCGGCGAGCACGCCGCGTCCGGCGAGCGGAAGAGTCACCCGCCTGAAGGCGTCCCATCCGGTGTCGCCCAGGGTCCGGGCGACACGTTCGAGCTGGGGATCCACCCCGCGAAAGGCCTCGCGCGCTCCGCTGACCAGGATGGGAGCGGAGACGAAAAGCATGGCCGCCACGATACCGGGAACGTGGCTCACGAACTCGAGCCCGAGGTGGGCCAGCGCTCCACCTACCTCCGAGCGCCGTCCCAGAAACAGCAGCAGCGCGATACCGGCGACGGGGTGGGGTACCACCACCGGGAGCTCGATCAACCCCTGCACCAGTCGCCGTCCGGGGAAGTTCCGCCGGGCCAGCAGGTAGGCCAGCGGCACCCCGAACAGCGCCGCGATCAACGTGGCCAGGCTCGCGGTGAAAACCGTGAGCACGATCGAGTCCCGCAGCTCGCTGTC
>JBKJZM010000201.1:0-5611 GCA_046715295.1 Gemmatimonadales bacterium | reverse complement strand
GCGCGATCTTCATCGGGTCGGCATCTCCATGAGCAGCTCCCTCCAGACGCTGATCCGGGATCTTCACCGCCGCCGTGGGCGGGAGCGGCGCGGCCTGACCCTGGCCGAAGGGATTCGCCTCATCGAGGAAGCGCTCGCGACGGCGATTACCATCCGCGGCGCCGCCGTTTCCCCGGCGCTGGAAGCTACCATCCGCGGGAAGGCGCTCAAAGCCGCGCTGCTGGAGAAGGGTCTGCAGGTCGAAGAGGTGACCGACCAGGAGCTGAACGACTTGACCGATACCCAGCATCCCCAAGGCATCGTGGCCGTGATCGAGCCGAAGGACTGGACGCTGGCGGACATCCGGTTGCTCCCCGGCGTCACCACCCTGGTGTTGGATGGGGTGCAGGATCCCGGCAATGTCGGCACGATGCTGCGCACCGCCCTGGGCCTCGGCGCCGCGGGATTGGTCGCGCTCAAGGGCACCGCCGATCTCTCCAACCCCAAGGTTCTCCGGGGTGGCATGGGCGCCAGCTTCCGCCTGCCGGCGGTTCCCGCGACGCCCGAGGAGCTGGTGGCGTGGGCCGGGCTCCAGCGAGCGCAGATCTGGGTGGCGGACACGGCCGGCGAGAGCCCGGCCCGTTTGCCCCAACGCAGCTCGCAGCGACCACCCATCCTGCTCGTGGTCGGCAACGAAGGGGCGGGGGTCGGTCCGATCATGGACGCGGCGGCCGACCGGCGGGTAGGCATTACCCTGGCTCCAGGAGCCGAATCTCTCAACGTGGCGGTCGCCGCCGGCATTCTCCTGCACGAGGTGACGCGTGTCGATTGATCTGCTCCATCTCGGTCCCCTGGTAATCGCCTTCGCGGCGTTGCTGGGCGCCATGATCGGCAGCTTCCTGAACGTCTGCATCCTGCGCTGGGGCGCAGAGCCGAAGGAGTCGATCGTGAGGCCCGCGTCGCACTGCCCGCGCTGCGGCAGAGGGCTCGCCTGGTACGAGAACATTCCGGTGCTGTCGTGGCTCCTCCTTCGGGCCCGCTGCCGCGGATGCGGTGAGCCCATCTCTATGATGTACCCCCTCATCGAGCTCGCCACCGCCGGCATCTGGGCCTATATGGCGTGGCGCCACGGGGCGACGATCGAGGCGCTCCGCGGCGCCGTGTTCGGGACCATCCTGCTCGGCATCGCCATGACTGACGCACGCCAGTACATCATTCCGGACGAGTTCACCTGGGGTGGGCTGGCCATCGGTCTACTTTTCAGCCTGCACGGTGGCCTGTCGGGCCTGGGGACGGCACTCATCGGCGCCGCGGTCGGCTTCGGCCTCCTCTGGCTGGTGGGGACGGTAGGAACCTGGGTGTTCAAGGAGGACGCCATGGGGGGCGGTGACATCAAGATGATGGCGATGGTGGGGGCCTTCCTCGGATGGCAGGGAGTGCTACTCACCATCTTCCTCGGGGCACTGGCCGGCACTCTCGTCTTTCTGCCACTCCTCCTTATGGGGAGGAAGAAGTTGGTGCCCTTCGGCATCTTCCTCGCGATCGGGGCGGCCATTGCATACGAGGCCGGCCCAACGATCGTCGGCTGGTACGCCCGATACCTCACCGGCGCATGAGAACACGTCCATCATCGCGCTGGAGAGCACCCATTCGCCGCCTGGCCCTGCTTGGGGTGAGCGCTCTGGTTGTGCTTGCTCTTCCCCAAATGGGCTGCCGTGGCACGGCCCCGACGACCTCGCGAACCGGACTGCTGCAACACGTGGTGGACAGCCTCCGGGCCCCGGTCGAGCAGGCCACCGGTCTCACCTTCAAGGCCAACCCCCGAGTGGCCATCCGGTCCCGCCAGCAGGTGCGGGCCTATCTCGTCCGCAAGCTGGACGAGCAGCTCCCGCCCGCCAAGCTGGGTGGCCTGGAGACGACATACCGGCTGTTCGGCCTGTTGCCGGACACGCTGCAGCTCCGCGCTCTCCTTGTTGACCTCTACACCGAGCAGGTCGCCGGGTATTACGACCCCGACTCCGCTACGCTCTTCGCGGTAGCCGACGCAGATCCGGTGCAGCTCCGCCTGGTGCTGGCGCACGAGATGATTCACGCCCTCCAGGGGCAGTACATCCCGCTCGATTCCATTCTGCACGACACCTCGAACAACGACCGGCTGACTGCCGCCCAGGCCGTGCTCGAGGGGCAGGCCACTCTGGCGTCGATCGAGGTTCTTGCTCCGGGGCAGAACGTGGGAGCCAATCCCGAGTTCTGGGAGCTCTATCGCGAACAGGTCCGGCAGCAGCAATCGTCCATGCCGGTGTTCGCCAAGGCGCCCCTGGTGGTGCGCGAGTCGCTCATCCTTCCCTATCTGGCGGGTGCGGAGTTCATGCATTGGTGGAAGTCATCGCCCCTGCGGGACACGGTGCCTTACGGGCCCCGGATGCCGGTGTCGACCGAGCAGATCCTGTTTCCCGATCGCTACCTCAGGGGCGACGTTCCGGTGCCGCTAGCGTTGCCGCCCAATTCCGAGGTCATCCATGAGGACGTCCTCGGCGAGGGCGAGATCCGCGTGCTCCTGGCCCGGCTGTCCGGCGCTCCGGAGGTCCGGGCCGGCGGCCCAACCGGGTGGGGCGGCGATCGGTACCGGGTCTTCCCGACGCCTTCGGGTCCGGCCCTGGTCTGGTATGTGGTGTGGGATGACACCAGGTCGGCTGAACGGTTCACCTGGGGCTACGGCGGGAAGCTGCGATCGACCACGCGTGAGGGCTACCGGACGGTGCTGGAGAGCTTCGAGCTGGGGGGCAAGCCGGCAACGCGTTACGTGCTCGCGCCGACAGCCTGGGAGGGCTGGACCGACATACCGAAGGTGTTCGTGAAACGGTAGCTCCCGCCGCAGTGGGGCCCTAAACCAGCTGCGTGACGGTGTAAATGAGCAGTCCCACCAGCCCGCCCACCAGCGTTCCGTTGATCCGGACAAACTGAAGATCCCGCCCCACCAGGAGCTCGATGCGGCGGGAGGTCTCGTCCGGGTCCCAGGCGCTCACGGTCTGCTCGATGAGATGGCCCACCTCGTGGCGGTGTTGCTCGACCACGCTGAGCACCGCTCCTATCACCCAGCCGTCCACCTTCTCCAGCAAAACCTCGTCTTCAAGCGCCGCGCTGGCGAGCGCCGAGAGACCGCGTGCGACGGCGTCGATCGGGCCCCCGTCCGCCGGTGAATTCCTGCGGCCAAGCGCCTCCTTTACTTCGTCCCACAGCGATGCGGCCATGCGGCCGCTCGTCGCGGGATCCAAAATCTGTTGTTTGATGGCCTCGGCCCGGGCGATCACCTCCGGCGACTGCTGCAGCTGTACCATCCATTCGGACAGCAGCTCGTCGAACTGACGCCGGAGCGGATGATCGGGATCGGCTCCGACGTCAAACAAGGTGCGTTCGATCCCTCCCAGCACCTTTCGGTGAATCCGGTCGTCCACCATCTCCGGCACCCACCAGGGGCTCTCCTCCCGGATGCGCTCCCGGATGAGGATCTCGTTCTCCGCCACCAGGCGGGTGAGGCCGTGGATGACTCGGTCGAGGAGCTGCTGATGCCGGTTGTCCACCGTGAGCAGCTCCAGGCCCTTGGACAACACCGGTGCGATCGGCATGCGTCGGAGCGGCTCCATCACGCTCCGGTCGAGCAGCGCGTGGACGTCTTCGTCGCGAATGACCGCGCCGGCGCTCTGGAGCACGGACGCCACGTGTTGCGCTGCCTTGCGCGCGTTCTCCGGCTCGGCGAGCCACTCCGCGGCCCGGCGGCTGATCTGAGCGGCACGAAGCTTCGCCGCCAGGACCTCCGGGGATAGAAAATTGTTCTGGACGAAATTGCCGAGGCTGCGCCCGATGCGGTCCTTGCGGCTGGGGATGATGGCGGTGTGGGGGATCGGCAGATTGAGCGGGTGGCGGAACAGGGCGGTGATGGCGAACCAGTCCGCCACACCGCCCACGAGAGAGGCCTCCGCGGTGGCCCGGATGTAGCCCAGCCAGGCGAAGCGGGGCTCGAGGATACTGGTCGCGATGAATACGGCGGCCATGAACACCAGGAGGCCCGTGGCGCGCCGCTTCATGCTGTCCAGCCTGCGCTGGCGCACCTCCTCGTCCCTGATCGGCTGCAACGGCGCGCTTTCCATGGAAGAAAGTTAGCAGGCAGCGAATCCCAGCGACCCCGCCGCGAGCCGCCTTGAAGAAACTCCGTTCCCCAGTTACTCTTACGGGCTTATGTTCGACGAGCTTTCTGGCAAACTCAACGCCACGCTCCAGCGACTCACGGGGCGGGGCGTTCTGACGGAAGAGGCGGTCACCGAGGGGCTCCGCGAAATCCGGCGGATCTTGCTCGAGGCCGACGTAAGCTTCGACCTCACCAGGGATTTTCTCACCCGGGTGCAGGCGAAGGTTGTCGGCCTCACCGCGCTCAAGGAAGTGCGGCCGGGGCATCAGCTGGTCAAGATCGTCTATGACGAGCTGGTGACGCTGCTGGGTGAGAAGCAGGCGCCGATCACCCACGCCACCGTTCCACCGACGATCATCCTGCTGGTCGGCTTGCAGGGCTCGGGCAAGACCACCACGGCGGGGAAGCTCGCCAAGCGGCTGAAGCTGGAGCAGAAGGCGCCGTTCCTGGTGGCCGCCGACGTTTATCGGCCGGCCGCCATCGATCAGCTGCACACGCTCGGGCGTCAGGTCGAGGTCGGGGTCCATAGCGACCTCGCCACCCAGGACGTGGTCAAGATCGTGCGTGATGGACTGGTCGCGGCGGAAAAGGCTCGGGCCCGAACTGTCATCGTCGATACCGCGGGCCGGCTGCAGATCGACGACGAGATGATGGACGAGTTGAAGCGGCTCAAGGCGGCCGTCTCGCCGCACGAGATCCTCCTCGTCGCCGACGGCATGACCGGGCAGGACGCGGTCCGGATCGCCCAGGGCTTTCACGACGCGCTGGGCATCACCGGGGTGGTGCTGACGAAGATGGACGGCGATGCCCGGGGCGGCGCCGCGCTCTCGATCTACGGCGTCACCCACGCACCGATCAAGTACATCGGCGTGGGCGAGAAACTGGAGGCGCTGGAGCCGTTCCATCCCGACCGGCTCGCGGGCCGCATTCTCCAGCAGGGCGACATCCTCTCGCTAGTGGAGAAGGCCCAGGGCACGGTCGATGAGAAGGAGGCCGAGCGGCTGGCCAAGAAGGTCCAGTCGAAGAAGGGTCTGGACCTCGGCGACTTCCTGAACGCCATGCGTCAGATGCAGAAGATGGGGCCGCTCAAGAACGTGCTCGGCATGCTTCCGGGTATGAACCCGGCCATGCTCCAGGCGGCCAAGCTCGACGATAAAAAGCTGAAGCATGTCGAGGCGATCGTCCTCTCCATGACGCCGAAGGAGCGCACCGACCCCGACGTCATCAACGGCCAGCGGCGGCTCCGCATCGCCAAGGGGTCGGGGCGCACGGTACAGGAAGTCAACACCTTGCTCGCGCAGTTCAAACAGATGCAGAAATTCATGAAGATCGCGGGGAAGACCGGAGGCGCCGGTCTGAAGCTGCCCTTCGGACGCGGCGGATTCCCCGGTTAACCCGTACCATCAGGAACCCACATGGCAACTCGCATTCGTCTCCGCCGGATCG
>JBKJZM010000200.1:0-2600 GCA_046715295.1 Gemmatimonadales bacterium | reverse complement strand
CTCTACCAAACTCGGGTGAACTGATGCGGCTGCTGATCGTTGAGAACGACGCCGATGTCAGGCAATCGCTCGCGCTGCTGCTCGGAGAGTCCGGCTACGTCGTCGAAACCGAGGCCGACGCCGCGCGTGCCTTGTCGCGTGCGACCGCGGAAGATTTTGAGCTGATTCTCTGCGGCGTCAAGCTGCAGGGGATGGACGGGCTCAGCTTTCTTCGCCGGCTGCGGGCCGAAGGTGGAAACGCCGTCATGATCATGCTGAGCGAGCAGGGCACCGAGGACGCGGCTCTCGCGGCTCTCAGAGAGGGCGCCTACGATTACGTGCAGCAGCCGTTCAAGACCGACGAAGTGGTCATGGCCGTGCGGAAGGCCGAGGAACGGGAGCGCCTGCGCCGTGAGGTCGTCGCCTTGCGGTCGAATGTGGGCATCGGCGCCGTCCAGGATTTGGTGGTTTCCCAGAGCCCCGCCATGCGGGATGTTCTGGAGCTCGCCTCGCGAGTGGCCCGTCATAACACCCCGGTGTTGATCACCGGTGAAAGCGGCACCGGCAAGGAGGTCATCGCCCGTGCCATCCACCGCATGAGCCCGCGGAACGAGCGTACCTTCACGGCAGTCAACTGCGGCGCAATTCCGGAGCAGCTGCTCGAGTCCGAGCTATTCGGCCACACGAAGGGGGCTTTCCCGGGGGCCACCACCGATCACGCGGGTCTCTTCGAGCTGGCCGACGGGGGAACGCTGTTCCTCGACGAAGTCGCCGATGTGTCTTCTGGGCTTCAGTCCAAGATCCTGCGCGTGCTGGAGGAGGGTCAGGTTCGCCGTCTTGGCGGGCGCGACTCACGCAAGATCGACGTCCGGGTGCTCGCCGCTACCGGCCGCCCGGTGGAGCAGGCGGTAGAACGGGGCGAGTTCCGCTCCGACCTGTACTACCGGCTGAACGTGGTTCGCTTGCACCTCCCGCCACTGCGGGAACGCCCCGAGGACATTCCCGAGTTGGTCACCCACTTCGCCAGGCAGATGGCCCAGCGGCTCGGCCATCCCGTGAGCATTACCCCGGCGGCACTTACTGCTCTGACCCACCATGGCTGGCCCGGGAACGTGCGCGAGCTGCGGAATACGCTGGAGCGGGCGGCGGTGCTCGGCGTCGGAGGCCCACTCGACTCCAAGGATTTCGCGCTCACCAACGGCAACGGCGCCGGCCATAACGGGACAAATGGCTCCTTCGATCTCCGGGCTCAGGTGGAGGCCGTGGAGCGGGAGGTCATTCAGCGCGCCCTCCAGACTTCCAAGGGCAACCGGAGACAGGCCGCCAATCTCCTCGGCATCAGCCTGCGCACCCTCTTTTACAAGCTGCGGCGGCTCCCGGCTCACTGATCGTGTAAGCGGCGCGGGCCGCCGGCGCCAGCGATGACACCCCAAATCAATTGATTCGCAGCGCGCGGATTGGGTACCTGATTCCGCGGCAAACGACACCACCTTCTGAGTTTCGGGAGAGGGGTCGACCATGAAGCATTCCCCGCTGGGGTTCACGCTTATCGAGGTTCTGGTAGCTGTTCTCGTGCTGGCCGTGGGAATCCTCGCGCTGGTTGGGACATCGGCCGGGGTCACACGCATGATCGGCCGGGGCAAGGTCGAGACTCGAGCGGCGCAGGCGGCCTCGAACCGGATGGAGGCCCTGCGCCTGGCCGCCCTCGCCGGCTCGCCGCGATGCACCGATCCCGGATTCGCCTCTGGTGGCCCGGTTTTCACCGGCGGCATGACCGAATCCTGGCTAGTTCCGCCCACCGGCAGGGTGCGCCGCGTGCGTGTCACCGTCACCTATCTGACCCCTCGTGGAGCTCGTGAGGCCGTCCTCGAGACGGCGCTCACATGCTGAGCCGGTTGCGCCGCGGGTTCACCCTGGCTGAAGTCCTGATCTCACTGGCTCTCACGGGGATGGTGGCCGGGACTCTCCATAGTCTCCTCGTCGCCACCCAGCGGATCACCCGGGCACAGGCACAGCGGGTAGAGTTGCAGTCCAACGTGCGTGCCGGCTCCCTCGTTGTGCTCAGCGAGTTGCGCGAGCTGGGTGCCGCCATGGGAGGAAGCGGAGTACAGAACGACATCCTGGTCGCCGGGTCCACGGCGCTGGTCTATCGCGCCATGCGAGGTATCGGCTTCCTCTGTGGAACCCCGAGCGCCACGGCCATTCGAATAGCTCGAAGCACCTTCACCGGTCACCGAGACCCCCAGGCGGGAAGGGACAGTGCCCTGGTCTTCATCGAGGACCGTGCCGCCGGGGGGGAGGAGGACATCTGGCTGGGTATGAAGATCCTGAGCGTGGCAAGCGGCCCGTTGTGTCCTGGAGCTCTGGGCCCTGCAATCACCCTGACCGTGCCGTCCGATGCCCTGGTAGCAAACCTGCCATCCGGTACGCCAGTTCGCATGACGGAGGTAATGGAGCTTCGGCTCTATGAATCGGAGGGCAGATCCTGGCTGGGCGCTCGGTCGGTGAGCAGCGGAGAAGCCATCCAGCCGGTGGTCGGGCCGCTGACCCGGGGAAGCGGCTTCCGGCTGGAGTATCTGGACGCTGCCGGAACGCCCACTGCCGACCGCACAGGCATAAAG
>JBKJZM010000199.1:0-3130 GCA_046715295.1 Gemmatimonadales bacterium | reverse complement strand
GTCCATCAGAGCCGCGGTGACGGGATCCAGCCCGGTCGTAGGCTCGTCGTAGAGAATGTAGCGCGGCTTGAGGGCGATCGCTCGCGCGATACCAACCCGTTTCCGCATGCCTCCAGAAAGCTCGGCTGGCAACTTGTCTTCGCTCCCACTTAGCTCCACCACATCCAGGCTCTCCTCGATTCGCTGCCGGATGGTCGCCTCGTCGTGACCCCGCCGAACCAGCCCCAGGCGGATGTTCCCGGCCACGGTCATGGAATCGAAGAGCGCGGCGAACTGGAAGACGTATCCGATCCGCCCCCGAAGCGTCGCCAGGCCATCGCGATCCATCTCCCCGACCACGGCCTCGTCCACCATCACGCGGCCGCTGTCCGACTCGAGCAGCCCCACAATGAGCTTGAGGGTGACGCTCTTCCCCGCCCCGGACTGTCCGATGATGACCGTGTTCTGGCCATCGGGGACCTCCAGCGAGAGCCCGTTCAGCACCGTGCGGGAACCGAACGATTTGGTGAGGGCGTCCAGGATTATCATAGTAGCACCAGCGCCCAGAAGGCATCGAGCACCAGGATCGCCTCGCAACCGAGAACCACCGCGCTGGTGGTCGACTGGCCCACGCCTTGGGCGCCTCCCTCGGTTGCCAACCCCCGGAGGCACCCCATGAGCGCCACCGCAAAGCCAAAGCTGGCGCTCTTCACCAGCCCGAACCACACATCCTTGAACTGATAGAACTGCTTCAGGCCCTTGAAAAACTCTGTGCTCGAGAGATCCAACAGATTGATGGCGGTGATCCACCCGGACAGCACCCCGACGGCCACGGCGAACGCCGTCACGACCGGAAACATCAGGGTGGCCGCAAGCACTCGCGGCACCACCAGATAGGAATACCGGTCGTAGGCAAGTGTCTCCAGCGCATCGACCTGCTCGGTGACCTTCATGGTGCCCAGCTCCGCCGCGATGCTGGCGCCCACCCGGCCGGCGAGCGCCATACCAGTCAGCACCGGGCCCAGCTCCATCATGATCGTCTTCCCCACCAGCGCGCCGACGAAAAACAGCGGCACGGCACCGGTGAAGATATAGGATGAGAGGAGTGAGAGGACGATTCCGGTGAAGACGGCAATGAAGAGGGCGATCGGCACCGAATCGACCCCCAGCCTTCGCATCTGCACTGCCAGCAGGGGAGCCCATACCGGGACATCGGCCAGGGCGCGTGCCGCTTGAAGGCTGCGGCGGCCCACATGGGCGATAAAGCCTTCCCGGGTGGGAACAGCGGATGCGACGGGGGGCGTCACGTGCGGAAGGTAAGGTGGGTGTTGGCTTTGTTGTAGAGCGGGGCGGCCCCGCTGCCCCGCTGGCCCGGCTTCATGCGGCGAAGCTCGCCAACGCCCTTCCCATCTCACCCTCACGCAGCCGCTTGAGCGCCCGGTCGCGGAGCTGTCGTACCCGCTCCCGGGTGACGCCGAGCAGGGCACCGATCTCCTCCAGGGTGTGCTCCCGTCCGTCGTTGAGGCCGAAGTAGAGCCGGAGGACCTTGGCGTCGCGCGCGGGGAGCAACCCGAGCGCCCGATCGACCTCCTCTATGAGGAGCTGCTCCATTACCTGAGTTTCCGGGTCACCTTGCTCATCGGCGGTGAAGCGGTCGATGAGGGACATGTCGTTCTCGGCATCGACCGGGGCGTCGAGCCGGACATCGGCGGAATTGAGTGTCACGAGCGACTGAACCACATCCACGGCCAGTCCAGTGGCCGCGGCGATCTCTTCCGGTGTCGGCTCCCGCTCCAGCTCTTGGCGCAGCGTCGCGGTGCTACGGACGATGCGGGAGAGGTCGGCGGTACGGTTCAGCGGAACCCGGACAGTGCGCCCCTGACGGGCCAACGCCGCCAGGATTGACTGCCTGATCCACCAGACCGCGTAGGAAATGAACTTCACGCCTTGGTCGGGGTCGAACTTCCGGGCCGCGGTGAGCAGCCCCACGTTCCCCTCTCCGATCAGGTCGCTGAGCGCCATCCCGCGGCTCTGGTACTTTTTGGCCACCGAGATGACGAAGCGAAGGTTTCGGATGACCAGCTCGTGCATCGCGTCGGGGTCCCCGGCAACGGCGCGCCGAGCGACGGCCACTTCCTGCTCGCCCGTGAGCAGGGGGGTCTTGCTGACCTCGAAGAGATATTGGTCCAGGATGTCCCGCTCGGCATCGAACGCGCCCAGACTCTTGGCGCTGTCCTTCCGGCGCGGGCGCCGGGGCTTGCCGGCCGGGGTTTCGGCCAGAATCTCGGCGTCGGCAGAGATGGGGTCGGGGGTCGGATCGGATGACTGGTGGTCGTCCGGATCGGGGGGCTCGTGGCCCTGCTCAGTCTGCTCGTTCATGGCTTGCGAATTACCTTGAAATCGCCGGCACCGGACTGGTTCAGTGCCCTGTATCCCTCGTTGACACCTATTGCTACGACGGCTACGTTACCGTGCTGTCGCGGCGTGGAACGAAGGCGGGACAACATAGCGGGGGCGTAGCTCAGTTGGGAGAGCGCGTGAATGGCATTCACGAGGTCAGGGGTTCGATCCCCCTCGCCTCCATGGCCCCTCTTCGAACCGGTTAAACCCGTGTGTGCGGGTCGTTGCGCCGGAACGAGTGGGACGCTAAAATCATCCGCTACGCGGGAATAGCTCAGTTGGTAGAGCACAACCTTGCCAAGGTTGGGGTCGCGGGTTCGAGTCCCGTTTCCCGCTCTCGGAGGCGTCAGGCCGGCGGAGGGGTACAGGCCCAAACCTCAAGTAGTGGACGGTCCCGGGGTTAGCCAGAGTATCGGCCGGAAACCCAACAGTCTGAAGTATACGTCGCGGGGTGGAGCAGTCTGGTAGCTCGCCGGGCTCATAACCCGGAGGTCGTGGGTTCAAATCCCACCCCCGCTATTCAGCAGGGCAGATGGCAGCGGGGCAGCGGGGCGGACGATGCGGGAGACCACCGGTCCCTGTTTCGCCGCCCCCTGCCCCGCCGCCCATCTGCCCCGCTGAGACGGGCGGTTAGCTCAGTTGGTTAGAGCGCCACGTTGACATCGTGGAGGTCACAAGTTCGAGTCTTGTACCGCCCATGGGCGCCCTTAGCTCAATTGGATAGAGCATTTGACTACGGATCAAAAGGCTG
>JBKJZM010000198.1:0-3814 GCA_046715295.1 Gemmatimonadales bacterium | reverse complement strand
CGCTTCCCCTGCGTACCGATCTCTCGGGGAACCCCACGTTCCGCGAGCTCCTGAAGCGCGTGCGTGAGGTTGCGCTCGACGCCTACGCCCATCAAGACCTCCCCTTTGAGCGCCTGGTCCAGGAACTCAAGCTCGAGCGCATTCAGGATCGAAACCCTGTCTTCCAGGTAATGTTTGCCCTCCAGAATGCCCCCCGCTCATCGTTCAAACTGCCGGGCCTCACGCTCCGGAGCCTCCCAAGGAAGGGCGGAACATCCAAGTTCGACCTCACCCTTTCCGCCCGGGAGGACTCGAGCGGACTCCGTATTCGCCTGGAGTACAGCACGGAGCTGTTTGAGTCCGATACGATCCGGAGAATGCTGGGTCAGTACCACACCCTGCTCCAAGGGATAGTGGCCGAGCCCGATCGGCGCATCTCGGCCCTGCCGCTCATTGCGAGGGACGAGCGCCGGCAGGTGCTCGTGGAGTGGAATCGGACCGACCGCGCGTACCCAAACGGCTGCTGCGTCCACGAGCTTTTCGAGAGGGAGGCGGCTGACCACCCGCAGGCTATCGCTGTAGAGGCGGGCGCCATCCGCCTGACCTATGGAGAGCTCGACCGGAAGGCCAACCGCCTGGCCCACTATCTCCAACGATTCGGGGTGGGCCCGGACGTGTGTGTCGGGGTGGCCCTCGAGCGCTCCGCAGAAATGGTGATCGCCTTTCTGGCGGTGCTGAAGGCGGGCGGCGCGTATGTGCCCCTTGATCCGCACTGCCCACCGGAGCGGCTCACCCCCATGCTCGATGACGCGCGAGTGGGCCTGCTCGTGACTACCGATCAGACGATGTTTCCCGGCATTGCCGGGAGGATTGCGGTGGTACACCTGGAGACCGAAAGGGAGAGTGTTGGTCTGGAGTCGGACCAGCAACTTGAGAGTGGTGCCGCGGCGGAGGACTTGGCCTACGTAATGTTTACCTCGGGCTCGACCGGGAGACCCAAGGGTATCGCCGTGCCGCATCGTGCAATTGTTCGCCTGATTCGAAACACCGATTATGTCCAGCTGACCCCCGATGACAGGGTGGCTCAGATCTCGAACGCGTCTTTCGATGCGGCAACCTTTGAGATATGGGGAGCGCTGCTCAACGGCGGACGGCTGGTGCTCATTGACCGAGACGTGGTGCTTTCAGCCCGAGCACTCGGTGCAGAGATCCGCGAGCGGGGCATCACCGCGATGTTTCTGACGACGGCCCTCTTCAACCAGCTTGCCTTGGCCGTGCCGGGTGTTTTCGAGACGGTGCGCCACCTGCTCTTCGGCGGTGAGGCGGTAGACCCTCGGCCGGTACGGGAAGTACTTGCACACGGCCCGCCCGAGCGCCTGCTCCACGTCTACGGTCCCACCGAAGCTACCACCTTCGCGACCTGGTATGAGGTTCGAGAGCTTCCAGAAACGGCTCATACGGTACCGATCGGACGGCCTATTTCGAACACCAAGGCATACGTGCTCGACGAGTACTTGATGCCGGTGGCTGTGGGGGTGCCCGGAGAGCTCTATCTCGGCGGGCCGGGTCTGGCCCGCGGGTACGCCGGTCGGCCGGCTTTTACCGCGGACCGGTTCGTGCCCGACCCATTCGGACCGGCTCAGGGCGGCGGGACAGGTAGCCGGCTTTACCGTACCGGTGACCGCGTGCGCCTGCGGTCTGACGGCTCGATGGAGTTTCTAGGCCGGCTGGATGAGCAGATAAAGCTGCGAGGGTTCCGCATCGAGCCGGCCGAGATCGAGGCCGCGCTCTCTCGACACCCGGCGGTTCGTGAGTGCGCGGTGGTTCTGCGGGAGGACCTGCCTGGCGGACGCGCACTGGTCGCATATCTCGCGTCACGCCCCCTCAACGGCGGGGGCAGCCTCTCCCCCCGGAGCCTGGTCCCGGACCTCCGATCGTACCTGCACAGCCGACTGCCGGAATACATGGTACCGTCGGCGTTCGTAGTCCTCGAGGCCCTTCCCCTCTCCCCCAACGGAAAGGTCGCCCGACGCCTGCTGCCAGCTCCGGATGGGATCGTGGTGGAGCCGCAGGGCTCCTTTGTTCCCCCGAGTACGCGGACAGAGAGGGCGTTGGCTGAGCTGTGGCAGGAACTGCTCGAAGTCGACCGAGTAGGCATAGAAGACAACTTCTTTGAGGTGGGAGGACATTCTCTCCTCGCTCTGAGACTGTTCGCCGAGATTGAGCGAACCTTCGATCGGAGGCTCCCCCTCTCGACGCTCTTTCAGGCTCCCACCATCAGGACGCTTGCCGAGATCGTCTCTGGACAAGCGACGGGCCAGCCGGATGATGGGCTGGTTGTACTGCAAGCCGGCCGGATCGGGCCGCCATTGTTCGTGGTGCATGAGGCTGACGGACGCTTGATGAACTACCGGGAACTCGTAGATCGGCTCGGACCAGACCTCCCGGTGTACGGGTTCGAGCTAACAAGCAGACCGAATGGAGAGCCGGTCCTCACCACCTTCGAGCAGCTGGCGGCGAAGTACGTGCACCAGATGCGGACGAGGCAGCCGACCGGCCCCTATTTCCTTTGCGGCTACTGCTGGGCGGGGCAGCTGACCTTCGAAATGGCCTGTCAGCTACGGGCCGCCGGCCAGGACATCGGTCTCCTCGCTCTGATCGACAGCAGGTGCCCTGGATCCCGCCCCGCTTCCTACCATCGCCGGCTCGCCAGGCTGGCAAAGAGAACCGGGAAATTGATCGCCCAGAACCTCCGACGCCTCGCGGCGCTCGAGCCTAGCGCTATACCCGGTTTTCTCCGGAAACGCGCCGAGAATATCACCATTCGTCTGGTCGGACCCACGGCGTATCGCTGGTCGCTTCGCCTACGGCGGCCGGTGCTTCCGCTTTTGCGCGACGACTTCACGGCACTCGCGCAGGCGGCAAGGTGCTATCAGCCTTCACCTTACCAGGGCTCGGTCACCGTTTTTCGGGCTCGACCGCCGAACGCACCGCCTACCGCCGGGGCGACGCTGGGTTGGGCCCGGGTCGCAAGGGGTGGCGTCGACATCCACGACGTGCCCGGGGAGCACCTCTCCATCATGCATGAGCCGCAGGTCGAGGAGCTCGCGAGGCAGCTCCAGGTTTGCCTCCAGCGCGCTCGGGCGAGCTCGTCATGAGTGTCCGCGAGGCTCCGACCAGTGGCAGCCCATCCGGCGCCGAGATCTCCGGTCTACCTGTTGGTGAGGTGCAGGTCTGGCGCGCACATCTGGACCTGGAGGTGGCGCGACTGGAGCGGCTGGTGGACTGCCTCGATCGTGATGAGCTGGTACGCGCCGGTCGCTTCCATTTTGAGCGGGACCGGGCGCGCTTCATGGCAGGCCGTGGGGTCCTTCGGCGAATACTCGCTCGCTACCTGGACACGACGCCCCGGTCAGTGCGGTTCGGCTATTCCAGCACGGGCAAGCCATTCCTCCTGCCCCGTTGCGAACTGCACTTCAATCTGTCCCATGCGGCGGACCTGCTCGTGGTGGCTGTTTCGCGTAATCGCCGACTGGGCGTGGACGTGGAGCCTCTTCCCCTGGATGTGACCCGGGACTCGGTTGCCGAGCTGGTCTTCTCCCCAGCCGAGCGGACCGCGCTCCAAGAAATCCACGGCATGGAGCGCTGCCGGTTGTTCGCGCAGCTGTGGACGCGCAAGGAGGCGTATATCAAGGCAGACGGCCGCGGCATGACGCTTCGTCTCGATCAAATCGACGTGGGAACATTGCCGGACCGTGCCTTGCTGCTCCACGGCGCGTCGGGACATTGGGTGGCCTGTCGGCGCTGGACCCTCCGGACACTCGAAGTCGATCCC
>JBKJZM010000197.1:0-8428 GCA_046715295.1 Gemmatimonadales bacterium | reverse complement strand
GAGGGAACGCTCGGCTACCAGGAGCAGGATCGAGACCGTAAGCACGAGGATGAGTACCGACCCGAGCACCAGCCGCTTGACAAAGGTCACCGGCTCTTGGTCCCGCGCTCGCTCGCCTGGAACCGATAGCCGAAGCCGCGCACCGTCTCGATCAGCTTGCCGGCCTCACTTAGCTTGGTGCGAAGCCGCTGCACGTGCATGTCCACCGTGCGGGTCTGGATGTCCGGCTGTGCCTCCCAGACGATTTCCAGAAGCTGGGGACGGGATTGCACCCGGCCCCGCCGCTCGACCAGCGTGAGGAGCAGCTTGTATTCGGTGGCGGTGAGGCTGAGCTCCTGGCCGTGGATGGTGGCGCGATGGGCCGAGCGGTCGATCGATATCGGTCCGGCGCTGAGCGTGGAGCCGGCCGTCACCGCCGGCGAGCCCAGGCGGCGCAGGAGGCCGCCGACCCGGAGGGACAGCTCCTGGGGCGAGAACGGCTTGGTGAGATAGTCGTCGGCGCCCAGCGAGAGCCCCCGAATCCGATCGGTTTCCTCCCGGCGGGCCGTCAGGAGGATAACGCCGACTTCCCGGGTCTCTTCCCGTTTCCTGAGCTCGGCCAGCACGTCGTAGCCCGAGACCCCCGGCAGCATCAGGTCCAGGATCACGATGTCGGGCCGCTCTTCCCGCGCCGCTTTCAGCGCATCGGTTCCGTTGGCGGCCGTCGATACCCTGAAGCCGGCCTTGGCCAGGTGGTAGGCAACCAGCGCGGTGATGTCCGGTTCGTCGTCCACGACGAGGATGCGATGGGTCATGATGGCCTCTTCGCTCGGGCCACCTGCCGGCTGGCCGGCGGCTCCTGCACGCGGCTTCGGGTGTGGCTGCGGCTTCGGTCCACCGCACGGTGTCGCTCGGCGCGCATCTCACCGTCGTCATGCACCACGGCATCGAGAATTGCCGCCAGCATGCGCTCGTGCTTGCCGCCATTGTGGCGGAGCCGATACAGCACGAACTGGGCGATGGGGGTGTCCCGGACCAGCTCGGCCCGGCGCAGCACCTGCAGGTGCCGAGATACGGTCGGCTGCGGCAGGTCCAGCACCGCCTGCAGGTCGGAGACGAAGAGAGGCGCGGCGGCAAGACAGTTCAAAATGCGGAGCCGGGTGGGCTCCGCCACGGTGACCAGGAGGTCGGTAGCGGACGTCGTGCTCATATGCGCGTAAACGAATATACCCGCAGGCGGATGGACGCAAGGGGTGGGGGCGACCGCCTGTCCACCTGACCGCCCTTCCATCCTTCCCCACCCGCCTGATATTTCCCCCATGCTCTCAATCATCACGTTCCACCTTCTCACCGCGCCAGCGGCCTGCCCGCCCGCCTGTCCACCCGCCCGCCCGTCCGACACGGCGCACGTCGTGATCGTGGCGACCACCGACGTGCATGGTCATGCCACGGACTGGGACTACATCGCCAATCAACCGTCTTCCGGGGGACTGACGCGGGTGGCCACCATCGTGGACTCGCTGAAGGCCAGGTATCCCGGGCAGGTGGTCGTGGTCGACGCCGGCGATCTGATCCAGGGTGATCCGTTCGCCACCTACTTTGCCCGGGTGGCCCCGCGCGATCCCAATCCGGTGATCGAGGCCATGAACCTGGCCGGGTACGACGTCGCCACTCCTGGCAACCACGAGTTCGATTGGGGGGTCGGCGTGATGCGGCAGGCTGTGGCGGCAGCGGCCTTTCCCTACGTGAGTGGCAACATCCACACCCTGCCGGGCGACACGCTCCTGTTCCAGCCCTACGTCATCCTGCAGCGTCAGGGCGTAAGGATAGGGATCACCGGCTTCACCACGCCTGGAGCCGGTCTGTGGAATCGTGCTCTGCTTCAGGGGAAGCTCCGACTGGATCGCATTCCCGCCGCGGCGGTGCGCGTCATCCAACCGCTCCGGCGAGAGTCAGACCTGGTGGTGGCTCTGGTCCATAGCGGTCTGGCCGGCCCGTCTTCCTACGACACTGCGGGTGTGGGCGGTGAGCACGAGGCGGCGTCGCTGGCCGGGCTTCTGGTCCGACCCGATCTCGTGGTCGTGGGCCACTCGCACCGGGAGATGCGCGACTCCGTCGTGGGGGGTGTTCACTTCGTGCAGCCACGGCCGTACGGCGGCAGCGTCTCGATCACGCACGTGGATCTGGTGCGGGAGGAGGAGCGATGGAGGCCGGTCCGGATCCGGGGCGAGCTTGTCTCGACGACGCGCACGGTCCCCTCGGCCAGGCTGGCTCAGCGCCTGGCCCCGGCCCACTCAGCGGTGCTCCAATGGGCTGATCTCGTGCTGGGCGAGGCGGCGGGACCGATGCGCGCCGGAAGCGCCCGCGTGGAACCCACTCCGATTCTCAACTTCATAAACGCCGTCCAGCTGAAGCGCACCGGCGCCGACCTCTCGGCCGCTTCTGCCTTCGATCTCCGAGCCGGCTTCGACAGCGGCACCATCCGCATGCGGCAGCTGGTGGCCTTGTATCCCTTCGACAACACTCTTCGGGTGGTGCGTATCACCGGCGCACAGCTCAGGGAGTACCTGGAGCACAGCGCCCGGTACTATCGCACCGACCCGGTGGGACGAATCTCGATCAACGAGAGCGTGCCCGGCTACGATTACGACGTCATTGCCGGCGTGCGCTACGACATCGACCTGCGGCGGGCACCGGGGGACCGGATCCGGAACCTGTCATTCCGCCGCCGCCCCGTCTCCCGCACCGACAGCTACACCCTCGCGGTCAACAGCCATCGCCAAACCGGCGCCGGTGGATACAGCATGCTCCGGGGGGCCCCGGTGGTGTACGACCGGGGGGAGGACATCCGGGGGCTGCTGATCGACGAGATCAGGAGCCGCAAGGTGGTCGACCCCTCCGGCTACGCGGGCAGAGAGTGGCGCATTGTTCCCGAGGGCGCGGCCTCCGCCGTTCGCGGCCTGTTCCGGGTTCCGGCGCGGCCGCTCCCCGCGGGGGCCCGGGACACCATTCTCCTCCGCGTCCTGGCCACGGCGGATCTCCATGGCGCGCTGCTGCCCAGGCCAGGAGGCCAGGCGGGCGGGCGGACAGGGGGAGCAGCGGCTCTCGCGGGCATGATGGACAGCCTCGAGACAGACTGCGCCTGCCCCACGCTCCGGCTTGACGCCGGCGATGCGATGCAAGGCACCGTGAGCGCCAACGTCACCCGGGGTCGGGCCATGGTGGAGGTCCTGAACCGTCTCGGCATTGCCGCGACGGCACTCAGTGAGCACGACTTCGTTTGGTCGCAGGACACCCTCCGGCGGCGGATGTCCGAGGCGCGCTATGCCTGGTTAGCCGCGAACGTGTTCGACTCCGCTACCGGCCGGCGCCCGGACTGGATCGCGCCGTTCCGCGTGGTGGATGTGGGCGGACTGAAGGTCGCGGTGGTGGGCTACATTACGGCCGAAGCTAAGACCAGCGTGAAGCCAGAGCACACCTCGGGGCTCCGTATTGACGAAGGTGCCCTCGCCATTCGAGACGTGCTCACCGAAGTCCGCGCCCTGCGGCCGGACCTCACCGTGCTCCTGGCCCACGCGGGTGCTTCATGCACCGGCCCGGTTTGCACTGGCGAAGTCATCCGCCTGGCCGATGCGGTCGACTCCCGCGCCCTGGATCTGTTGATCGCCGGCCACACTCATCGCGTGGTGGACACCCGGGTGGCGGGCGTAGCGATCATCGGGGCCGGGGCGGAGGGGAGCGCGCTGGCGGTGGCCGACGTGGTCAAGACGCCTGCCGGTGGACGGGAAGTGAGAACCCGGGTCGAACCGGTGAGCGCTGACCGGATACAGGTGGATGCGGAAATGGAGGCGCTGGTCGAGTCGTACCGGCGCCGGGCCGACTCGATCACCAGCCGGGTCGTGGCCACGACGAAGTTCCCGCTGGTCCGCGACGGCGATCAGCACCGGCTGGGAGGCATGATTGCGGAGGCGCGCCGCAATGTCCTCCGCGCCGACATCG
This sequence comes from Gemmatimonadales bacterium, assembly GCA_046715295.1. Lineage (GTDB taxonomy): Bacteria > Gemmatimonadota > Gemmatimonadetes > Gemmatimonadales > GWC2-71-9 > CAVVWJ01. The sequence goes on along the minus strand of JBKJZM010000197.1, from coordinate 4,450 downwards.
GATTCGTCAGCAACGCCGGTATCCGGGCCGATCTTCCGGCCGGCCCGATCGCGTACGGACAGCTTTTCGAGGTGCAGCCGGCCCAACACACTCTGATCAAGGTGACGGTGACCGGGAAGCAGCTCAGGAAGATGCTCGAGCACGCACTCGACGGGGGGAGCCCCGCGGCCCATGTGGCGGGCGCAACGATTCGCTACGATCCGCGCCGGCCTGTGGGCCGGCGAATCCGGGACGTCGACCTGGATCGCGGCCGTAAGCTGCGCCCCGATGCGGATTACACTGTGGCCGTTGACGACTTCGTCGCCGCGGGCGGAGATGGTTACGCGATGTTGGCAGGGCTGCCATCCGAGCCCGGGACCATGCTGGATGTGGAGGGTGTGTTCGCCTACCTCAGGCGTCTTCCCCAGCCGGTGGTCTTCGCCGCCCGGCCAGGTTTCGTATCGACCCGATGAAAGCCACCATCCGGGTCTTCGTGAACACAGGGCCACTCGATCTTCCTGCCGGCGCCGACGTGGCCCAGGCGATACGACTCTTCGATCCCGCTCTCGAGCAGCAGATTGCCAGCGGCACCGCGTACGTGACCGATGGTCGCGGCATCGAGATCGATCCCACCGCTCCGCTTGCGGGTGGGGCCATTCTCCGGGTGGTAGTGCGGGCGCGGCGGAGTGAGCATGGCCATGCTGACGCGTGAGCTGATCGGCCGTCTTCCCAAGGCGGAGCTTCACGTCCACCTGGACGGGTCGCTGCGTCCCGAAACCATGGTCGAGCTGGCCCGCAAGGCAAAAGTCGTCCTGCCGTCCTACGACCCCGAGCCGCTCCGGCGGTTCATGCTGGTGGACGATGCCGCCAACCTGCAGGATTACCTGGATCGCTTCGACCTCACCATTCCTCTGTTGCAGACTCCCGAGTCGGTCGAGCGGGTGGCCTACGAGATGGTGGAAGACGCGGCGCGCGATAATGTCCGATATCTCGAGGTTCGCTACTGCCCGCACCTGAGCCAGAGGCAGGGCATGACGCTGGAGGAAGTCATGCAGGCCGAGCTTCGGGGCCTGGGCCGCGGTGAGAGCGACTTCGGGGTGGTGGCGCGGGTAATCAATTGCTCGCTCCGGCACTACGAGCCTGCCGTGTCGGTCGAGATCGCGGAGTGCTCGGTGGCGTTCCGCGACCGGGGCGTGGTGGCGTTCGATCTGGCGGGAGGGGAGGCCGGGCGTCCTCCGGGCAACCACCGGGAGGCGTTCGATGTGGCGGCTCGAGGGCTCCTGGGCGTGACGGTCCACGCGGGTGAGGCGGCCGGTGCACAGTCGATCGCAGATGCCATCCACCTGTGCCACGCCAACCGCATCGGGCACGGAACCAGGCTCCACGAAAGCCCGAGCCTCCAGGCCTATATCCGCGACCGCCAGATCCTGATCGAGGCCAACATCACCAGCAATGTGCAGACCCGCGCCGTGCCCCAGGCATCGGAACACCCGGTGCGAGGCTACTTTGATGCCGGGCTCAACGTGACGCTCTGCACCGACGGCTGGCTCATGGCCGGGGTCTCGCTCAGCGACGAGTACTGGCTGGCGCACACCGAATTGGGTTTTTCTCGCGAGGAGATCGACCGGCTGATTCTGAATGGCTTCGAGAGCGCCTTTCTTCCCTGGCCGGCACGGCTCGATCTTCTGAGCCGGATACGCGACGAGTTGGCCGACATCCGCTGACGGAGACCTGAGCATGCGTGCTGCGATCCTTGCCATTCTCCTCTTCACCGGCGCCATGTTCGCGGCCTGGGTGGTCCCGGGACTCACCTGGCAGGGCGTCAACCGGGTGATGGCCCAGCCGGCGCCGGCAGTTCAGACCGATTCTCAGACCGTTGCGGCCTCCCAGGAGCCGGCCGCCCTACCCACGTCCGAGCCACCAGGATTGTTGGTCCGCCTCAGAGGCCTCCTCGGCATCCTCGCCATCCTGGCGATCGCCGTCGCCTTGTCCCACAACCGAAGGCAAATCCGCTGGCGGGTCGTGGCCTGGGGGCTGGGTCTTCAGGTGCTGTTCGCGATCTTCGTGCTCCGGATTCCCGCCGGCCAGCAGCTGTTCCGGGCCCTGGGCAGCTTCGTGACCTCGATTCTCAACTACTCGTACGTCGGCTCGCAGTTCGTGTTCGGAGAGCTGGGCAAGCCAAATTCCAGTCTGGGGATCATCTTCGCGTTTCAGCTCCTGCCTGCCATCATCTTCGTGAGCGCGCTGTTTGCCATCATGTATTACCTCGGAATCATGCAGGTCATCGTGCGGGCGTTCGCGGTGCTGATGAGCCGGGTGATGGGGGCCAGCGGGGCCGAAAGCCTGAATGTGGCGGCCTCGATTTTCATGGGACAAACCGAGGCGCCGCTGACCATCCGGCCGTTCCTGCAGCGGATGACCCGTTCCGAGCTGATGACGGTAATGACCTCGGGGATGGCCCACATCTCGGGCTCGATCATGGTGGCCTACATCGCGTTCGGGATCGAGGCCCGGCATCTGCTGACCGCTGTCATCATGACCGCGCCGGGGACCATCATGATGGCCAAGCTCTTTGAGCCCGAAACCGAGGTGCCCGAGACATACGGAAAGGTCAAGCTGGACATGCCCAAGCAGGACGTGAACCTGCTCGACGCGGCGGCCCGGGGCACCAGTGAAGGACTGAGCCTGATGCTCAACGTCATTGCGATGCTGGTGTCGTTTGTGGCACTCGTGGCACTCCTCAACGGCGGGTTCGCGGCCATCCACCGCTACGCCGAGTGGTTTCCTTCCAACCTCCAGACCGTGCTCGGCTGGGTTTTCCGACCCATTGCATTTGTGATGGGCGTGCCCTGGCACGACAGTGGCACGATCGGGAGTCTGCTCGGGACCCGGATGGTCCTGAACGAGTTCATCGCCTACGCGGAGCTTGGCCCGTTAAAGGCCCAACTGGATCCGCGATCATTCATCATAGCGTCGTTCGCCCTGGCCGGATTTGCCAACTTCAGCTCGGTGGGTATCCAGCTCGGTGGGATCGGCGCACTGGTGCCCGATCGGAAGCGCGACCTTGCCCGGCTCGGCATCCGCGCGATGCTCGCGGGCACCCTGGCGAATTTTCTTTCGGCGACGATAGCCGGGATTCTGCTTTGAAAAGGGCGGAGATGACGGAGAAGGCGGCGAGGTCAAACCCCGTGCGACGTCCTGCGGATGATGTGGAGGCGGCCGCAGCGGCGATTCGGCGGCGCCTGGGTGACCGTCGGCCCAAGATCGCGGTGGTACTCGGATCGGGACTCGGTTTCCTCACCGAGCGCATCGACGACCCGGTGACAATCCCCTATGGCGAGATCCCAGCTTTTCCCACGACGACGGTGATCGGGCACGGGGCCGAGCTGAAGGCGGGCAGACTTGCCGGCAAGGAGGTCCTGGTCCAGAATGGCCGGTTTCATCTATACGAGGGACATGACGCGGCGACCGCCGCCCTCCCGGTCCGGGTATTCGCCACCCTCGGTATCGACACGCTGATCCTCACCAATGCCGCCGGAGGCATCCGGCGCACCTTTTCGTCCGGCACGGTGATGTTGATCGCGGATCACATCAATCTGACCTTTCGCAACCCGCTATTGGGGCCGCTGCTTCCGGGAGAAGAGCGGTTCCCCGACATGTCGGACCCGTATGACAAGGCGCTTCGGTCACTCGCCCGTGAGGTGTCGCGTACCAAGCGAATCGCCTTGGACGAGGGTGTGTACATCCAGCTGCTCGGCCCCAGTTATGAAACTCCGGCCGAGATCAGAATGGGAGACCGGCTCGGCGCCGATGCCGTTGGGATGTCCACCGCAGTCGAGGTCATCGCGGCTCGCGCCCGCGGCCTCAGGTGCCTCGGCTTCTCGGTGGTGACTAACCTCGCCTCCGGCATCTCACCCACGAAGCTCAATCATGCCGAAGTGATGGAGACTGCCAACCGGGTGCGGCACGAGCTGGCGGGGCTGGTCGAAGGAGTCATCGAGCGGATATAGCTGGAACGGTGTGATTCAGCGGCCCGTGACCCGCGCCGAGGTTCGGGGCGGCCGCGATGGCGCGGTGCACGAAATCGAGTCCCGCAGCCACGGCCGCCTCCAGCGGCCGGCCGAGCGCCAGGCCCGCAGTGATGGCCGCCGAGAGGGTGCAGCCGGTTCCGTGGGTGGACGTGGTCTCGATACGCGGATGGGTGAAGCGGCGAACACCGGAGGGCGTGGCCAGGACGTCGACGATGTCGCCGGCCGGCAGATGGCCTCCTTTGAGCAGAACCGCGCCGACTCCGAACCGCAGCAACGTCGTGGCGGCACGCTCCATCGTTGCCAGATCGTGAACCACACGCCCGGTGAGGATCGCTGCCTCATCCGTGTTGGGAGTCACCAGGGCGGCCAGGGGAAGCAAGTCGTCCCGGATGACCTCTTCGGCCTCGACGGTGAGCAGGCGGGCACCGGAGGTCGAGACC
>JBKJZM010000196.1:0-5363 GCA_046715295.1 Gemmatimonadales bacterium | reverse complement strand
TTCGTAACATCAGGAACGCGGGGCGGCTGGGCGGCGGGGCAGCGGAGCCGTAAACGACAGGGGTCTGCTCGAAGCACGTGCTCTCACTGCCCTGCTGCCCTGCTGCCCAGCTGCCCCGCGTACCGTCTCGCCGCCGCCGCCACATCGTCAGCTCCGAGTATTCCCGACACCACAGCGACTCCTAGCCCGCCTGCCTGGAGGATCAGCGGAACGTCCTCCGGAGTCACCCCACCGATGGCAAGGACGGGCTTGCCGCCGGCCAGCTGGAGTAGCCGGCTGAACCCATCGGCACCCAGTCCGGTGCCGGCGTCCTCCTTGGTCGGCGTCGCTCGCCAGGGCCCAACGCCCCAGTAGTCGGCTCCGCCAGCCAGGGCAGCCTCGGTCTCGTTGCCTACCGACGCGCCCACCACAAATCCGGGCGGTGCGATCCGGCGAGCGAGGTCGATCGGCATGTCGTCAGGACCGAGATGGGCACCGGCGGCACCGGCGGCAATGGCGACGTCCGGCCGGTCGTTGACGAGGACCGGTATGCGCAGCACCTGCACCAGACGTCGGACCAGGTGGGCGAGCTCGCGCGCTGTGGCCTGCTTGAGGCGCAGTTGCACCGAGGTCGCCCCGCCTCGCTCCGCCGCTTGCGCCAGGGAGACGAGGTCTCGTCCGCGAACCAGGCGGTCGTCGGTGACGAGCATGAGGCGCACGAGTTGCGCTACATTATCTCCCATGCCGCCCTCAGTCCGACTTCAGGGAATCCGGGGAGCCACCACGGTGACCCGCAATGATTCGGCGGAGATTCTTGCCGCCACGGACGAGCTGCTGCGCACCCTGATCGTGGCCAACGAGCTGCAGCCGGACGACATCGTCAGCGGCCTTTTCACCGTGACGAACGATCTGGACGCCGCCTTTCCCGCGCGGGCGGCCGAGGAATTCGGCTGGAACATCGTGGCGTTGCTTCACGCCACCGAGATTCCGGTTCCGGGATCGCTTCCGAAGTGCATTCGCCTCCTGGTGCACGCGTACACCGCCCGGAGCAGAGCGGAAATCAAGCACTGCTACCTTCGCGGAGCCACCGCGCTGCGCCCCGACCGGGCGTGAACACGCCCAGGGTAACTCCGCGCGGCGCCGAGCGCTGGGTGCGGGGCCATCCCTGGATCTACCGCAGCGAGGTGATCGACGGCCCGGCCGCACCGGGCGTGGTACCGGTTCACGATTCGCGCGGGCGCTTCATCGGCCAGGCGCTCTACTCTCCCCAATCCGAAATCCGACTCCGCCTGCTGGAGCGCACCGACCGAGCCATCGATGACCGCTGGTGGGTCGAGCATCTCGCTGCTTGCGCAGCTCGCCGAGAGGGAATCGACGCCACCGGCTATCGCATCGTGCACGGCGAGGGTGACGGGATCCCGTCGCTGGTAGTGGATCGCTACGATCGCTGGCTCGTGGTCCAGATCCTGTCAGCCGGGCTCGAGACCATGCGGGAGCCGATCATGGCCGCCCTGGCCGAGGTTCTCCGGCCGGAAGGTATTCTGCTCCGCAACGATGCCCCGGCTCGGCGGCGTGAAGGACTCTCACCGGAGCCGGTCCAAGTGTCTGGCACCGTGCCCCGGGAGATCCAGGTGCGGGAGGGCACGATGCTGTACCTGGCTGCGCCCTGGGACGGCCAGAAAACCGGTGCCTTCCTCGATCAGCGCCCCAATCGCCTGCTCGCCGGCCGGCTCATGCCCGAAGCCGGTCGAGCCCTCGACTGCTTCTCGTATCACGGCTCGTTTGCCACTCACCTGGCCCGACGTGCCGGCCGTGTGCTGGCGCTGGATGTCAGCCAGGAAGCGCTCGATCGGGGCGCCGCAAATGCCGATCTCAACGGCTTGAGCAACATCGACTGGCGCAAGGCCGATGTGTTCGAGACGTTGCGACAGTTCGAGCGTGCCCGGGAGCAATTCGACTTCATTATCCTCGACCCGCCCGCGTTCGCCAAGTCCCGGGCCACGGTGCCTGCCGCTCTTCGGGGTTACCGGGAGATCAACCTCCGAGCCATGCGCATCCTCGCGCCGGGTGGAATGCTGCTGACCGCGTCCTGCTCCTTTCACGTACGGCTGCCACAGTTTCTCGGCATGCTCGGTGAGGCCGCGGGAGACAGCGGACGCCGCATCACGCTGCAGCAGGTGCTCGGTCAGGGAGCGGATCATCCCGAAGTGCTTACGATCCCCGAAACCGGGTATTTAAAGGGTGCGGTGCTCAAAGCGGTCTAAGGTCCCAAAATCGTTGACTCTCCAGACCACGGCGGCCAACTTGCACCCATGCCCAGCGTAGGAGACTCCCGGGGGAAGTCGATTGGGGTACGCCGGGTTCTGGGCGGGATCCTCCTCGCCAACATCGTCGTTGTCATCGTAAAGTTCGGAGTCGGGTTCGACACCAACTCGCTGGCAGTATTCGGTGACGCCCTCCAGTCGTCCGTGGACGCGGTCAACAACCTGTTCGCCTTATTCGTCGTCCGAGTTGCCTCGAAGGCGCCAGACGAGGATCATCCCTATGGGCATGCCAAGTTCGAGACGCTCGGGGCCCTGCTCATCGCGCTACTGCTTGCGCTCTCGATTTTCGAGTTGGTGCGTGGGGCGATCTCTCGGCTGGTCACGGGCGTCCCTCTGGTAAACGTGTCCAACATCGCCCTCGCCCTGCTCGTGTTCAGCCTGGCTGTGAACATCTGGGTGGTGTGGTTCGAGACCCGCGCGGGTCAACGACTCAATAGCGACCTGCTCCTCGCCGATGCGCTCCACACTCGCACCGATGTCTTCATCACCCTCGGCGTGCTCACCGGCCTGGCCCTCGCCCGTGCGGGGCTGGCGTGGGCCGATCCGGCGCTCGCTCTGATCGTGGCGGTGCTGGTCGGGCGAGCGGGCTATCAGATCCTCCGTCGATCGATACCGAGCCTGGTAGACGAGCGGGCCTTCGATCAGGCCACCATCCAGCGGGAGGCCGAGGGAGTAAATGGCGTCAGGTCGGCGTACGCCATCCGGTCGCGACGGGCCGGCGATCACCGCTTCGCCGAGCTGACCATCGCGGTAGACGGTCAATCCAATGTAGCCAGCGCCCACCGCATCGCCGACCAGGTGGAAGACCGCCTACGCGACAGCCTCCAGCTCGACGAAGTGACGGTGCACGTCGAGCCATGCTGAGCGCCACCGAGGTCCGTCCCGCCCACCGCCGCCGCCGTTCGCCCTACTCGGACAAGCAGCACTATCAGGAGTACATCCTGCAGCGGATCGAAGGCTACAAGAATTCGATCGGACGGGACGAATTGCTTCGGCTGGGTGACGAGGCGGCCTCGGAGCTGCAAGCGAACTCTGAGGGCCAGTTCGTGCTGACCGAGGTCCTGATGCTCGAATCGGTGGACCGCCTCATCATGAAGCGGCTCTCGTTGCGACCCTACCGGCGGTGGCGGCAGCAGTTTATCAAATTACGGGCCGCCCAGCGAATGCCCACCCACTGGGGACTCGAGCCGCATTGTACCCTGGCGTCGCTGCTGCCTCGACTCGAGGCGGAAGACACCGCCCTGGTGATCGGCACCGAGGCGGCATCAACCACGTACCTGCTCGCCGCGCATGACGCCGCCGTCACCTTCATCGCCGGGGACCTGGGTTGCGTCGAGCGGGTGGAATCCCGCATGGCGGCCGAGGCGCTGGCCAGCCTCTTCGAGAGCTACGTCACCCAGTTGGACCAGGCTCTGCCGGAATTCCTGAGCTTCGTAGCTGGCGTGGATATCGTGGTGCTCGACCCGGGCGTACTGCTCGATCTGTCGGCCCGAGACCGGGGCGATCTGGTACAGGACCTCCAGGCGCGGAGCCGGCCGGGAGGAATCCATGTCCTGCTTCCGACCTGCAAGGCAATCTCGCGCGATGCGCTGCGCACCATGTATCCGGGCTGGGCACAGGAGGAAGATCCCAAGCGGCGCCGCCGGCCCGGCGAAAGCCGCCGGCAGGATGGCTTGATCCTCTGCAAACCCGCGTGTCCACCAGACACGGCCTGACGCTCCATCTCCCGAGTCCAAGCGACACGCGCAGCAGGTCACATCGCCGCAAAACATTGTCTATATGTCAGTTGTGCCACCGTTGCCGGCGGCACGAACGGTGCACTTCTCCCGGGGGAGCAGGTTATTTCCCCGAGTGTGAGGAGCAACCCGTGACCAGTCTTCCGTTGGCTGCCCCATCGTCGCCTCTGGGCATCGTGATCAAGAGTGGAGCTCCCGCGCCCAAGCCGGTGCGGTTCTGGGCCTATTTGTGGGCGACGGATGACGAAGACACCCTGGAGCAGCACTGGCACGAGAGGGTTCCGGCCGAGCACGCCGCGTAGTAGCCCCCACAGCGGGCTGGCGGCGGGCCAAAACGCCCCCGGACTTCAGTCCGGGGGTGTTTGTATTTCTGAATCGCCTGTCATCCGAGCCGAGCGAGTGATCGGCCCGCCGATAGGACCTTGCCCCTTCATCTTTTCCCGTCTAAACTCGAATTAGCTCACTCCTTCCCCCAACCGGTTGCTCATGCCGACCCTGACCCTGAACGGCAAATCCGTTTCCTTCCAGCCCGGGGAGACGATCCTCGAGGCCGCCCGTACGGCCGAGGTCGACATTCCGACGCTGTGCTGGTACCCCAAGTTGCCCATCGTGGGCAACTGCCGGATCTGCCTGGTGTCGGTCCAGGGACAGAACAAACTGGTCCCAGCCTGCGCTACCCCGGCCACCGATGGCATGGTGGTGGACGTCGAGTCCCCGGCGGCGGCCGAGAATCGGCGGAGCGTGCTGGACTTCCTGCTGGAGCGATATCCGGGCGAGCATCTGGCTAACGGTGGACGGGAGCATCCCCGGAACGAGTTCGAGCGCTACGTGGTCCAGTACGATGTCCCGGTCCGCACCCATCACGATCTACCGCTCCGCACCGGTGACGAGCGGCCCGGTGACGTGATGATCCAGCACGATATGACCACTTGCATCCTGTGCACGCGATGTGTCCGGGCGTGCGAGGACATTCAGGAAGTCGGCGTGCTCGACGTCGGCCAGCGGGGCGAGCACGCCCAAATCATCGTCGGAGGCGACGGAGACCCCGACCATGCGGGGTGCACCTGGTGCGGCGAATGCGTTCGTGTCTGTCCCACCGGCGCGATCTTCGAGTTCATTCCCAGGCAGCGGTTCGGTGCCGAGGCGCTCCGCACTCCGGATAAGGTGGCGCGCTCGGTATGTCCCTACTGCGCGGTGGGATGTCAGCTCGACCTTCACGTCAAAGACGATACCCTGATGCGGGTGACGTCGCCCTGGATCGAGGAGGATACCCCCAATCAGGGATCCACCTGCGTCAAAGGTCGGTTCGGGTACGACTTCACCC
>JBKJZM010000195.1:0-13234 GCA_046715295.1 Gemmatimonadales bacterium | reverse complement strand
CCCGGCTTGAGCGGATGGGAAGCGCTGCTGACGGAAGCCCGTGCGGCCCGAGTGCCGGCGGTTCGTGCCGACCCGACCTACTACGGGCTCGACCCGGCCGGCGCCGAAATGCGGGCTCTCACCCAGGCCTGCGCGGCCGAAGGCCTGCCGCTGATGCTCGCGGTGCGGCTGGAGGATGCCCGGCAGCGTCACCCGAACGATCGGGCTGCCGAGCTGCCGCCCTGGGCCGTGAGAACGCTGGTCCGGAGCGACCCCCGGGTCCGCCTCATCATCACGCACGCCGACCGGCCCTTTGTCGAAGAGGTCCATTTCGGCTCCACTCCAGAAGAGTCCAGCCGGATCCTATGGGATGTCTGCTGGATTTGGGGGCCCCCCGAGGATCATCTGGAGACGCTGCTGCGCACCGTGGGCGTGGACCGCTTCGTGTTCGGCACCGGGCAGCCGCTGCGGCTGCCGGAGAACAGCGTAGCAAAACTGAATCTGCTGGACCTCACGCCCGAGCAGCGCTCCTCAATTGAGAGCGACAATGCCACTGGTGTCACCCCGGGCAACGCGAAGAGCCTGCCCCGAGCCGACGTGCGAGGGGGCCCGAAGAGTTGACACTGAGCGAGAGGCTCGATGGAGGCCTGATCCCCGCGGTGCCGGTACCGTTCCGCGGAACCGTCATGGATGTTGATGCCCAGCGAGGCTACGCCCGATGGATGGCAGCTCAGCCGATTGCCGGGGTGGCGGTCTGGGCTCACACTGGACGTGGACCCCGTTTGAGTGCCGAAGCCCGGCGGGAGGTGCTGGATACCTGGCGGGAGGCGTTGCCCAACGGGGTGCTGGTGGCCGGGGCGCGAGACATCGGCATGGCGATCGAGGCCCGGCGGGGCAAAGCCGATGCACTGCTCGCCTTTCCCCAGGAGAACGATCCCATCGGGTATCACCAGCGGCTCAGTCGCGAGCTGCCGGTGATCGCCTTTTACCTCTATCAGGCGGCAGGCGGGGTCGCCTATGACGACCGGACCCTCCACGGAATCCTCGAGCTGCCGAACGTCATCGGAATCAAGGTGGCCACGCTGGACTCCGTCATGACCTTTCAGCGGGTCGCCGCGGTACTCCGCCAGCATCCCTCGAAGCTGCTCATTACCGGCGAGGACCGCTTCCTGGGCTATTCCCTTCTGCTCGGCGCGCGCGCCGCGCTGATCGGCATGGGCGCCGCACTTCCGGACCTCCAAGCCGACCTGCTGCGAGCGCGGGCCGCGGAGGACTGGTCCCGATTCATTCTTCTTTCCGATCTGTGCGACCGATTTGCCCAGACGACCTTTATCGATCCAATGGAGGGCTACATCCGTCGGATGCTGTGGGCCGCAGCGGCCGACGGCGCGCTGCCACCCGATGCCTGCGACGATCCCTGGGGCCCCCCGCTTCCGGGCGATGAGCGTGAGGCAGTCGAGCGGATGGTCCGGGATGCGCGCGCGACTCGAGCGTGACTTCGAGCGCTTCAAGCGCGAGCTCCCCAGCGACCTGGCCGGCCACATCCGGGGCGCCTACCACATTGACCTCACAGCTCGATACCTCGGCTACACCCTACCGCACCCTATAGGAAAAGGATCGGGCCAGCTCTCGCTGAGCCAGGAGCAGCTGGAGACCGACCGTGAGGCGGGACTCGCCTTCGTGGTGCTCAAGACCGTCATCGCGGAAGACCCCACAGGCGAGAGGTCCATGAGTGCCTGGGCGGTGCATGAGACCAGGATGAAGGTGGAGCGACGCCGCTCGGCCAGCGACCGGGAAGGCTGGACGGTGACATGGAAGGGCAGGGGCTGGGATCGCTCGCTCGACGAGTACCTGGCGTTGGTCCGCGCCGCAGCCGACTACACCCGGTCGGGCGAGATTGTGGCAGTGCCATCGGTCAAGTTCCATCTGCCGCGTCTGGGTGAGCCGTTTCGCACCGAGGAGTATCGCCATACGACGCAACTGCTCTCCCAGGCGTGGGGCGCTGAAGAGCTCCCCGTGGAAAAGGATTTCTCGCCCACCCTGGCCGGAAACGAGCTGGCGGACGAGCGAGACCAGATTCTCCGCTGGCTGCGCGAGGTGCCCGGGCAGGTACGAGCCGCGGCGGGGTCGACCCCGGTTCGCCTTGCCCTCAAGCTGATGAATGCCCGTTTCGACGATGCCTTTCAGCTCGAGATGCTGGAGGCAGCCGCCGGGTCAGCCGACGCCCTGGTCGTGTTCAACCGGCTGTGGGATCCGGAGCAGCGGGTCGCCTTCGGCGGATTCGACCTGAGCGAGCGCAATCTCCGGGTGCTCCAGGCAGCACGGAGCGGCGACTTCAACCCACCGCCACTCATCGGCACCGGCAACGTCTCCTCTGGCCGTCTCATCGCCGAGTATGCCCGGCTTGGCTGTCAGAGCGTTCAGCTGCACACCTTCTTTCAGCTCCCGCTCTCGGAATACCCCGCCACCGATGGCTCCCGCCCGCAACGCGCCCTCCACACCCTGCTCTTCGAGCCGCGCGACGGCCTCATCGCCTGCATGCTCGAGCTCGAGGCCGACGGCCTGCTGGAGCGGCGAGGTGGGGAATTGAGGTTCCTCGATCTACCAAGGAAAAACACACCTGATTAGTGAGTGGCATTACATCATTTGCCAGGCCAATTCCCCCTTCTTGTCGACCTCATGTCTAACCTCGGGACCTTGACCGGCTGATGCCGATCGTACGCATAGAGCTCTACGAGCTGACCCTCCCGTTGCTCGAGCCATTCGTCATTTCCGGTGGGACCATGACGGAGCGTCGCTCCCTGGTGGTGGTGCTTCATGACGATCAAGGGCATCGGGGCTACGGCGAGGCTCCACCCTTCGAGCTGCCCTTCTACTCGGAGGAGACGCTGGTCAGCGCGCGCGATATCCTGGAGCGTGTCCTGATTCCGCGACTGTTGAGAGCGGGGGTAGACACCACGGAGGAGGTGGATCGCGTTCTCCGTATCGGGGAGAGGGGCAACCCCTTCGCCAGATCCGCGCTGGACACAGCCGTGTGGGATCTCGAGGCCGCCCGACGGAGCACCAGCCTGGCGGCGCTGCTGGGGGAAAGGGTGAAGGCCGAGCCGGCGGTCAGCATTACCTGCGGCATCGCGTTGGGTATTCCCCTTGATCGCTCGACCGAGACCCTTCGCCGCTGGATCGACGAGGCTCTGGCGCGCGGCTACCAGCGGGTCAAGATCAAGGTCGCACCGGAATGGGACACGGTCCCCGTGGAGGCTGTCCGGCAGGTAATGGCGGGATCGGGCCTTCCCCTGACCGTGGATGCGAACGGCGGATATGAGTGGCCCGCGCACGAAGTCAACCTGCGGGGGCTCGATGAGGCCGGCCTGCTCTACATCGAGCAGCCGCTGGCACCCGACGAGCTGGTTGGCCACGCGGTGCTCGCGCAGGAATTGCAAACCCCCATCTGCCTGGACGAGACCTTGAAGGACGCTACCGCCGCTCGCCAGATCATGGAGCTCGGTGGTCCCAAGGTCTGGAACATCAAGGTGCACCGGATGGGCGGGCTATCCGAAGTGACCCGGGTGTACGCCCTCGCGCAGGATTACGGAGCGGAGTTATGGGCCGGGACCATGCCCGAATCGGGGATCGGCTCACAGGCCGCTCTCGCGGCCGCTTCGTTACCGGGGTTCGTCTACCCCTCGGATCTCGAGCCTAGCACCCGCTGGTTTGGCCGGAATGCCGATGTCGTCAAGCTGACCATGAGTAACGAAGGCCGCATGGCAGTGCCCGCCGTCTCGATCGAGAGCATGCTGGACCTCGACCTGTTTCGAGCTGCTACCCGGCTTATTCTGTCTACGGCGGAGTGAGCAGCGTTGACGCGCCCGATACCGGCGCGTAGACTCTCATTAAAGCCAAGCCAACCTCCTCCATGTTCTCCGACCCGGGTCACAACCATGGTGGAATACGCGGTCCTGCTCGCCCACAACGCCTCCGATGTCGTAAGCCTGGCCGGTGGCGATGTGCTCTCCTGGGCCTCTGGGCTGAACTGGGCCAGAATCGGGATTGCCGCCCTGGCCCTCATCTCCATTCGTATGGGAATCTCGGCTTTCAAGGGTCGGTAAGCCGTGCTACGCGGAATTCGCCCCGTCTCACTTCCGGCAGGTGACCTGACGTACAGCATACCCAACCGCCGCATACGATATTCCAACACATCCTCCGTATTACCTCGTCGGGAGCAGCGCCATGGAGTTGAGCGACAGGATCCGTCGTTGGACCGGCTGGTTGTGTCTTGGCATGGTGGCAACCCTGGCCTTCATGGGGTATCTCTTCGGGAACATTCGCTTCACCCCGCTGGCCGCAGGGTTCGCTATCCTGGCGGCGGTCTGCTTAGTCGAACGGCAGGCACCCACGAGGACCGATGGCATTCACCCGAGACGCAATTCGGGAGTCAATCGAGCGAGCCGGTGACGCCCACTGGCAAGCGCTGATCCGCCATCACGAGGATGCCTACCCGGCCAGCCGTCCAACCCCCGGCGACGTCGCCAAGGGTGAGGCCGAGCGGCTGAATGCCCTGGGCTTCGGCGAGTCCACGGATTTGAAGCTGGTCGAAACCAGGGTCGAACGGCTGTCCCCCGCCCTCCGCATTACCCACGTGTTCGAATACGCCCCCCTCGGCATCCGGCTCCTGACCGAGCCGTACACCGGTTACGACTGACCTGTCCCGCTCGCCAGCTCTCCCCGGCCGGAGCTAAGTTCCCGCGATGCCCGGGTTCACGTTCCATCTGATCCCTCATACCCATTGGGACCGGGAATGGTATCTCCCGGAAAGCGCCTTTCTGACCCGGCTTGTCCCCACCCTGGACGATCTTCTTGCGCGCCTCCACTCCGATCCCGCCGCCACCTTTCTCCTCGACGGCCAAACCGTGCTGGTGGAGGACTACCTGCGGGTGCGTCCCGATCGAGAGCCGGTGGTCGCTGCTCTGGTCCGCGCCGGGCGACTGCAGGTGGGTCCCTGGTATGTGTTGGCTGATGAGCAGGTCCCTTCCGGCGAGTCACTCATCCGGAATCTCCTCGCTGGCCAGGCCGACGCCCAACGCCTCGGCGGCCGGTCGGAGGTGTTGTACTCGCCGGATGCGTTCGGCCATCCGGCGGTGTGGCCCACCATGGCCGCAGAGTTCGGGATCCGGTTCGGCGTGATCTGGCGAGGTCTCGGTGGCGAGCCGGGACAGGAGCGCGATCTGTACCGCTGGCGCGGTCCTGACGGCCGGGAAGTACTGATCTATCACCTGCCGCCCGACGGGTACGAGGTCGGCGCGGGGTTGCCTGCCGATGCCGAGCGGCTTCCCGGTGCCTGGAACAGGGTGCGGTCCATGCTGGTGCCGCGGGCCTCCACCCGGCACATCCCGGTCTTCATCGGTGCCGACCACCACTCGGCGCATCCCGCCCTGGGCCGGCTTCGTTCCATGCTCGAGCAGATCGAGTCGGACAGCGAATTCCGGATTTCGAAGCTCCAGGATTTCTTTGCGGCGGCGGCGGACGAGGCCGTGGGCCTGCCGGTCCTCTGTGGGGAGCTCCGCTGGTCGTATGGGTATACCTGGACCCTTCAGGGGGTTCACGCCACTCGCGCTCCACTCAAACGCCGTCACGCCATCTCCGAGCTGGCGCTCTCCAGGATCGCCGAGCCGCTCGCGGCGCTGGCGCTGGCCATCAGAGGCGGCGACCGTCGCCCGTTGCTGGGCCACGCATGGCGCACACTCCTTCAGAGCCAGTTCCACGATTCGCTCGCGGGGACAACCAGTGATCCGGTGGCTCGCCGGGTGGAGCTGCGGCTGGACGACGTCCGTACGCTGGCCTCCGAGATATCCCGCACCAGTCTGGATGAGCTGGCGGGAAACATTCCCGACCGCGCCCGCGCCAAGCCTGAGGGCACCGCGCCCCGGCTGGTGTTGTGGAACCCGGTGCCGCGGCGGCGGCGATCGATGGTCGTTGCCGACCTCAGCTGGTTCCGCCGAGACGTGCTGATCGGGCCGCCCGGCGACCGTCTGTCGCGGGTAGGGCCGGGACACCATCCGTTTCATCTTCTCGGTTCTTCAGGGGAGGTGCCGGTGCAGGGGCTCGGGCGGCGCGGCGGCCAGGAGCGGCTCGACGCGCCGCACCACTACCCCGACCAGGACGAGGTGGACTGGACCCGAGTGGCCTTTCGTGCCCCTGAGGTGGGTGGGCTGGGTCTCGCCACCCTCGAGGTCGGGGAGCACCACTCCGGCCATCTCACCGGTACAGCCTGGCAAAAGGGACGGTCGCTCGGCAACGAGTTTTTGGAGGTCAAGATCGCCCCCAACGGATCGCTTCAGCTGGTCGACCGCCGCAACCAGCAGCGCTTCCGAGAGCTGTTTCTGCTGGAGGCGACTGGCGACGTTGGAGACACCTACAGCTATTGTCCCCCCCCGCGCGACCGGGTTCGCCGGGTCCAGGGATCGGTGCGGGTGCGTCCGCTCGCCGGTGGTCCGCTGGTCGCGGCCGTGGAGGCCCGCTGGCGCCTGGCGGCGGGGCGCGGGGTTCGGGGTGAACGCTCCGGGACCATCGGGGTCCGGCTCATCGTCACGCTGAACGCCGGGTGCCCGTCAGTGCGGTGTACTCTCGAGCTCGACAATCGGGCATCCAATCATCGGCTCCGGCTGCGGACCGGCACGGGGCTGGCCGGCGGAAGTGCTGTCGCGGGGGATCACTTCGGAATCACCCAGCGGCCCGCCCTGACGGCCCACCCGCGTGGCTACCCGAGGGAGACGCCGGTGGCCACGGCGCCGGCGCAGCGATTCGTGGCCCGGGCAGCGGGGCCGCGGGGACTCGCCATCCTGGCCCCCGGCTTCTTCGAGTACGAGCTCGACCGCAAGGGAGACCTGCTTGTCACCCTGCTGCGCTCGGTGGGAGAGCTGTCCCGCGGCGATCTGCCGACCCGCCCCGGCCACGCCGGTTGGCCGGTGGCAACCCCGCTCGCGCAGTGCCACGGAGTCGAGCGGCTGCAGCTCGCTCTCGCACCGGTGACCGAGACCGAGCTGGAGGGTGGCACCGCGCTCCCCGAGCTGTGGGAGGACATCTTCCTTCCAGTCCGTGGCGCGTGGCTGCGGCAGGCATCGCCGCTGGCACCGGTGCCGATCGACGTGCGGCTCGAGGGTTACGGGCTGGTTTTCTCGGGGCTGAAGCCGGCCGAAGAGGGCGAGGGAATGGTGCTTCGCTGTTACAACGCCACCGCGCGGCCAACGGCCGGTCTCTGGCACCTGGGCGAACCGGTGAGCAGCGCGCAGCGGGCCCGCGCCGATGAGCGTCCGTTGCACGACATCCGGCTGGGAGAAGGCGGCCGCATCGTGCCCTTTCACGCCGCGGCCCACGAGATCGTCACCATTGTGGTGGCGCTCGCTGCACCCGGCTAACTTTGCGTATGCTCGAGCTGCCATCCCTGCCGTGCTATCCATGTCCTCATAGTTCGTCCTGTTGTGCCTACGGCGTCACCCTGAGTGAGGACGAGGCCGCCGCCATCACCCGGATTCATGGTGGGAACACGGTCTATCGCACCCGCTGGGGCGAGTGGCGCACCCGGGTGCGGGGCGGCCGCTGCGTTCTTCTCCGGGAGAATGTCTGTACCATCCACGCCCAACCGTATTACCCCGCGGTGTGCCGTGGCTTCCCCTGGACCGACGCCGAGACCGGCGGGCCCTACGAGTATGATCGGACGATCTGTCCGGAGTTCATTATCAAACCGGAGCTGGTGCAGATCGGGAAGTGAGAGGTAAGAAGTAAGAAGTAAGAAGCGATTGTCACCCTGAGCGCCGCGAAGGGGTCAGAGCCATGAGGTTCACATCGGTACCACTACTATCTCAGGAACTCCGATGAACGTCCGCATCCCCCTTCTTACTTCTCACCTCTTACTTCTCACGTTCCTCATGACTCTTCCCGCTCGCGCCCAGTCCAAGGATCGCGCGCTCGAGCACGCCAGGAAGCTCCTGCAATCGACGCCGCTCATCGACGGGCACAACGACCTGCCCTGGACCATCCGGGAGTCGGAGAAGGCTCCGCGCGACGTGGCGGCCTACGACCTCCGGACCCAAACGACGGGACACACCGATCTGAGCCGGCTGGCAGAGGGCCAGGTGGGTGCCCAGTTCTGGTCGATTTATATCCCCGGGGAGATCAAGGACAGTGGGTATGCCAAGGTACAGCTGGAGGAGTTCGACATCGCCCGGCGGGTGATCGCGCGCTACCCCGAGCGTCTGTCGCTGGCGCTTTCCGCCGACGACATCGAGCGCGGCTTCAAGCGGCACAAGGTCGCGTCACTCCTGGGTATGGAAGGTGGCCACGCCATCGAGAACTCCCTCGGTGCGCTCCGCTCCTACTACGATCTCGGCGCCCGATACATGACCCTCACCCACAACGTGACGCTCGACTGGGCCGACGCGGCGCTCGACTCCACCCGCCACAACGGGCTCACCGAGTTCGGCCGCGAGGTAGTGCGGGAGATGAACCGGCTCGGAATGCTGGTCGATCTGTCCCATGTTTCCCCCGCCACCATGAGTGATGTCCTCGACGTGACCGAGGCGCCGGTCATCTTCTCCCACTCCGCGGCCCGGGCCCTCACCGATCACCCGCGGAACGTCCCCGATTCGATCCTGGCCCGCTTGGCCAAAAACGGCGGCGTGGTGATGGTCACCTTCGTGCCGGCGTTCGTGTCGCCCGAGGTCGCGGCCTGGGAGGCGCAGGCCAAGGAGCAGGAAAAGGGGATCAAGGAGGCCGTCACCGACTCGGTCGAGCAGAAACGGCGCTTCGAGGAGTGGAAGGCGACGCACCCCCGCCCGAGTGCCACCCTGAAGCAGGTGGCTGACCATATCGAGCACGTGCGCCAAGTCGCCGGCAGCGATCAGGTGGGCATCGGCAGCGACTTCGACGGGATCGATACCGTGCCGGAAGGGTTGGAGGACGTGTCCAAATTCCCCCAGCTGTTTGCCGAGCTGATCCGCCGGGGCTGGAGTGACAGCGACCTCAAGAAGCTGGCGGGGCAGAACGTGCTGCGGGCATTGCGGGCCGCCGAGGCAACCGCCGCCAGGCTACAGAAGACCCGGCAGCCCTCGACAAAGACGATCGAGGAGCTGGACGGGTCAAGGGCAAGGCTGTCATCCTGAGCGCAGCGAAGGATCGGCTGGGTAATCAGGCAGGCCGATCCTTCGCTTTGCTCAGGATGACACTCCCAAACACAATGGCCATCACGGCAAACGAGAACCACTGGATCACATAGCTCAGGTGCGGTCCATCATCGATCGGCAGCGGTTCCAGGCGGCGAGGGAAACGGGGCAGGGCCGCATCGGGCGCCTGGCGGATGTAGACCGGGGCAATCGGGTAGGGCAGCCGGGCGCCGATGGCCTCGCGATCGAGACGAGCCCACGTGGTCGATCCGCCTCGATCCAGGGGCGCACCGCCTCCGGAGGGGAGCGAAAGCGCCGTACCATGCACGCCGACCCGGCCGAGCTCGCGAACCGAATCGGTCTGGGCGGTCACGGCGTCGGGCGTCGGCAGGAACCCTCGATTCACCAGCACCGCCATCCTTCCTCCGTCGAGCACCAGCGGCGTTACCACCTCTACCCCGGGCGAGCCCCCGTACGCCTTCCCCCGCAATACCATGTCGTGCCCATGGTCATAGCGGCCGGTGGCCGACACCTCCCTTCCATTGAGCCTGGTAGTGATCGCAGTTCCAGACTCGAGCCGAATCCGTGGCGCCGCCCTGGCCTCGAGCGCCGCAACGTTGGCTGCGCGCCGCTCCCGCAACCGGCTCATCTGCCACAGGCCCAGCCGGGCGAACACCAGCGCCACGCCGGTGAAGCAGACGATCACGACCAGGCGGGCACGCGAAGTCACGGGTTGGTCCAACCTTTGCGATGGCGAACGGCGGATTGCTGCACGCAGGCGTAACTCAAAGTTAACGTCAGCGGGAGACCCCAATGCCCACGCTACGGTGTGCGATTTCGATGACAGCCCTGGCTATCCTGATGTCACTCCCAACCGGGGCAGTGGCTCAGACCCCTGAGGGCCTGGTCGAAGTTCGTGAAAGCGGCCGGCGCGGATTCTGGCTCGGCCTCGGAATCGGCGCGGGCGGCGAGTCCTACGATCTCCAGCCAGGCCCCGAATACAGCAACGTCCTGTACCGGCCCACCATCTCACTCCGGCTCGGCGGAACCGTGAGCCAGCACCTCCGCCTTGGGGGCGAAGTCCTGTCCTGGGTCAACGAGAACGGCCCCGCCGTCGAGTCGCTCAGCAGCGCCCTCCTCGTCGCCCAATTCTACCCCTTGGCGTCCACCGGCCTCTATCTCAAAGGCGGCCTCGGCATCGGACGGAATGCCGTCGATTTCGAGGACGGGTACGGGACCGGAGACACCGGGTTCGCCGGGCTGGTGGGGGCCGGCTACGAGCTCCGCCTGAGCCGCAGGCTCTATCTCAATCCGGTGATCGATTTCGTGGGCCACCGCTATAGCGATCGACTGGGCGGCAGCTACCGCGAGCGCCTGGTCAACTTTGGGTTGGGTATACTGTTACAGACCGGCAGGTAAGGTTTCGTCTGAAGCCACTACCGATCCGGCGAACCCGTCGCTATTCTAGATAGCCCCACCCTTCACCAGCCGCCTACGGGCCGGCGAATTCTCATAGATCGTGTGATTCCATGGCTACAAGGTTCTCTCTCGCCAGCCGAGCCCTCGCACTCATCCTCTCCGGAGCCTTCGGATGCGGCACCGACCTGCTGCTGCCCGACCCGCCGGGCGGCGGTGAGAACGTCGAGCTTTCCAAGCTGGACGGCGATAAACAGGTGGGGGTGGTTGGCGAACAGCTGGAGCAGCCCCTGGTGCTACAGGTGATGACGGAGCGGGGTCTGGGCGCGAACGGTCGCACGGTGGAGTTCGTCTTTACGGATGCAGCCGGGGTAGTAACTCCATCGCAGACGATCACCAACACAGAGGGTAAGGCATACGCGAACTGGGTGCTTGGAACCCAGCCGGGTCCCCAGAGCGTTGCGGCCCGGCTCGTGGTATCCGGGAATGGCGAGCCGCAGGACGAGGAGTTCACCGCCGAAGCCAGGCCCGCTGCGCCCGACACCGTCAGCGCCAAGAGTCCCACCAGTCAGCCCGGCCGCCGAGGCCAGGCCGTCGGCACTCAGCCCGTGGTGCAGGTGGTGGACCGATTCGGCAACCCGGTGCCCGGCGTGCCGGTGGCTTGGCAGGTGACCGTAGGCGGGGGAAGCGTGAGCGAGGCTATCGCCCTCACCGATGCAGCCGGAACCTCCACCGTGGACTGGACCTTGGGGAGCCGAAGGGGAGTTCAGCGGCTGACGGCCACGGTGGGGCCTATCACCGGCTCGCCGGTGAGCTTCACTGCCACGGTTCTGTTCTAATCCTCGCCAGGGCGGTGGTAGTGCCGTGGCAGCGCCACAACAGGTGCTCGGGGGTAGCCAGCTAAACTTCAAAGACACTTCCACTTATATCTCGATGTCAACTGCTCCGCACGGCATATTACCTGCTTTGAGCCCGGCCAGCATGAGGGCGGGGCGGTTTTCCCTCGGTCGAACCTCGCCACCGAATACTCGAAGTTGCTGTAATTAAAATGGTTACGGCGTACTGTGACCCAGATCCTTTTTTTCAGGGTACCACGGGCCTAAACTCTTGCCCTGATCGGTCGCCAAGCGCGCACTTCGCGCAGTCCAATATTCTCGTACTCAGGGATTTCTAGTGACGATTCGTCAGCCTCGGGCGCTCCTGCTTGGTCTCTCGCTCATACTCGCTGCCTGTGGTGGCGAGGGTCTCACTCTCCCCCCCGACGGGGCTGCGGCCCATGTCGAGGTCATGGCTGGCAACGCGCAGCAGGGGCGGGTCGGCGAGACGCTTAAGGACCCCCTCGTGGTCCTGGTAACCGACACCCAGGGTCGCCCGGTGGTCAATGCCAGCGTGGTCTTCACCGTGGCAGACGGGGCCGTGGCGGGTGAAGCGGTTCCGGGATCCGGCACGACTGACGCGAACGGGCTCGCTTCGGTTGCGCTGAAATTGGGTACCCGGGCGGGCGCGGTAACCGGTGTGGCCGAGGTTCCTGTCCCTCAGGGAACTACTCCGGTTCAGGCCCCCTTCACCGCTACGTCACTTCCTGCCAATGCCAACGGAATCGCGCTGGTCTCGGGGAACGAGCAGACCGGCACCAGCAACACCGCGTTGGCCGAGCCGCTCGTCGTCCAGGTCACTGACGCTTCCGGCAATCCCATTTCCGGTGTCGCCGTGGAGTGGAGTGTCGCCGGCGGTGGGAGCGTGAGCGCCACCACGACCCTTACCGGTGTGTACGGCCGGACATCCGTGACTCGTACGCTGGGCCCCACCGCCGGGCAGCAGACAGCCCTGGCCACGGCCACCGGCCTGGTCGGCTCACCGGTCACCTTTACTCACGTCGCAACCGCGGGCACCGCCACCGGGGTGGTGAAGGTCTCGGGCGACAATCAGAGCGGCAGCCCCAGCACTCAGCTGGCTCAGACGCTGGTGGTGCAGGTGCTCGATGCCGCCAGTAACCCGATTCCAAACCGGGCCGTGACCTGGGTCATCGGCACCGGCGGCGGAAGTGTTGCGCCTGAGAACACCACCACCGACGCCCAGGGTCACGCCACCACAGAGTGGACCCTCGGCCCAGCCGTCGGCCCCAATACGGTCAACGCGGTGGTATCCGGTGTAGGAACAGCCACCTTCAGCGCCACTGCCACCGCGGGTCAGCCCAGCGCGTCCAACTCTGAGGTATCCGCCTCACCCACGACTATTGATCCGGGAGAGCAGAGCACGATCACCGTGACCGTCCGCGATGCCAGCAACAATCCGGTGGGTGGAGTCTCGGTCAGCGTGGCTTCGTCCGGGTCGGGCAATATCATCAGCCCGGCCTCGGCCCCGACCGGCAGCAATGGTGTCGCGACGTTCACCTTCAGCTCGACGGTGGCTGAGGTAAAGACGATCACCGCTACCTCGGGTGGGGTGGCGATCACCGACCAGGCGACCATTACCGTTCGAAAGGTCGCGTCGGATACCGAGATCGAGTCCGACGACCCGGATCCCTCCATCGTGGGTCAGCCGGTGCGTGTGGTGTTCACGGTAACCGGCAGCGGTGGAACGCCGACGGGGCAGGTAACAGTCACAGCGGATGGGGGTCCGGAGACATGTTCGGCCACCGTCGCCGCGGGCTTCTGCGACATCACCTTCGCATCAGCAGGAGC
>JBKJZM010000194.1:0-3693 GCA_046715295.1 Gemmatimonadales bacterium | reverse complement strand
CTCGTATCCCACCGGATCCGTAACCCTCGATCGTGCCGCGGCCTCGAGAGTCATCCCCGCGGGGATGTAGCCCAGGAGGAGGTCGTGGGCCGAGGTCTGGTCGGTCACCACATCCGGCACCACGCCGCGGCGGACCAGCTCCGGCAGCACCTCCGCAACGTTCCCGACCAGCCCTACCGACAGCGGCTGCTTCTTTCCTCGGGCGGCTTCGCCCAGCTTCAGCGCCGTATCGAGATCCGTATCGAGCCGGTCACAGTAGCGGGTTTCCACCCTCCGCCGGATGCGTTCCTCATCCACATCCACACCCAGGAACGCCGCGCCGTTCATCGTCGCCGCCAGCGGCTGCGCACCTCCCATTCCGCCGAGACCCCCGGTGACCACGAGCCGCCCCTCGAGCGTGCCCCCAAAGTGCTGCCGGGCGCACTCCGCGAACGTCTCATAGGTTCCCTGCAGAATTCCCTGAGTACCGATATAGATCCAGGAGCCTGCGGTCATCTGACCGTACATCGTCAGTCCGAGCGCGTCGAGCCGGCGGAATTCGTCCCATGTTGCCCATCGGGGCACCAGGTTCGCATTGGCGATGAGCACCCGGGGGGCCTGCTCGTGGGTCCGGAAGACCCCGACCGGCTTGCCGCTCTGCACCAGCAGCGTCTCGTCGTTCTCCAGCCGCCGGAGCGTGGTGACGATACGCTCGTAGCACTCCCAATTCCGGGCCGCTTTCCCTCCTCCCCCGTAGACGATGAGCTCCTCGGGCCGCTCTGCAACTGCGGGATCGAGGTTGTTCATCAGCATCCGAAGCGCGGCCTCCTGGTGCCAACCCTTGCAGGAGATGGCAGTCCCGGTTGGGGCGGTTATGACTTTGGATTTAGTCAGGATGGCCAAGATGGTTTCCCAAGACGTGACGATGAAGCCCCAAGGCTAGCCATCTCCCCAAACCACTGCAACCTTTTGGGCCACTGGATGATCCAATTCCCCGCAATGACTGAACTCGGCCTCGGAGTGGTGACCCTGGAGCACGAACAGCGCAGCAGGCCCGATTCGGACGCGGTGGAGGCGACGCTGGCGGCCAGCGGCGATGCCAGCGCATTCGAGCGGCTCTACCGACACCACCTGCCCCGCGTCTACAGCCTGGTTCGGCGCATGCTGAACGACGACGATGCCGACGAAGTCACCCAGGACATCTTCGTCCGGGCCTGGCAGAAGCTGGGCACCTTCCGAGGGGAAGCCGCATTCGGTACCTGGCTGCACCGCCTGGCCGTAAACGTGATCCTGGCACGGCGAGAGACCCTGGGCACCCGGCGAAAGCGATACCTGGAGGGCGATGCGGCGCTGGCGACGATACCGACTCGCCGCCACGGGCCCGAGCTGGCCATGGACTTCGAGTCGGCCATGGAACGGCTGCCCGACGGCGCAAGAGAAGTGTTCGTGCTGCATGACGTCGAGGGCTATCGGCACGAGGAAATCGCCGAGATGCTCGGATTGGCTACCGGGACATCCAAGTCCCAGCTGCATAGGGCGCGGCTGGCGTTGCGCCGGCACCTCGAGCGATAGGAGGAGAAAGAGCTATGAGCGATCGCTGGGTAGAACGTCTGTCGGAGTATCTGGACGGGGAACTTTCCGCTACCGACCGGGCAGGGCTCGAGGCCCACCTACAGACCTGCACAGAATGTTCTGCCATACTGGGCGACCTCCGCCGAATCGTTGACCGAGCCCGGGGAGCCGAGGAGTATTTCCCCAAGCGCGACCTGTGGCCCGGCATCGCGAGCCGGATCGGCGCCACGCCCGCCGTGCCTCCCCGGATCAGACGCAGGTGGACCTTCTCGCTGCCGGAGCTGGCGGCCGCCGCCATCTTTCTGATGACGCTGTCGGGCGGCACCGTGTGGCTGCTGCGGTCCACCGCGTTGTCCCCAACCACGGGGCCCATCGCAACAGCGCCGATTCCAGCCGGTGCGCCAGTGGCCATCAATGCGCGCGCCAGCGCGTCGCAGAGCTACGCCGCCGCCATCGCCGATCTGGAGCGGGTCCTGGCCGGCGGCCGGGGACGGCTCGACACGACGACGGTTCGGGTTATCGAGCAGAACCTGGCCGCAATCGATCAGGCGATCGCCCAGGCGCAACGAGCGCTCCTGGCCGATCCCGCAAACCTGTACCTCAATACGCACCTGGCCGAGACGATGCGGCGCAAGCTCGACCTCCTGCGCCAAGCCGCCACCCTCGTCCCCGTGAGCTGAAAGGACCCCGATCGTGCTACTCACTTTGGCCGCTGCCTTGACCCTGGCCGCCGCGCAGCAGATCGACACGACCGTGCCCGCCCAGCGCGGCCAGCGACTTCAGGTGAACGCCTACGGTGGCGACGTTACCGTCCGGTCCTGGAATCGCAGCGCGGTCCGGGTCGAGGCGACCACCTCGGCGAGCAACCGGATCGAGGTTTCCAGCTCCGCCACGGCCGTGAGTGTCCGCACCCAAGGGCGGCACGGGCCACCCACCGAAGTCGGACTCCGGATCAGCGTGCCTGTCTGGATGGCCCTGAGTCTGTCCGGTGTCCATACCGACGCTACGATCACAGGAACCCGGGCGCCGATATCGGTGGAAACGGTGGAAGGGGAAGTGAAGGTCACCGGCGGCGACGGGCTCATCTCACTACGCTCGGTTCAGGGTTCGGTATCCCTGCAAGGAGCGCGGGGGCGGATCAGCGTCAACTCGGTAAACGAGGACGTCCAGGTCAGCAACTCGACAGGAGATATCATGGCGGAGACGGTGAACGGCGAAATTGCCCTGGAGGGTGTCGATGCCGCCACTGTGGATGCCAGCACCGTGAACGGCGACATCTCGTACGCCGGCCCAATCCGCAACGGAGGGCGTTACTCTTTCTCCACCCACAATGGTGACATCAGTCTGACAGTCGCCGAGGGCTCAAGCGCGACCGTGGCGGTGTCGACCTTTAATGGAGAGTTCGAATCCGAGTTTCCTGTTCCCTTGAGCGGCACCCGTAAAGGGAAAGGGTTCAACTTTACCCTGGGGTCAGGGAGCGCTCAGGTGACCCTGGAATCGTTTCAGGGCACAATCCAACTGGTCCGTCCCGGGAGCGCCAAGGACAAGGAACGGCGGGAAAGACACGATTCACACGACGATGACTAGGCAATTGGGCGCCCGGGATTTCGCAATATGAGGGAGCGGCTTTTCAGCGGCCGTGGGCGCGCGACCTGAACAATTACTAGTCAGTTTTGTAACAAGTCTCCCCGCCATCCTCACACTCTTTCACTTACGCCCCGTCCCCCGCTCTCGAGCCGCTTCACTAGCGGCCCTTTAGTAGGCAGTTACTCGAATGATAAGCCCTACCGCCCTAATGATATACAGCCTCGATCAGCAGCACTTCGGAATCCGACGCTGAGATTCCCCGACGTTGCAGCTGCAAGCTAGCGTGTCGAGGAAAGTTGGCGCATTCGGACTGTAGTAGTTCTATACATGGTACAGATTCTATAGGCTGGGCACGGCTCTTGTAATACCCATAGGTCAGGAACAGCCACCTTGGGTATGGACAAGCGGTCTCAAACCTTAGCCTCGGAGTCGAGCACATGCATTCCCGGTGGAAGAACGCCCTTTTGGGCGCTGCTGTATTGCTTCTGATCGGGGCTGACAATGCCCGGGCCCAGGCAGGCCTGACCTCGAACGTCGCCACTGTGGCCCTGACTG
>JBKJZM010000193.1:0-2744 GCA_046715295.1 Gemmatimonadales bacterium | reverse complement strand
ATGCCCTTCCCGAGAGAGGACACGACGCCGCCGGTGACGAAGATGTACTTGGTCGCGTTCGGACCCGTGGTCATTAGACCTGCCCTTGAAAAGTGTGCCAGTGGGCTTCCGCCCGTCGGAGGTCCTCCGCCGTATCCACGCCAGGCAGCGCCGGCTCCCGCAGCCGGGCCACGCCGATCGTCATGCCATTATGCAGCGCCCGCAGCTGCTCCAGGCGCTCGGCCAGCTCGGTTTCGCACGGGGGCAGCGTAACCCAGCGGAGCAGCGCCGCCCGGGTGAACGCGTATATACCAAGGTGCTGCCAGTACAGGCCGTCGCTGGAATCGTCAGGCTCCCGACGGTGCGGGATCAGGGCCCGGGAAAAGTACAGCGCCCGACCACGCGCATCGGTCACCACCTTCACCCTGCTGGGGTCGCCGGCCAACGCCGGATCGAGCGGTGCCGCGGCGGTGCCGATCTCGTCACCCTGCTTCACCCGCCCTAGCGCGCCTGCCAACGCCTCGCGTGGTAGAAAGGGCTCGTCGCCCTGGATGTTCACGATGGTGTCGTACGCGGCAAAGTCCGAGCGGCCCGCGACCTCGGCAACCCGATCGGTACCCGTCTGGTGCCCGCCATCCGTAAGGACCGCTCGAACGCCCGAGCGCTCGGCGACCTGCACCACACGGGGCGAATCGGTTGCCACCACCAGCTCCTCGATCAGACCGTGCTCCAACACACGCTCAATGACCCGGGTGATCAGCGGCTCACCTGCCAGGGACTGAAGCGGTTTGTTGGGGAGGCGGGTGGAGCCGAGACGAACCGGAATCACGCCCAGGACGCGCATCACGGAAGCTAATAAAGAGGGGGTCCCGAGTCAAAAGTTGTGCCGTGCAGCTCGCGGGTCGGGACCTGGGTGCTAGAATATTGTACGTGAAAGAGTTAGACAGTCAGCGCGAGGCGGACAGAATGCTGATGCCGGCCAGGGAGAGAAAGTTGGACAGGAGGTGCTTGCCGTGCAGGGTGGCGATCGATTCGGGGTGAAATTGAACTCCATAGATCGGAAGGGTTCGGTGACACAGGGCCATGATCTCCTGACCGCGCTGCCGGTCACTGGACCAGGCCACGATCTCGAGCTCGGAGGGAAGCTGCTCGGGCGAAACCACCAGGGAGTGGTACCGCATGACCTCCACCGGCGAGGGAATGCCCTCGAAGAGCGGATGTCCGGTGTGTGCCACCATGGTGGTCTTGCCGTGCATGAGTCGCTCGGCTCTTACGACCCTGCCCCCGAAGGCTTCGCCAATGGCCTGGTGTCCCAGGCAGACGCCGAGTATGGGCACAACACCCGCGGCGGCCCTGACCAGCGGGACTGAGATGCCGGCCTCACGAGGGGTGCAGGGTCCGGGAGAAATGACGATGGCCGCCGGACGCAGCGCGAGCGCCGCCTCCGGCGTTAAGGCGTCGTTGCGGTACACGACCGGATCGGCGCCCAGCTCCCCCGCGTATTGAACGAGGTTGTAGGTGAAGCTGTCGTAGTTGTCGAGGACCAGGAGCATGCTCGAAAACTATCGGGAGCGCGCCGAGTCCACCATCGGCCGGGCCACTCTCCCGGCGGAATCGCCGCGGCGCTGCCCTTCGGCCCGGAGCGAGTCGATCATGCTATTGCGCACGACCTTGGCCGACTCGGCCGAAAGCTTAGCGGCCGCCACGATTGAATCCACGTCGACGCCCGCCACCGGCGGGGTGGAATCGTGGCCGAAGTCCAGGTTCTGGAGCTCGTCAACCATGCTCTTGGGAAGCAGGAGTGGAACCGTCACGTCGCCTGGATTGAAGACAGCCTCCCCGTACTCCACCAGCTCGGCCTCAGCGGAATCGCCTTGAGCGCACCAGAAGCTTCCTTCCGGAAACGGGCCCCGTTGCACACTGACGCCGGGCTGATTGGGAGACTCGCTCACCAGATTGGCAGCCAGGCGGCAGCCCTCCAGCCCCCGCGCCAGAAGGGAGTCACTGAGCTTTACTTCCAGCTCGATCCTGCTCACGTGGTTGGGTGCCTCCCGCTCCAGGGTTACCCGCTCGAGCGAGCCCAGCTTATCGCCATTGAGCTGAAACGGAATGAAGGCAAGCGGGATGCTGATGGGCCCGCTGCCGTGGACCACGCCGTGCACGGTACCGAGGCCTCGACGCACCAGGGTGATTCCGACCATGCCCACGATGAATATGGCCAGGGCGCCAAGGGCGATCCGCCCCCAATAGGTTCGCATACTCCGCCCTCCGGTGGTGCGAGTGATATGTTTCGCCCTACGTGACGGCCTCGAAATACGGAAAGTTTCAGCGGCAACCCCGGGGATGCCTGTGATCGAAGTCGAGGGACTGCAGAAGCTGTATGGGGACTTCCCGGCCGTCCAGGGGCTCTCCTTTCGAGTTGGGCCTGGGGAGGTCCTTGGCCTGGTCGGCCCGAACGGTGCCGGCAAGACTACCACTATCCGGAGCCTCGCCGGAATCATCATTCCCAGCGCCGGGAAAATCCGGATTGCCGGGCATGACCTGGCTCAGGATCCGGTTCGGGCCAAGGCCGCGCTGGCTTTCATTCCGGACGAGCCCCACCTCTTCGAGTACCTCACGGTCGAGGAGCACCTGCGATTCGTCGGTCGGCTGTACGGTGTGACCGACGTCAACGACCGGATTCCGGGACTGCTCGATGAGATGGATCTGGCCGAGAAACGAGGCTCGCTGCCGGGCGAGCTGTCGCGGGGAATGAAACAGAAGCT
>JBKJZM010000192.1:0-7825 GCA_046715295.1 Gemmatimonadales bacterium | reverse complement strand
GTCACCGCCTCCGAAGCCCACGGTGCAGCCCCAGACTGCCCCCAAGGCTCCGAGTCCGGCGCCTGCGCCCTCCAAGCCGGCGCCCGCGCCCTCGGCGCCCCCGCCAGCTCCCTCCAAGCCGGCGCCCGCGGCACCCAGCCAGCCGAGCGCGCCACGGCGGCCTGCGGCCGAGGCCAGTGGAGATTTCGTGGATCTTGGATCGATGGTGTTCGAGGAGGAACAACACCGCGATACCCGGATGCGGGTGAATCGGCGGGAGCCTCAGGACCAGGACGAACAGCGCGAGTTTCACGAGATCCTCGAGCAGTTCAAGCGGGGGATCGAGCAGAACCTGGATTCCGAAGACTATGAGGCGCACTACGACCTGGGGGTCGCCTTCAAGGAAATGGGCCTGCTGGATGAAGCCATCGGTGAGTTCCAGAAGGCGCTCCGGTCCCCCGACGGGCGGCTGCGCACTTCAGAGGCATTGGGCATGGCCTTCTTCGAAAAAGGGCAGTACGCCGTGTGCGAATCGGTGCTGAAGCGCGCCGTGGAGGGCTTGCCCGGTAGCGACGAAGCCAAGATCGGTTTGCTTTATTGGATGGGCCGGGCATCGGAAGCACTCGGAAAGCAGGCCGACGCCATCGAGAGCTACGAAAGGGCGCTGGTGGTGGACATCGGCTTCATGGACTTGAGCAAGCGAGTACAGCGGCTGTCCGCAGGACGGCGGCAGTGAGCTTCCAGACTGCGCCGGTGACGCTGGCCGATCTGCAGCGCGGAGTTGGGCCGCGGCTGGAGCGGGTACAGCAGGAGCTCCGGCGGATCGTGGAAGCGGATTTCGGCCTGATTACCGAGGTCAACTCGCACCTGTTTCAGATGCAAGGCAAGATGTTCCGTCCGACGCTGCTACTGCTGGCAGAAGAGGCCACCGGGGGGCAGGATCCGCGTGCCACGTCGCTGGCGGCGGTGATCGAGCTGATCCACCTGGCCACCCTGGTGCACGATGACTCGGTAGACCATTCGGTTCTCCGGCGCGGAATGCCCACGATCAATTCGCTGTTCAGTCACCAGATCTCGGTGATCATGGGGGACTATCTGTACTCGCGGGCCGTGATCGAGCTGGTGCGGCTGGAGGACCTGGAGCCACTGCGCGTGCTGAGCCGGGTGACCAACGACATGACCGTCGGCGAGATGCGACAGCTCCTGGCCCATGACCCGCTCGAGTTCTCGGAGGAGCAGTACGACCTGCTGATTCAGGCCAAAACGGCCTCGCTGGTCTCGGGCGCGTGCGAGATCGGGGCGCTTCGCGCAGCAGTGGAGGATCGAGCGGCGCTCCGGCGCTTCGGAGCGGCGCTGGGCATGGCCTTTCAGATCGTGGACGACCTGCTGGACTACACCGAGGACGCCTCGGTGACCGGGAAGCCTTTCGGCTCGGACCTGCGGGAGCACAAGGTCACCCTGCCGCTCATCGCCGCGCTCCCCAGAATGGAAGCCGCGGAACGTCGCGGAGTGTCCCGGCTGCTGCAGACGCCGGAGCCCAGCGACTCCCAAATTGCGGAGGTCATCATGACTGTCAGCCGTGCGGGTGGGCTGGAGTATGCCCGAGAGCGAGCGCTGCGCCTGG
Source organism: Gemmatimonadales bacterium (assembly GCA_046715295.1). GTDB lineage: Bacteria > Gemmatimonadota > Gemmatimonadetes > Gemmatimonadales > GWC2-71-9 > CAVVWJ01. The sequence goes on along the minus strand of JBKJZM010000192.1, from coordinate 6,222 downwards.
CCCAGCTCGCCGAAGGGGAGCTCGACCTCCTGCCTGCGTCCGCCGCGCGTGAGGCGCTGCGAGCCAGTATCACGTATGTCATCGATCGCAGGCGCTGATGCCGACCGGCCCACGCCGGCCCGGGTTCTACCTGGGTGTGCTCATCGCCGGCTTCATTGCGGGTGGCGCGTTGAATGCACTGGTGCGCCAGACCCTTCCCGATAGCGCGGCCCGAACCTTCTTCACCAGCACCTGGACCGCCAACTTCGGCCCTGTCTCCGCCGACCTTCTGGTGATATCCTTCACTCTGGGGCCGGTCGGCCTCCACGTGTCACTCCTCAGCCTGATCGGGGTCCTCGTAGCGTACCTGATCGCGCGTTCGCTTTTCTAGGAGGTCCTTGTGGGTAACCTCGGTTTCACCGAGATCATGGTCATCCTGCTGGTTGTGCTGCTCCTCTTCGGGGCCAAGCGCCTGCCGGAGGTCGGCTCGTCTATCGGGAAGGGCATCCGGGAGTTCAAGCGCAGCATCACGGATACTCAAGACGCCATCATGAACAACGACGAGCAGCGCGCGAATCTTCCGCCCCGGCAGGGGGACGCGGTTCAGCCGCCGGCACCACAGTCCGGCGAGCCCAAGCGGCTTTCGCAGTAGGGCCGGTAGAGGTACGGCGGGAGATAAAGAGCTTCTCTAACGATCTCTCCTACCGCCTTCCGCCGTATCGGGCCTACAACGCCGAGCCCGGATCCTGGGCCGGTGCGCTCTGCAGCACCTTTTCCCGGTTGTCCACGATCTTGGCGGCGCTCCGGAGCGCGGTGAGATAGCTCCGAACCCGTTCCTGTCTCGCCCCATTGATCGCGCGAGCGCGGTATTCGTCGAGCTCCTTCACGAACTTGGCGGAATCCGCCTTGGCGCGAGTGACGGTCTGCAGGACATAGATGCCGTCCTTGGTGTCCAGGATTCCGCTCCGCTGACCGGCCTCGATGCCGAACGCCGTGCCCACCACCAGTGGGCTGGTCAGGGGCGGATCGACCCGGCTGAACGGACCGAACTCCTGGTGAGCCAGTCCCATGGCCTTGGCGGCCTGGGCCATGGTGCTCCCCTCCTCGACTCGCTTCAGGTAGTCCTTGGCGAGCTTTCTGGCCCGATCCCACTTCTTCGCCTCGCGTGCCGCGTGCTCGACTCCCGGACGGATGTCCGCGAGGGCGGGGACGCCGGCGGGGTGTAAGCTGTCCAGCCGGAACACGTAGTACGCGAAGGGCGTCTCGATGACAGGGCTGGTGGTGCCCGGCTTGGCCCCGAAGGCCCAGACCGCGGCATCGGGCACGACGAACTGGCCCAGCTGTACCTTGGTTCCCTCTTGTATCGGATTCGACTTCCCAACCTTCAGGTGGAGAGCGCGGGCTACCGTGTCGAGTGCCGCGGGATCGTTGCGCTCCGCACCCAGTGTCTCCAGGCTGTCCGCCTGGGCATCGAGCTGGTCACGATGGCTGCCGGTGACGTCGATGGGAAAAAGGATGTGGCGACCCTTGGCCTTCTTGCCGTTCCGGCTGGTGATCTCGATCAGGTGGAACCCGAACTGGGAGCGTACCGGCTTCGACACTGTGTTCAGTGGGAGGGCGAACGCGGCGGAGTCAAAGGCCGGGTCCATCGTCCCGCGGGTCCATTCACCCAACTCCCCCCCCTTGGCGGCCGTCGCGCTGTCGTCGGACTCGCGCAAGGCCACCTCGGCGAAGGGCGCGCCACCGACGATCTCCTGGCGGGCCGAGTCCGCACGGGCCTCAGTAGCCGCCGTATCGGCGGCTGTGGTCAGGCGGGGCAGGGCGACGTAGCCGAGATAGGCCGTCCGCTGCTGCTTGAACTCGTCCTGGTGCGTCTTGTAGAAGGCGGCCACCTCCGCATCGCTGAGCTTGATGGCGGAGTCGGGCACGGCGTTGCGGGGGATGATGGCGGTCAGGGCGACCTTGACCTTCTCGTTCTCGTCACGATACTGCTCCCAGAGCGCAGCATCGGAGAGGTAAACGTCCGCGGTGACGACCCGCAGCAGCTTTGCCCGCTGCAGCTCCCCGCGATACTGCGCCTCCAGGCTGGGGAGGTACTGCTGAGCCACGCTCGAGGTGAGCCAGCGCTGATACTTGCCGAGATCGAACTGGCTGTCGGTCTGGAACTCGGGGACATTCTGGAATTCGGCGAGCGGCGAGTTCCGAATTGCCTGGACAATCTCGTCCGCGCTTACACTGATGCCGCGCCGCCGGTACTCCTCTTCCAGGACGCGGTTCTGAATAATCTGGTCCCAGACCTCATCCCGAACCTGCTTGTAGTCCTCGAGGCCGAGCGTGCCCGGAGTCCGCTGCTGGCGGGCATCGATGGACTGCTGCACGATGGTCTGGTAGGTGCGGGCATCGACACTTTGACCGTTCACCTTGCCCACTGAGGTGTTGGTCAGCAGTCCCGTGCCGCCGGTGATGCCGCTCAGGTCCAGCACCAACCAGGCAAAGAATGTGATCGCGACCACCACCATGATGGGTTTGGCCGCATTACGAAAGGCTTGCATCATAGATGATTCGGGGCTCCAACCCGTGGTATTCCGAAGAGTCAGAAGTTTAAGCGCGCCGACACAGAACCTCAAGGCGCCATTCCGGTTAGCCAGTTGACACGCCGGGGGTCGCCCGCTACTCTCACCCTACTCCCCCGGAGCGAACTGAGCTGTTTCTCCCCCAGCGATTCTGACCGCGAATACCGGATCCGATGGCCACTAGCGAAATCGAAAAACTAGAGCGCCGGTACGCCGAGAACCCTCACGGACTCACTTTCGCGCCCCTGGCGGAAGTGCATCGCAAAACTGGAGATGTCCCTCGAGCCCTCGAGCTGCTGATTGCGGGCTTGGAGCTCCACCCCAACTATATCCCGGCGAGCATCGTGCTCGGCCGCTGTCATCAGGATCTCGGTGACCTCCCAGCCGCCGAAGCGGCGTTTGCCCACGTGCTTCGCCTCGACGACGAGAACGTCATCGCGCTCAAGTCCCTGGCCGACATCAACGAGCGGCTGGACCGCTTCGGTGAAGCAGTGAGCTGGCTGCGCCGACTGGTCACGGTCGACCGGAGCAACGACGAGGCACGCGAGCAGCTGCGGCACCTGGAGGCAAGGAAAAAGGAGGCGGGGGTCGCGGCAGAGCCTGCCGTAGCATCCACGCCCGCTCTCGAGGTAATCGACCTGGGGCCAGAGCTTGCTGACGGGAGCCCTGGGCCGGTGGCCGCCGCTGACGAACCAAAGGCCACCCCGGCGGAACTGCTGCCCGTGGAACTCGCCGCGCTGGAGCCGATCCGGTCCACTGCGGATCATGGCCGTTCCGAAGCGGAGAATGCCCGGCCGCAAGCGGAGCTCACGGAAAGCTCCACGCCGGTGCCCGATGTCGCCACAGCCGGACCAGTCGCGTCGCCAGCCCCCGCGGCATCTGCATCAGAGCCGGAGGAGCAGGCTCCCGACCATGAGGAACCGACTCCGGTGGCCCCGATGGCGGGACTGATCAGCGCGGAATTCGAGCCCCCCCTCGAGGCGATCGGCGGCCTCGGCGTCGAGACCAGTGAAGATCTGGTGCTGGACGCCTCGGGGAATACCGAGTTTCGGGTGCCGGATGCATCTGAGGATTTCAAGACCTTGGCCGACCGCCTGAGTGCTCCGTCTCAGCGGCCACCGGCAACGGCCTTGCCCGAGGCCCCCCAAAAAATTGTCGAGGAGGTGTCCGCCACCACGGCCGAGCCAACGCCCGACGCAGCGGCTCCGACGGAGGAGGAGAACACCATCGGCCTGCCCCCTGCGCGACGGTCGTACCTGGCCCGGGAGACCAATGGGCGGTCGGTGGCCTCGTTCTTTCGCTCGCTCCTCGCGGCGCATCTGCCGACTGACGGGAGTCTCTCCGGAGCAGGGAATGGGTCCGAGGGCGGGGATGATGCCTCCGCCGGGCCGGTTCCTCCGGCGGTGCCCGCGGCAGACAAGACGGCGGACACCGCGGTGTCGTTCGACGATTTCTTCGCGTCGGAGCGGGAAGGGTCAACACCCTCGCGGCAGCGCGCCGATCCGGGGAAGGATGATTTGGACCAGTTTCAGACCTGGCTGCAGAACCTGAAGCGCTGAATGCGCATCGCCGTGCTGAACGGCCCCAACCTCAACCTGCTGGGACAGCGGGAACCGGAGCTCTACGGGCATACCAGCCTGGCCGAGATCGAGGTCATGGTTCGGGAGGCGGCCGGGCCCCTGGGGGCTCAGATCGAGTGGTTCCAGACCAACCACGAAGGCGCATTGGTCGAGGCGGTACAGGGGCTTCGGGGGCGCGCGGATGGCGCCCTGATCAACGCCGCCGCGCTAACTCACTCCAGCCTGGCCCTGCGGGACGCGCTGCTTGCCGTGCGGATCCCGTTCGTCGAGCTGCACCTGTCGAATATCTTCGCCCGGGAGCCGGAGCGCCGGCATTCGGTTATCGCGGATCTTGCGGTGGGCATGGTTACCGGGTTCGGCCCGCAGAGCTACCTTCTGGCCCTCCAGGCGCTTATGGGCCGGCTGCGTGCCGCCTGACCGTCGTGCGGAGCGGCAGGTCGCCCTGCGCGTGTCGCTCGGAGTGGAGGGGTTGGACGGGCTGCTGGTCACCCATCTTCCCAACATACGATACCTTACCGGCTTCACCGGGTCCGCCGCGGTGCTGCTGGTCCGGGAAGACGCCACCGTCCTGATCTCCGACTTCCGCTATGCCTCGCAGGCTCCGGCGGAAGTTGGCGCTGTGGCCACGGTGGAGATCGATCAGCGGAGTGTGTGGGAGCGACTCGGCCGCGTGTTGGCGGCGCGGCCCTCCGGCCGCATAGGCATCGAGTCGCACTCGCTCACGGTGCACGATGCTGAGCGGCTCAGCGGCCTGACTCGGGCCCCGGTGGCACCGACCACCGATCTGGTGGAGCGTCTCCGAGCGGTGAAGTCGCCCGAGGAGGTAGCGGCCATTCGTACCGCCGCGGAGCTGGCGCAGGACGCCCTGGCGGAAGTGCTGCCGGGAATTCGGGTGGGTCAGACCGAGATCGAGGTGGGGGCCGAGTTGGAGGGGGCGCTGCGGCGGCGGGGAAGCGAGTGGCATCCTTTCCCCACCATCGTGGCATCCGGGGCCCGCTCTGCCTTGCCGCATGCCCGCACCAGTCAGAAGGCGGTGGCCGCCGGTGACCTGCTGCTGCTCGACTTCGGCGCCCAGGTAGACGGATACTGCGCCGACCTTACTCGCACGGTGGTGGTCGGAGCGCGGGCCGATGACCGGCAGCGGACGGTCCATGCGCTGGTTCAAACGGCGCAGCGCCGAGCGATCGATCACCTGCGCCCGGGGATGCCGGCTCGAGAGGGCGACGCCCTGGCCCGTGACGTCATTGCGGGCCGCGGTTTCGGAGATGCTTTCGGCCACTCATTGGGCCACGGCCTGGGTCTCGAGGTGCACGAGGCGCCTCGCCTGGCTCCCACTTCGGACACGCCGCTGCCGCCCCATGCCGTGGTCACCGTCGAACCGGGCGTCTATTTTCCGGGCTGGGGCGGCATTCGGTTGGAGGATGATGTCTACCTCGCGCCCGGAGGGACCGAGCGCCTGTCGGACGGCAGGACGGAGTTGCTGGAACTAGTCTAGAGTCGAGAGGTTAGGGTCTGGAGTGTAGCCAGGCCCGACGAATTGACCCTAGACCCTTGACCCTAGACCTCTTTCTACGACTACATGGCCTCTACCGCAGATTTCAGGAACGGTCTCGTTCTGGAGATCGACAAGCAGCTGTTCCAGATGGTCTACTTTCAGCACGTGAAGCCCGGCAAGGGAGGCGCGTTCGTTCGCACCAAGCTGAAGAACATTCGTACCGGTGCCGTCCTCGATCGCACCTACAACGCGGGCGAAAAGGTTCAGGAGGTCCGGCTGGAGCGCCGGCCCATGCAATTCTCCTACGGCGATGGACACTTCTACCACTTCATGGACCAGCAAACGTTCGACGACATCATGCTGACCAACGACCTTATCGGTCCGGACCAGCTCAAGTACCTGAAGGAAGGCATGGAATGCGAAGGACTGGTGCACAATGACCGGGTGATCACCGTCGAGCTGCCCTCTTTCGTCGAGCTGACCGTGACGCACACTGCGCCTGGAGTCCGAGGTGACACCGCCACCGGCGGGACCAAACCGGCGACCCTGGAGACCGGGGCAACGGTGCAGGTCCCGCTCTTCATCGAGGAGGGTC
>JBKJZM010000191.1:0-6210 GCA_046715295.1 Gemmatimonadales bacterium | reverse complement strand
CGCAAGGAGGCGTATATCAAGGCCGACGGCCGCGGCATGACGCTTCGGCTCGATCATATCGACGTGGGGACATTGCCGGATCAGGTCCTGCTCTTCCACAGTACGGCGGGGCATTGGGCGGCCTGGCGGCGCTGGACCCTCCGGACACTCGAAGTCGATCCCGGGTATGTGTCCTGTCTTGCCGCCGAGGGGGAGGACTGGCGTCTCGTTTGTGGCGACTGGTCGAGCGACGCTTGAGACCTTTGATCGATCGATCGATCGATCAGATACCTAGGTTAATCACTTCTGACACTGTACTCATAGCCCCGGAAGTACTTGTAGGTGCTGTCGTAGGCGGCGTCCTGGTCTAGATCGATGTCGTTCAAGACTACCCCCAACACTTCGGCCCGCACTTGGCGCAGCTGCTCGAGTGCATACGCGAGCGCCGGACCTGCGGTGACCCCCGAGCGAGCCACCAGAACCACCCCGTCGGCATTGGCGGCCAACACGGCCGCATCGGTGATGATATTGACGGGCGGCGTATCCACGATGACGAGGTCATATTCTTCGCGAACCTGCGCCAACAGGCGGCGCATCGCATCGGAGGCCACCAGCCCATAGTCACCGGAGAAGAGCTTGCCGGTGGTGAGATAGTAGAGTGTACCGGTTTGGCCCACCGATGCAGTCCGGCGCGCGCTCTCGAAGGAGCTGGTGCCTTTCAGCACTTCCGAGAGTCCGGGCTCCCGGGCTCCTCCAAAGACCGAATGCAATACGCCCCGCCGGACGTCGGCGTCGATCAGCAGAACCCGGCTACCCCGCTGGGCGAGGGAGATGCCCAGGTTGACGACTGTGGTCGTCTTACCGTCTCCCGAGAATGGGCTGGTGAATACGAGGGTCTTGGTCGGTGCATCGTCGCGGGAGAAGGCAATGTTGGTCTGGAGAACCCCGTAAGCCTCGGCGATGCCGCCGGCCTTGGTGGAAATGCTCAGGGTCATGCCTATCGGCGCCACAGGCTTCTCCACTTGCACGATCAGAGGCGACGGACCCTGACGATGCCCTTTCGGTTTAGCGATCATCGGCACCGCGGCGCCCTTCCGAGGGATGCGGGGGATGAGGCCGATCACCGGCAGACCGGTCGAGCCGCGCACATCCATTCGGGTACGGATTGCACGATCCATGTATTCCCGGGTGAACGCGGTTGCCAGGCCAAGGAGGAGCCCACACACCAGGGCCGCCAATGTGTTCACCATTGGCTTGGGCCATACCGGTCGGATAGGCGGAATCGCAGCATCCACAATCCGAACGCTCGGATCCCGAGCCGCCACCGCGACTTCCGCCTCCTTCAACCGGGTCTGGAGCATGGTGTAGACCCCCTCCAGGACTTTGGGCTGCCGTTCCAGCCGGGCGTACTGCAGCTCTTTCTCCGGGATTCGCTGGAGCTGCTGCCGGAAAACCCCCAGACTGCTGTCGAGCGAGTGCACCTGATTGGTGATGCCCTGATGATAGGTTGACGCCATGGCCCTGAGCTCGCGCTCCAGCTCGGCGATCCGCCCGCCCAGCGCTTTCACGTCGGAATCCTGTGGCGTCCGCCGGCTCAGTAACGTCTTTTGTTGGTCCTCGGCGGCGGTCAGGGACTGCAGCAGGCCAGTAGCGGCCTGGCTCTGAAGGAGGTTGGGGAAGGCAAGCAGGCGCCGGTAGGCTGAAGGTTGTCCAGGCTTATGGGAGGCCGCCGTGGCGTCGACCTCGGCCAGAAGCGAAGCTACCGAACTCCGCTCGTCTTCCAGCATACCGAGCTGGGTCTGCATCGAAATCAGCCGCGTGACCTGACCCGTTGCCTCAGCCTGCGGATTGATCACGCTGGCCCGTTCCCGGTACGACTCGAGCTTGCGTTCCGACTGGGCCAGTTGGGTAGAGATGGTGACGATCTGCTGTTGGAGAAAATCGATCGTGCTCCGCATCTCCAGGGTCTGCAGCTCCTGACGCTGAGCGATGTAGTGAGTGACCAGCGCCTGAGGCACCCGCCAGGCCAGCTCCTGATCTGGGCTGCGGTAGGACACCTTCACGATATTGACGTCCCGGCTCGGCTGAGTCACCGAGATCTTGCGGGCCACCTGCTGCGCGGCGGCCGTGGAGAGCCCGATGCGGAAACGGATGGTCGAGTACCCTTGTGCCGCCGGTGCGAGCAGGAAACTGAACCCGCTGAACTCGACCCGTTGTCCTCGTGCGAACTCGCCCAGCCGTGTGCTGGTCGAGTCGTCCAGGAGGGCGACCCCCCCTCCCGGCCGGCGGGTCAGGCGGTACTCGGCTGCCACTGCCGAATCACTCACCCGAATCTCCTGCAGCAGGTTGCTCCGCCGACGGACCTGCGGATCGACCAGGATCAGTCGGAGTTCGAGTTCCTTTACAACGTCCTGGGCGAGAGCCCTGCTTCGCAGCTCTTCCATCTCGGTCGGGAGCCTGCTGTCGCTCCGGGGAGTGCGGAATGCCTCCGGCAGGTTGGATTCCTTCTGCTCTATGCGTAGCGTGCTCGCGCCCTCGTACACCGGAAGGCTACGGCGGGTGAGGATCGCGCTGATGGCCACGACTGCCATGGTACAAGCGAGAATGATCCAGCGGCCCCGAACGACGGCGCCCCAGGAAACCGGCCGACGCTGCCCGTTGATCTCAGTGGACAGTCCCATCGGCTCCGGTACGTAGCTCTGGAGCGACTCGCCCTGCGTCGGAATGCGGTTCAAGGATTTCTCAGTTCTGGGTGATGAGCGATACGAGCTTGTCAGGGTTGCCGAGGAACCTCAATTTGCAGTGATGTCTGCATGGAGTCACGACGGTGTCTTTGGTAACATGCTTCGAGTTTCAGACTGCCGCAAGCACCCGGCCGTCTTCGATGAGGGTGCCTAGCCGATTCCGGCATTACGATCGTGAAGTTTGGGGCACCCCCATGATCTCGGGGTCAGGCCAAGCCGCTGCCTGATCTGAGTCGCAGGCAGAGGTGGGCTGGAGGACCACTTATATAAGTGCCTAACCTGCCGTCGAGGCCCGTGCTCCGTTCTCTGACGCCACGACGGAGGGTTTCTCCTGCAGCCGCTTGGTCTGGCCAGCGGCCTTACCGGCGCCGCCGACGGCTGCATGCCACTTGATCGCTCGTCTGCGGGACCCGTGCCGCTGTGCCCCCTCCAACCGAGACCTGAAGTCGTCGATGGTGTACCGGAGACCCTCATGCAGCTCGACCCTGGGAGTCCAGTCGAGAAGGAGCTGCGCCCGTGAGATATCCGGCCGGCGCTGAGTGGGGTCGTCTTGAGGCAGCGGGCAGTAGCGAACGCTAGAGGGCGAATCACAGATGCCGGCGATCTCATCGGCAAGAGCGCGAATGGTGAACTCATGTGGATTTCCCAGGTTCACCGGCTCATGGATTCCTTCGGTCCGCATGAGTCGGATGAGCCCTTCCACCAGGTCATTCACGTAGCAGAATGACCGGGTCTGCTCCCCAGTCCCGTAAAGGGTGAGCGGCTGACCGCGCAGCGTCTGAACAATGAAGTTGGACACAACCCGGCCGTCCGCCTCATCCATCCGCGGCCCGTAGGTGTTGAAGATGCGCGCGATGCGGATGTCGACACCATCCTGCCGGTGATAGTCCATCATCAATGTCTCGGCAACTCGCTTTCCCTCGTCATAACAGGCCCGGGGACCAATCGGATTCACGTTGCCGCGATAGCTTTCTGTTTGCGGATGAACCGTTGGGTCCCCATAGACCTCCGAGGTCGAGGCCTGGAGAATGCGCGCGCCGATCTGTTGCGCCAGCCGGAGAGCATTCAGTGTGCCCACCACGTTGGCTTCAACGGTCTTCACCGGATTGAACTGGTAGTGGATCGGTGAGGCGGGACAGGCGAGATTGTAGATCTGGTCTACCTCGAGCCGGATAGGCTCGACGACGTCATGCCGGATCAGCTCGAAGCGGTTGGAGTCGAGCAGATGGGCGATGTTCTCGCGCGAGCCGGTAAAAAAGTTGTCGAGGCAGATGACCTCCTCGCCGGCTTCGATCAATCTCTCGCACAAGTGCGAGCCGATGAATCCCGCGCCCCCGGTAACCAATATCTGCACGTGTGCCACCCTTTTCGTGAAGCTCCGGAGGCTGAACGCTCGCGTTGGTACAGCAACATGCCATGGCGTGGCTCGTTAACCGACCGCCGCCCATCCATGCCGCTGCAATCGCCCGCTGCGCTGATGCCACTACGCCAACGCCATAAACCAGGGACAGTTACAGCACTGTTCCTTGGGGTTCGGTCACCTTCCTGTATATGCAGTCAGATTGGCAGGGGCGCAAGAGGCTCTTGCGCCCCAGGCTGAACAGGCTCCGTTACGGAGAGGTTCTATCCTCATGAACTATCTCACGAAAACCCAGAGCGCCGGTGATTGGTCCAGCGTCGCGGCCGGCGCGCTGCCTTCCGGCGGCCAGGCAAACCAGCCCGAGGGCGAGTCGTCATAGATCCGGAACGCGACCCGAGCCAGACGCCCTGGTTCTCCAGCAAACCAGGCAGGGTCTAGTCGCAGCACGAGGCTCCACCCGCTACTACCGTCCCGCGCACTCACCTCCCAGCCACCCCCCGACCGGTGGGCACCCAACCGCCAATCGGGGTTGTCCTGAGGCGGCTGCCACCGCCCGTTCCGGCCGCGATACACCACACTGCTGTCCAGCACCCGGCGGAAGTCCAGCTGGAAGTCGTCGTGCCCGGGGCTCGGTCCGCCATCCCCCCTCGTGTCGAGGCTCAGCGCCAAGTCATCGCCCCAGTAGGGCGTGGAGTCCGGTATGCTGGCCACCACGAAAACGGTGTCCTTGGCACGGAGCAGCCAGACCAGGGCAGTACCCTGGCGGGTAGGAATACGAACCTGGGGGGGACCATAGTGGGCGATGTCGGCGACGGCGCCAGGAGGCGGCGGACGCTCGACGGCTCTGATCAGGAGTGTCTCGGGAGACGCGACCTGGAGCGCGGAGATTAAGGCCGTGAGCACCGACTACTCCGGATCGAAATCGAGCAACGGCAGGAGTCTGCCCCGCGGTGGAATGCCCGGCTCCAGCTCCAGTATTCCCACGGAGGGTGGGAGATTGAACCGGCGCGGGCCGGCCCCGCCCGGGTTCATGACCGTCACCACCACATCCACCAGAGTCAGCAGCGGCCGATGGGTGTGACCGAATACGACGATCTGGGCCTCGGGAAAAGCGGCGTTGAGCGCAGTCGGCGTAGGTGAGCCGAGCTGATCCCCGTGGATGACCACGATATCGAAGCCATCGAGCTGCAGCGTGGCGACTTCCGGGAGCGCGCTGCGCAGCTCCGGGCCGTCGGTATTGCCGTATACCGCCGTCACCGGCGCGAGCGATTCCAGCTCGGTGAGCAGATCGAGACTCCCGACGTCGCCGGCATGGAGGATGTGACTCACGCCGGCAAAGGCATCGAAGACCTCCGGCCGCAGGAGGCCGTGGGTATCGGAGATGACGCCCAGACGCATCAGGGCCGGGACAGCGCCAGGACCGTTGTCATCGGACGGGCCCTTACTCTCTCCATCAGGCTGGTGAACGCACCCAGGACCTCGAGTCCCTGAAAAGCACAGTGACCATGCCGGTCAATGGTGTTCTGAACCAGCAACCCGGAGGTGCCAGTCCGACTTACCTTCTCGCCGTATGACCGGGACTGGTTGAACGGCACGATCGGGTCGCCCGTTGTATGGAGAGTCGTGAGGGGTACCTGGAGATTGCCGGAGGTCTGGTATCGAGCCAGCCCGGCCACGGCCGCCGGATCCGCTGCATAACGCTGCACTCCCACGTTCAGTGCCGGATCATTCGAGGATCCGGCGTATACCCGGGTTGAATTGTCGAACGGCTGCCCCCCCAGCCGCGCCCGGGCATCCGTAATCCCGAAGACGTCGTACCAGAGAATACCCACGGTGGTCTCGGCCACGGACCGCAGGTCGTTGCCAGCCACCGGTGCGCCCGTTATGCGGATCAGCTGCAAGGCGGCGTCGAAGTCCGCAGCCAGCGCAATAACGATGGCGGTGACATAGATCTGGTCCCACCTGGATCGAACCGTTTCCGGAACATCGACGGCATTGCCGGGGATCACACCCGGAAAGAGGTAATCGAACACCACCCGGAAGTCGCCGATGTAATTGAGCTGCCCGGGAAAGTCACCGATCGGACCGCAACCGGACAGGGCGCCGTCGAACAGCTCGGGATATCGC
>JBKJZM010000190.1:0-6877 GCA_046715295.1 Gemmatimonadales bacterium | reverse complement strand
AACGCGCCCTGGGTGGCCACTGCGCCCGGCGTGGCCCTGGTGCTGGTGGTGGTGGCGGCAACGTTGCTAGGGGATGCGGTACGGGATAAACTAGATCCGGCGAACAGGCAGGTAGGCGGGTAGGCGGAGACAGCGGGACAGCGGGACAGCGGGACAGCAAGTAATTGTCATCCTGAGCGACGCGAAGGATCAAAACCTCTTACCTCTCCGTCCCCGTCCACCGATCCGAGCCCAGCACCTCATCGATTCGCTTCTCCAGCACGGCCAGGGCGCCGGGCGCTCCGCCACATCCATGATCGTGCTCGATGCGCTTGGTCCGCATGCCAAGAGTGGCGGAGCTGATGGCCGACGGCAGGTCGGTGACGTAGCGCCCGCAGACAGGCTCGGACATGGCGTACCGGCTGGCAAAGGCGAAGTACCCGGCTCGCTCGAGCTCGACCAGGAGGGCGTCGACGCGCTGCCTGGGAATCTGTCCGGTGGCCGTGCCTAATAAGCGCACGTGGGCCCGGCCCTCGAATGTGACCTGGCCCGAGGCGGAGACCGAGATGGTGTAGACCGGGCAGCTGCCGAAGCAGGGAGTGCGTTCCAGAGTGATGGCCGGCCGCGCTGCTACCGTTGCCTGGCCGGGTTGCTGGGTCGCTGGGCTGCCGGGTTTCTGCGGGGCACAGGCAGACCCTCCCAGCACCAGACCAATAATCGACAGCCTGATCACTGGGTTACCGGTACGCGCCTGACGCTGCTGGTGACCCCGTCGGAGAGCACGAGGTCTACCTCCCGCCTGACACCCGGGAGCTGCACACTGCCGCCGCGGGCAAATGACAGCACTTCACCTGTCTGAGCGTCGCGCACCATCACCATTGGGTGCACACGCGCATCCCAACGGACATCCATTCCGCCCCTGGACGACTGGCGCATCTCGGCCGGCAACGGCTTGGCCCCTGCGCCCGGGTGCCCGCCCAGGACCGGCTGAGCCCGTCGAACCGTCTCTAGACCCCGGCCGCTAAGGCGAAGACTCGTCAGTTGCCGGGCGCGAGCATCCGAGATAGGTACGGCGAACACGAAGTTCTTCTGGCCTCCGGGCAGGTCGGCGACCTCCTTCGGCGTAAAGGAGAGGCTGAAAAGCACAGTCCCGTCTGCCGCGGCGGCCGATATGGTGTAGGGGCCGGCTCGCTCAGGAAGGCTGGGACGGGTGTTCAGATGAAACGCCGGTTCGAGCACCAGCTCGCCGTTCCAAATGTGTCCCCAGATGAGGAGGCAGGGTTGGACGGCCTGGCCGGCAGCCGACCCGGTCACCACCGGACTGGGTGGGCTCAGATAGTTCAGTACGGCGCGGTAGGTGTAGTCGCCAATCCACTTCGGGTCGCAGTACCCCATGATATCGTTCAGGGTCGGTGGCTTCAGGATCACCGTCCCGACATCGAGGCCATACACTCCAGTCCTGCCATCCGAGTGGGGGTACAGATCATCCAGCCCTTGCGGCCCTCCGCAGGGAGCGTGGTTGCGCCCCCAGTTATGTCCCAGCTCGTGCGCGGCGACGATAGCGCCGCTAGGCAGGCGATCCCAGCCGAGTGCCGCGCGCGCATTGTACGATCCAGCCCCGACGTAGGCGATCCCGGCCACACCGGCGGTGTACGGGACCTTGGCCACGCCGTAGTAGTATCGAGAGCTTTGGTCGGCGGCTCTGACCGCGTCCAGCTCGCTCAGCACTGTGCCCCATCCGGTACCGTCCGCCTCGAGCGCGGTCGAGGTGGTCACAGGCACCCGCACGGCCACGTTGACCGCGGCGATGGGGTGCATTTTTCTCGTCATCGCCAGAAAGGCATTGGGATCGCTCACGTCACCCTGAAGCCCGCTTCCACTCTGTCGGATCGGCACAAAGGTGACGTTGAGGGTCGGTACCGCCCGGACGGTCATCGCGATCGGGCCCGCCGCCGGAAATACGTTGTCCACCTCGCTGCTTTCGGTGACGATTCCGGGTGCTGGATCCACCTCCGCCTCGATCCTCAGCCCCGGCTGAATGAGCGTCCCGGAAACGGCGACGTTCCACGAATTGCTCAATGAGCTTTCGTCCACCGAGGTGGGCACCGAGGGGCGCGGTGCGAGAATGGTATTCTGAGCCAGCAGGACCGGGCCATTGTAGAACCTGACCTGCACCGCCGGGGCTGCAACGTTGGCCTGAGTCGCGACGACGAAGACCCGCAGGTACCCATCACGGTTCTGAACCAGCGGCACACCGCCGGTATAGGTCTGAGTACTCTGCGTCAGATACAATCCGTCGATGCACAAATTGAGCGATCCGCCGCTCTGCGGGTCATAGGTGACCGTCGCGCTCGCGGTATTGCCGGCGGTGACGGTCGTGCTCTGGGTTGCAGGGCCCGCGGTGTAGAGCGCGCCGCAGGAGGCGGCCACGTCCTGGGCGGTAATGGAATAGGTGCCCGGGTTAAGACCCGTGAGAGTGCTCGTAGCCGTCACGGGCTGGCTGTAGCCACCCGGCCCGGTGACTGTCACGGCCGCAGCGCCACCGGTACCGAGACCGTTGATCGTCAGCGACAGACTTCCCGCGTCGCTGGCATACACGATCGACGCATTGCCAGTGGAAGGCCCCACGATTACGGACTGCGATGCCGGGGTGGCCGAGTATACGGTGGGGCCGACTGTCACGTTACCCGCCGTCACCGCGTACGTCCCTGAGACCAGCTGGGAGAGGGTCTGGGTGCCGGTAACCGGTTGGCTGAAACCGTCCGGGCCGGTAACCGTCACGGCAGCGGGCAACCCCGTGGGAAGCCCGGATACCGAGATCGAAAGGTTTCCCGTGCTCAGGCTGCTCGGCCCCCCATCGCAAGCGAGGGCGGCAAAGAGGACGAGCAGCAGGAGCGGCTTCCGCGTTATCAGCGGCAATATCGAATCCTCATATGTGCGACGGCCACGCGTTCTGCAGCGCCGCCCTTTGCAGCCGGTTGGAACGGGCCGTCAAAGGACTGTGCGCCGGCACCGGGAGCGCGCATGTAAGCTCCAACCAGCAGTAGGGTTATCCGCTCGGCGATAAATCTGCATTCCCCGTCCGGTAGGTCAGCGCACCACCGATTATGACCGGAAGCATGGCTCTCTTCCGTTGATCGGCAATACCCGCGCCGGGGCAAGCCTTGCTCGGAGCTACGCCGGAGATGGGGAGAACCGGAGACTATGGCAGCGATTTGTCGCAGGGACTACTGGAGGACGGGATGCCTCGTGAGGAGGATAGGCTTATGCGGTATTCCTGGGCCGGGCGCACCGCCGTACTTCTTCGAGCAGCCGTTCGGATGGGAACGGCTTGGGGATGATGGAGCAGGGTGCGGCGATACCGAGCTCGGCCAAACCCTCCGACGCATAACCCGACATCAGGATCACCGGCAGGTGGGGGTGCGAGACGGAAAGCGCCTGGGTCAGCTCGACACCGTTCAGTCGAGGCATCACGATGTCGGAAACTACCACTTCGATCGACAGGCCGACCTGCTTCATCAGCTCCAGTGCCTCTACGCCATCCCTGGCTTCAACCACGGCGTAGCCCGCGACTGCCAGGACTCGCGCGGCGAAACGCCGGACGGCGGCCTCATCATCTACCACGAGAACCGAGATTCCGACAGCGGCCTGCACCGGCGCGCCGGACGAGAGCTCGTCGAGTGTGTTCATTCACGCTATTCTGTTGAGGGACCGTACCTAAGGTAACACGTCGGGAGTCGCCAGTCACGGAGCGAACTTCGGTCGGGCCGGTCGGCGACCCACCCGGAGGCTCAGCGGCCACCGGATGGGCCGGCACGCGGCTGGATCTCCCCAGTACCGCCCCAGGTCCTGGCCGAGCTGATCCACCGGGTCGTGACCCACCGCCTCGCGGAATCGCTGGGTGGCGGACCAGGTTCCGACATAGCCTAGAAGCTGGGCCAGACTCCAATCCTCCTGCATGGCCAGGGCCGGGGGCTCGAGCTCAGGGAATGGAAAGAAGAGCGTCCGGTAACCCGATTCGACGTGGGCGCTCCGGAGCCCAATAGGGTCCAACGATGTCGGCGTAGAAGCGGCGGAGGACGCGGTCCAGTGACGGCTCGGCCAAGTACTGCTCCCCGTATGTCCACACCGCCAGTACGCCCCCGCGCACAAGGACTCGAACCACCTCGGCGTAGAATGTCTCGGTATCGAGCCAGTGCAGTGCCTGCGCCACCGTGACGAGATCGACTGTGGCATCCCCCAAGCCGCTGGCTCCAGCCGGGGCAACCCGGTACTCCACTGCCGGATGGCGGGGGGCCTGCTGAAGCATCGGGGCGCTGATATCGGTGGCGACGACACGATTGAACCGGCGGGCAAGAGGGATCGAAGCCTGCCCGCTCCCAGCCGCGCAGTCCCAGGCCAGGTCGTGCCGGCTCACCAGTTCCTCGAGATAGTCGAACAGCCCGTCCGGATAGCCCGGTCGGCACAGGGCGTACGCCGGGGCGAGCCGGGAGAAATGGTCGGCCGGCGCTTTCATTCTGATCAGCGTGCGCGATGAGCGCACAGGATGCCGAGAGCCGTCATGCCGCTGGTGGTGGCTCCGATAAGGCCAACTCCAGTCGATCGATCAATTCGGCCTGCGCCGGGTTGAGCTTCTCTCGGGCCGACTCCGGGTCGAACCAGGCACAGCGGTCCACTTCGGGGAAGGTGAGCCGGCGGCCGGACCCTCGGGGCCACTCGGCTTGCATGGTGTTGCTGGTAACCCGCGCGGGATCCGCGTCGCCTTCCCACGCCCAGGCGTGGACCATTTTCCCCGCCTTCTGCCGGATACTGCCGAGCGAGAGGAATGGGCCGACGGGATGAATGCCGGTCTCTTCCTCGAACTCCCGGCAGGCCGCGGCCAGGGTGTCTTCCCCCGCCTCCGCCACGCCCTTGGGGATGGTCCACGCGCCGGCGTCACGCTTGTGCCAGAAGGGGCCGCCCGGGTGCGCCAAGAAGATCTCGAGCCTGCCCGATACGCGGCGGTACAGCAGCAGTCCGGCGCTGGGCAGGGAGGGATTCACCATCCCGTGGGCATTCTAGCCCTTGACCCGCAGCGCGCAGAAATAACCGGCCGGATCAGGCAGTACCCGATCGGTGCCGGGATCGGTCCTCACCGCCACGCCGGGGTCCGCCCGCCACCAGCCCCAGAAACCTTCGGGCGCCACCGCTGTAATAGTCAGAATGTGGACCAGTACGTCCGGCTGACCTGGCTGTCCGAGCCGGAGATGCGGTCCCGCTAGCACCGCGCCGGGGCGCTCCGAGTCACGGGAGGAAACGGCGGCACTCCACGCGGGGTCACCCCCGTCCAGATCGAGCCAACCAATCAGGTCACGCACGGCGTCGCCCATGGCACCCGCCTTGGTGGCGGAGTCCATGGGCGCGAGGTGGAGGCGGCCCGATGTGACGGCCCCACTCGTCGGCTGGCTCTGGATCTGGACCAGCTGGTACTCACCGGCGAGAAGTGCTGGGTGCAGCGCGATCGGGTTCATCGCCGTCGGCGGCACCGCTGGTCCACACCGCGACGGCCAGGGAGCAGGGCTGGCTGCCCGCTGACATGCGGCCAGAACCAGAAGCCCGAGTGTGGAAATGCGCCTCATGGACTCAAGGACGAGGTCCGATCCTCCGCCGGGCGCGGCTGGGCCATGACGCGCTCCGCAAAGTCGAGCCGCTCGTAGAGCTCGGCGACCTCGGAGCGTAAGATGGAAAGCTCATCGAGGGCTTCGGTCGAGAGGCTCTCGCCCCCGATGGAGGCGGCTCGGCGGCGGGCTCCCAACCGCTGCGCCCCCAGAGCAAAGCCCACTGCCAGCGCGGCGTGGATCGAGGCGTGCCACGGTTCCGCCGGGCCGGCGGCGAACCACACTGCCACCAGGTTGGCCAGCGAGAGCACCCCCGCAACCGGTTGCCAGATTTTCGGGTTCAGGGACATGGCCACAAAGTCCTGCCGGGCGGCAAGTTCGGTTCGATGGTAGGTCGGCACGAACGTACGTTCAGATCCTGAATGTGGCAACAGTGTGTCACTTGTTCGGATCACCCGCTGTTCCGCAGTGCCGTCAACCGTGGTAGGCTTAGGAGCGAACCCCTAGACCCGACATGCTCATGACCTCACGACGCTTCCTGGGCCGCCGCCCGTCGACACCGGTGCGGTCCTCCGTCAGCTCCAGATCCGGGCAGAGCATGCCCAGCGACATGATGTTCCAGGCCTGCCGCCGGGTCGGGACCGTCGGCATCGTGTTCGCTTCGGTCTGGGCGTTCATGACGGCCATGAACAACTTTGTAACCCCTCTGATCAGCGACCGGATGGCTACGCCGTACCCCTACCCGGGGAACATCCTGGGAGCTCTCGGGGTAGCCAGCTCGCTGCTGATGGTCGGTCTCGCCCGGAACCTGAGCCCCCGGCCTCAGCTGCTGATCGACCTGGGCGCCGGATATCTGGTCCTGCAGTGCCTCCTCATCTCCATCCTCACTCACTGGATACCGATCCCGCTTGTGCCACGGGTCTCCTGGGTTTGTGTCGCGATCCTGATCTATCCGGCCCTTGTGCCGAACACCCCGAGGAAGACTCTGCTGGTGGGGCTGCTGGCGGCGTCAACCGCGCCACTCGCGATTGGCCTGTCGATGCTCCGCGGGTTCGACTTTCAGGGGAGCTGGCTCTACGTCACCTGGACCTCTCTGCCGAACTACATCTGCGCGTTCCTGGCTGTGGTCCCGGTGAAGATCATTCACGGGCTGGGGCAGCAGGTCAGGCGGGCGCGCGAGCTGGGGAGCTACCGGCTCGAAGAGCCGCTTGGCCGAGGCGGAATGGGAGAGGTGTTCCGAGCCACCCACCAGATGCTGGCGCGCCCGGCCGCCGTGAAGCTGATCCGGCCGGAGCTCCTCG
>JBKJZM010000189.1:0-6128 GCA_046715295.1 Gemmatimonadales bacterium | reverse complement strand
TGGACAGCTGGAAGAAGTTGCCGACGACCTCGCTTCCTTCGCCATACAGGCCCCGGAAGGTCAGTCCCACCTGCGCCAGCCCCTGCAGCACCTTGGAGATTTCCTTGGTGAGCACCAGGCCGGGAAGATGGATCAACACCGAAGCCCGAAGCCCGGTACCGACGTTGGTGGGACAGGAGGTAAGGTAACCAAATTCAGAGTGAAATGCGAATGCAAGTCGTTGTCCCAATTCGGCGTCCAGCCGATCGACCTCGGCGTATGCGGCGTCCAGCGCGAACCCGGAATGGAGCCCCTGTAGGCGGAGATGATCCTCCTCGTTCAGCATTACGCCGAGCCGATCCTGAACCAGCAGTGAGGCACCCGAGCGCACCCGACCATCGGCGTCGAGCCCCGCCAGCTCCTTGCTGACCAGGTGCCGCTCATGCAGCAGCTGCCGATCGCTCCGATCCAGCTGATCGAGCCGGAACTTGATGGCCCGCCGCAGCAGCACGGTGTCCCGCGCGGCGGCCTCCGCCGTCTGGAGTATGTCCTCCCGCTCGGACTCGGAGTTCCGTCCCTGGTAGACCCGCCCCGCCAGGTTCCGCGCCAGCCGGATCCGGGTCGAAAGGATCAGGTGGCTGGAGGGGCCGCTTGCGTCGAGCCACCCCACCCCACCGTCGGTCAGGAGACTGAGATCGATCATTCCATCACCCGGAGGCGATCGCGAAGCTCCGCCGCCAGCTCGAAGTTCTCAGTCTCGACTGCCATACGGAGCTGCTCCCGCAGGTCGGTGGCCGGGTGTTTCTCGGTCGGCTCGCTACTCCCCCCGGCCTCGGTGTAGCGCTCGCCCATGTGGTGGGTCGAGCCATGCAGCCGGCGCAGCAGGTCGCGCAGCGGTACCTCGAAGGATCGATAGCACTCGGAACAGCCCAGCCTGCCGCTTTCCCGGAAGTCCTGGAGCGACCCGCCGCAACGTGAGCAGGTGTCGCCGGTCCGAGGCGCCGGCGTCTCCGGCAGCTCCTGGCCCATGGCGGCGAGAAAGGTGCCCAGGGGCGTTTTCGGCGTGGCGCCGGGGCTCTCCACCCCCTTCTCCGCGGCGCAGCGCTCGCAGAGATGGAGGGTGGTCACCTGCTCGTTGACGATCTGGGTGAGGTGGATGACCGCCTCTCGCTCCCGGCACTGCTCGCAGGACATCAGGGCATCAACTCCACGCCGGAGAGCGGAACCAGGCGTCCGCCCTCGAGCGACAGCACCCGGTCGGCTCGCGCGGCCAGGGATCGGTTATGGGTGACTACGATGAGTGCGGTCTCGAACTCCCGGGATAAATGCGCGAAGAGGCCATGGAGTCGCTCGCTGTTGGCATTGTCCAGATTGCCCGAAGGCTCGTCCGCCAGCACCACCAGCGGATCGGCGATGAGGGCACGGGCCACCGCCGCCCGCTGCTGCTCGCCGCCGGACAGCTGGGACGGCCGGTGTGACATCCGTCCGGCCAGACCCACCTCGGCCAGCAGTTCTTCCGCCCGCGAGCGGGCCTTTGCATCGTCCTCCCCCGCAATGAGCAGCGGCATCATCACGTTCTCCAGCGCGGTGAACTCTCGGAGCAGGTGATGGAATTGGAAGACGAACCCCAGCTTTCGATTCCGAATGGCGGCCAGGCTTTCAGCGGTCTCGTCCGCATACGATTGGCCACCCAGCCGCACCGTGCCGCCGGACGGGCTGTCGAGGGCGCCCAGCAGGTGCAGCAGCGTGCTCTTCCCCGAGCCGCTGGCCCCGACGATGGCGACGAACTCGCCTCGGCTCACCATCAGATCGACGCCCGACAGCACCTCGATGGGGTTGCCGTCGCCGCCGCGATACACCTTGCGCAGTTCCTGGGCCTGGAGAATGGCTGTCATTCGTGTAGGATGGCCTCCACCGGTGTCAGGGCGGCGGCGGCGCGCGAAGGGTAGACCGTGGCAGCCACGGCGATCGCAAGGCTGGTCAACACGACCACCGCCACATCCTGCCACTGAATGTGGACCGGCAGATGATCGATGAAGTATACGGCCGGGTTGATTCGAACCCAGCCGGAGCTGTCCACGACGTAGGAAACCGTGAGGCCGAGCACCAGCCCCAGCAGAGTCCCCACCACACCGATCACCGCACCCTGGATCAGGAACACCCGGGCGATGGCCGGCGAAGTGAGCCCCATGGCCTGCAGGATGCCGATCTCCCTGGTCTTGTCGGTTACTACCATGGTGAGCGTCCCGACGATGTTGAAGGCAGCCACGACCATGATGAAAAAGATAACCAGCCCCATGGCGAGCTTCTCCAGCTGCAGCGCGCTGAACAGGCTCGAGTTCTGGGTCTGCCAATCCAGCGCCCGGTAGGGGTAGCCCAGCCGCTTCTCCAGGGCCGCGCCGATCTCCGGCGCCCGGTCGGGATCGTCCACCCGCACCGCGATGCCGGAGACCGCCTCGCCCAGGCCGGTAAACCGTTGAGCCATTTCCCGCGACATGACCACGAACTGGTTGTCATACTGGAACATGCCAGTGTCGAAGAGGCCGGTGATCTCGAACTTCCAGAAGCGCGGCACCGCCACGCCGAGTGCAGGGTTGATCCTGGCCTGGGTGACCGGTACCAGGGTAACGATGTCGCCCGGGTAGACCGAAAGCCGGGAGGCCAGCCGGGAACCGAGCAGCACGCCTCCGTCCACCCCAGGTTTGGTTGCCTTGAACGACAGATCGCCCTTGGTGACGGCCTGCGGCAGTGAGGTGACCGATTTGGTTCCGGTATCGGGATCGAACCCGACCAGGTTGACCCCTTCGCCGTAGTCCTGCCCGGCGGTAATGCCCGCCTGGCTTATCACCTCGGGGCTGGCGGCCACCACGCCGGGCTCCTTCCGCACCTCCGCAATGACGCTACGCCAGTCGTCCAGCCGGAGCCCGGACCCGAACGTGAGGATGCGGAGATGGGGATTGGCTACCAGAATGCGCTCCCGCAGGTCGTCGCGCAGCCCGTTCATGACGCCAAGCACCACGATCAGCGCCGTCACCCCTACCGCTACGCCGCCGGTGGAGATGACGGTGTTCAGCGATGCCGTGCGGGCGGTCCGCCGGCTCCGGAGATAGCGCCGCGCGATCCGCCACTCCAGGCGGGTGCCCGCGCGGATTTTCCGCCTCTCGGCTTCCGAGGGCCATCGAAGCCATGCGCGAAGCTGTTTCACTAGTCCTCCGACCTCATGGCGGGAAAAATGATGACGTCCCTGATCGAAGGCTTATCGGCGATAAGCATCATCAAACGATCGACACCGAGGCCGAGTCCCCCCGCCGGCGGCATTCCGTACTCGAGGGCGCGGATATAGTCGGCATCGTAGCTGTGCGCCTCCTGGTTGCCGGCCGCCCGCTGCCGCACCTGGTCCTCGAACCGGCGACGCTGGTCGTCGGGATCGTTGAGCTCGCTGAAGGCATTGACCAGCTCCCGCCCGCCCACGAACAGCTCGAAGCGCTCGGTGAGTGACGGGTCGCTGCGATGCTCCTTGGCCAGCGGTGAGAGCGCCTTGGGATAGTCCACGACGAAGGTCGGTTGAACCAGGTGAGGCTCCAGGAACACCTTGAACACCTCGTCCTGCAGCCGGCCGCCGGACAAGCCCTTGACCGCTTCGGCATCACCATTGGTCCGGAGCAGGAGCGCGCGCATCTCGTCCTCGGTTGCGGTGCGCAGATCGAGGCCGGTGCGCGCCCGTATCCCATCGATGAACGGCACCCGCGGGAACGGCGGCGCGAAGTCCAGCCGGATGCCCCCGCGCTCGAGGACTGTGGTTCCAAGACAGTGCTCGACGACCCCGGCCATGAGGGCCTCGGTCAGGCTCATCATGTCGTTGTAGTCCGCGTACGCTTGGTAGAGCTCGAGCATGGTGAATTCCGGATTGTGAGTCCGGTCCATACCTTCGTTCCGGAAGTCGTGGCCGATCTCGTAGACTCGCTCGATTCCTCCTACCAGGAGCCGCTTGAGATACAGCTCGTCCGCAATCCGCAGATAGAGCGGCATGTCCAGCGCGTTGTGGTGGGTGACAAAGGGCTGAGCTGCGGCCCCGCCGTACAGCGGCTGCAGAATCGGGGTCTCGACCTCGAGGAATCCACGCTCATCCAGAAACCGCCGGATGAAGGCAGTGGCCCGGGCGCGGAGCACGAAGACCTGACGGACATCCGGGTGCACGGCCAGGTCGGCGTAGCGCTGTCGGTAGCGGAGCTCGGGATCGGTGAGGCCCCCGTAGATGACGGTTCCTTCCGGTCCGGTCTGGGTCTTCCCGCGGGGAAGCGGACGAAGCGATTTGGCGAGCAGGGTAATGTCAGTAGCCCGGATGGTGACTTCACCCGCCTTGGTCCGGAACAGACGGCCGACTATGCCGACGTGATCATCGAGGTCCAGGAGATCGACCAGGTCGAACCCTGCGCCGAGCACGTCCCGCCTCAGGTAGACCTGGATGCGCCCGCTGGGGTCCTCGATGTGTCCGAACACGACCTTGCCCTTGGGACGCCACGACTCGATCCTCCCCGCGACCGAGACCTCGAGCCCATCCTCCCCCATATGGTCACGGTAGGCAGCCAGGGCTTCGGCACCCATGTGGGTGCGTTGGTAGCGATAGGCGAACGGCTGGACACCCAGCGCCTCCAGGGCCGCCCGCTTCTCCCGGCGAGCCGTCTCAACGTAGGACCGTTCCTCGACGGTGCTCACGCCGCCTTGCCTCCAAACCGCTTCAGGTACGCCTGAATAAACGTGTCCAGGTCTCCATCCATCACTCGCTGCACGTCCCCAACCTTCACTTCGGTCCGATGGTCGTTCACCATCGTGTACGGCTGGAAGACATACGACCGAATCTGATTTCCCCAGGAGTTGTCGGTCTTGGTAGCTTCGACCACCGCTCGGGCGACTTCCTGCTCTTCCAGCTTCTTCTGATAAATGGCGGCCCGTAACATTTTCATGGCCGTGGCCCGGTTTTTCGTCTGACTGCGCTCTTGCTGGCAGGAGACCACCGTGTTGGTTGGTACATGGGTGAGCCGCACAGCCGACGACGTCTTGTTGACGTGCTGGCCGCCGGCGCCCGAGGCGCGAAAGACGTCCATGTTGATGTCTTCTTCCCGCAGATCCACCTCGATGGTGTCGTCGATGTCCGGGTAGACGAAAACCGAGGCGAAGGAGGTGTGGCGGCGTGCCTGCGAGTCGTACGGCGAGATCCGCACCAGGCGGTGCACTCCCTTCTCCGCCTTGAGGTAGCCGTAGGCGTACTGGCCCTTGATCTCGATCGTAACCGACTTGATGCCTGCTTCCTCGCCCGGGAGGAGATCGAGAATGGCGACCTCGAAGCCGTGACGCTCCGCCCAGCGCACGTACATCCGCATCAGCATCTCGGCCCAGTCCTGCGACTCGGTACCGCCGGCGCCAGGATGGATCGTGAGGAGCGCGTCGCGCGCGTCCTCCGGGCCCTGAAGCATGGCCTGGAGCTCGAAGGCTTCGGCCGAGGTCTCGAGCTCCTCGGCTTCCTTCGCCAGATCGGCGGACATGGCCTCGTCCGGCTCTGCCGCCAGCAGCTCGGCCATTTCGAGGGCGCTGTCAAGCCGGCGATGCAGGGTGTCGTAGGGGGTGAGCCAGTTTCTGAGGATCTTCATCTGCTGAACCGAGCTTCGCGCCGCTTCAGAATCGGCCCAGAAGCCCGGCAGGGCCTGCTGGTCCTCGAGCGCCCTCAGCCGGTCGGCCTTGTCCGGCAAGTCAAAGAAAGTCTCGGAGTTCAGCGACTCGACGTTGCAGGTCGGTCAGACGATTCACCAGGTCCGACATGCCAACTACTCCATGCAAGGGGAAGACTGAAACCTAATGGAGGTGAGGGGTGGGAAGTAAAAGTCAGAAGATCTGTCGACCCCCTGCCAGAATCTCGTTCAGCGCCTCCCGGAAGTACCCGGTGGACTCGGCGACCTCCCGCCCGACCTGATCGGCATACTCCTCCCAGCTCTTCTTGATTTCTTCCTCGAACAGCTCCTTGAGGTTTCCATCACGCAGCCCTTCCTGACGCTTACCCGGATGGTAGACCACCATGTCGGAGATGAGCGCACGGGCCAGGCGCCGAGCCTTGAGCGCGGGATCCTGGGACAGAAATGGATTGGTGGGGCGGC
>JBKJZM010000188.1:0-10283 GCA_046715295.1 Gemmatimonadales bacterium | reverse complement strand
ACGCCAGCACCACGGCGAAGCGGCGGAACCGGCGGAGATCCGACGGTCCGATCACCCCCAACCAGGACAGAATGATGATCACCAGCGGCAGCTCGAACGAGATGCCGAGCGCCATCGTCACCTGCATGACGAAACTGAAGTACTTGTCGTAGGTGATGAACGGCGCGATGGCCTCGGTCTGGAAGCTGAACAGGACCCGAAGCGCCTGGGGCACCACGACCGAATAGGCGAGGGCCGCGCCGGTCATGAAGAGGACGAGCCCGACGAAGAGCGAGGGCACCAGGGCTTTCTTCTCCCGCGCATACAAGGCTGGAGCGAGGAAGGCCCAGAGCTGCCAGAGAAGAATCGGTGAGGCCAGCACCAGCCCCACGAGAAAGCCGAGCTTGAGGACGATCATCACCGGCTCGGTCGGACTGAGGACCACCAGCTTGCCGTCGGTGAGGTAGGGGGCGATCGGCTGCTTGAGCAGATTGACGAGCTGGAAGTGCTGGACCGCCCACAGGCCGATGGCAGACCCGACAATCACGGCACCGAGCGACCGGAGAATGCGGGAGCGCAGTTCCTCGAGGTGATCGAGGAATGGCATTTCCCCAGGAGTGCCGGTCATAAAGCGGGCGACGCCCGGGCTTACCGCCCGAGCGCCTTCAGTCGGTCGCGAGCCAGGGCCGCTTCGTCGGATTGGGGATACTTCTGGACCACACGCTGGAAGGCCTCCCTGGCCTTTCGGGTCTCCTTCCGCCGTTCGGCCACCAGGCCAAGGTTGTAGAGGGCCGACGCCGCGCGACTCGAGGTGGGGTGCTTCTGGACCACCTGGTCGTAATAGAAGGCAGCCGAGTCCGGGCTCTCGGCCGCAAAGCTTTGTCCGATGAAGTAGAGCGCGTCGCCCGCCCGCTCACTCGTGGGGTAGTTGCGCAGCATCTCACTCAGGCCCTGACGCGCCGTCGACGTGCTTCCCCGCCGTAGCTGGGCCAGCGAGGCCTCGTACATCTGATCGGCTGACGCAGAGGATGAGGCGCTGGGAGTGGATGTATCGCCCGGCACGGTGGACGATATCTGCTCACCCCGGGCCTCCAGCTGGGTGCGCAGCTCGCTCAGGCGCTGCTGACTCTGGCCGGTCAGCTCCTGTAGCTGCACCAGCTGCTGCTGAATGTTGTACAGATCACTCGCGAGATCGCCCCGCAGCTGGCTGACTGCCTTCCGGCTGGAGGTGAGCGAGTCCATGACCCGCTGCTGGACCTGAATCACCTGGGTGAGTTGTGCAGCCCGGGCCGAGTCCCGGCGGGCGGTCTCCGCCTTGAACAGGGCCACATCATCCTGCACCCGCTGGATGTCGCTCTTGGTCACACAGCCGCCAAGGCCAGCCAGAACCCCGGCTCCCAGAACCAGGGAACGGGGGATTGAGAAGGGCGCCCTCACTGCGGCGCGGTGAGGTTGTCGCCACCCGACGTGACTTCGAATTCGTCGCGCCGGTTCTGGGCAAAGGCGGTCTCGTCGCTGCCGGGGTTGAGGGGCCGCTCCTCCCCATAGGAAATGACGTCCAGCCGCGAGCCATCTACGCCCTTGTTCTCCAGGTATCGCTTGGCCGCGGCCGCACGCCGGTTGGCCAGCGCCAGGTTGTACTCGTCGGAGCCGCGCTCGTCGGCATGACCGCTGATGCGGACCTTGACGTTCGGATTGGCGACCAGAATCACGGCCTTGCGGTCCAGAGTTGCCTGATCGGCCGAGCGCACCGTGGCCTGGTCATAATCGAAGTTGATCATGGCAGACAGGTCCGCTGCGACCGCACGCGAACGCTCGGCCGCCTCTCTGGCCATCCGCTCCCGCTCCATACGATCCCGGTCAGCGCTGTCTTCCACCGGCGCCGGGGCCGGAAGGGGGTCTTCAACCGGGGTCGGTTCAGGCGCGGGTTCCTCGGGAGCGGCCTTACCGCCGCAGGCAGCGGCGAAGGCGGCGGCGGCCAGGAGCATCAGCAGAGAAGGTGCGCGCATCATCACTCCACAATCATGGGTTAGGAACGACGGTGGCCCGCCCAAGACGGCGCGACCACGACGGAAGCCGAGCGGCACCTGGTGTTGCCAGCTGCCGTACTCGGCCGGTTTCAATGTCGACGATCCAGATCTGACGGCGGCCGCTTCGATCGGAAATGAAAGCGACATGCCGGCCGTCGGGCGCCCAGGTGGGGTCTTCATTCCGGCCGGACGACGTGAGCTGCCGCACCCGGCGCCCGGAAACGTCGACCAGAAAAATTTGCGGGCTTCCGGAGACCTCCCGGTGGAATACGACACTGGCACCATCAGCAGACCATTCGGGAGCATTCGAGCTTCCCGTGGCCCCGAAGTCGAACGGCGCCAGCAGCTCCTGATCGGTTCCATCCGCCGCCATCACGTAGAGCTGGGGCGGTCCTGCCCGCGTGGAAATGAACGCAATGCGCCGCCCATCGGGCGAAAACGTTGGGCTTAAGTTGTCCGCGAAGCGTCCCACGGTCAAGCGTTGCGCGCAACAACGTTCGATGACGTTCGCGGTGTAGATGTCGGTGCCGCGCTCGTCGGAGTGCGCAAACGCCAGCGTGCGCCCATCGGGTGAGAAGGCGGGGGTGATATTGAGCGCGGTCTGTGAGCCCGGAGCCGTGAACGTGGCCCCGGTGGCGAGCGCCTGAACCACGATCCCGCCACGTCCCTCACCCAGCTGGGTGTAGGCGATCCGCTGCCCGTCGGAAGACCACGCGGGCGAGAGCGACGTCTGCCCCGCCGGCGTTACCGGGGTGAGATCGTGACCATCGCTGTCGGCGCGGTAGACTCGTCCTCCGGACACAAGCAGGATCCGGCTCGCTGCCGCTCCCGATGTTCCACTGGCCCACCGGGTGATCTCGTCCGCGAGCCGATGGACGTCGAGGCGGGAATCCGGACCCGACGGGAGCGGCACGCTTTGCTGATTGCGGAGTTTCCCGGCATTCACCTCGTGCAACCGGGCGGTGACGCCGCCGGCGGCCGGGCTCAGCTCCACCGCAAACTCCGCCCCGAGTCCTTTATACAGCTCGTAATTGACTGGACCGCCTGGTTCAGCGGTCCCCCCCGCGGTGGCCCCCCGGGGTGCATCACCCACCGCGATAATCTCGAAACGATCGCTGTAGTCGAGGTCGCGCTGGACCATGGCACGCACCGAGTCGAGCCCGGGGCCTGGAAGCACGACCAACCCCGGTCTGACACCAGGGCGGTAGTCCACGCCCACCCGTACGCCCTCGTCGACCCGGGTCGTGTCCTGCGCGGCGAGCGTGTAGCCAGGGACGATTAGCAGAAACAGCAGATTGAAGAATCGTTTCATCGCGTTGGCTTGAAGTAGAAGCTGACAGGCAACACGTCCGCCTCCCACCCGTCAGGTAGCTGGCCGAAGGCTCGGCTATTGCCCGCGGCCTCGACGGCCCCCTGGGCGTCGATGTCGAACGCAAAGCTTCCCGAACGGGTCACGAATCGAATATCGCGCACCGACCCGTCCCTCAGAATCAGAAAGCTGACCTCGGCGAAATTGCTCTGCTTGGCCGAGGCCCGGTCCCACCGCTGGTACACCTGGGTGACGATGTTGCGCAGGTACTCGGGAAATGGAAACGCCAGGCCCGGCGTCTTGATCGTCGCGACATCGGTTCCGGTGCTGGGCGTCTCGCCCGGAGCCGGCGCGACCGGCGCGGCCGTCCGTGGAGCCGGCTCTCGCTCGCTCTCCGCCGGTGGTGGCTTGGGCGCGGGCGGAGAGGGCGTCTTGGCCGGCTTCGGTGGTTTTGGCGTCACCGGTGCTGGTTTGTCTTTCTCAGGTGGCGCCGGTTTCGGGGGGGGAGGGGCCGGCTTTTCCTCCGGAGGCGGAGTCGGGAGGGCTTCACGGGCCAACCGCTGCTTCGTCGTCGGCGCTGGGGCCGCAACCAGGTCGACCGCGTACGATGGCGGCGAGGCCCGAGTCGGCTTCACGGCGGCCAGAAGAAAAGCGACCGCTGCCGCGTGCACCACGAGCGTCCCGACCAGTCCGGCGGCCCTGCCCGGCGTCTGGTTGGACGGTCGGATCCTCACGGCGTTTCTTCCTCGGCGGCGACAAGGCCCACGTTCTGTACTCCCGCTGTACGGATGATCGCGAGAACCCGAACGACCTCCCCGTAGGGCACCCGGGCGTCCGCCTGGAGATACACCCCGGTCGGCTTACGGGTGGCTACCAGGGAGCGGAAGGTCACCCTGAAGTCGCTGTAGGATACCGGCGTCTGGTCGACGAAAATTCGCCCGTTCCGATTGACCGACACCACCATCCCCTCCTTCGGGGAGAGCGGACGAGCCTGGGCGCGGGGCAGCTCGACATCCACGCCACCTTGCATCATTGGTGCCGTGATCATAAAAGTAATCAGCATCACCAGCATGACGTCCACCAACGCCGTGACGTTCACGTCGGCCATCAGAGGAAGCTCGCCCCGCTGACTGCCGAGCCCCCCGCCCAGGGAAGCCATTTAGACCAGGCCTTCCCGGGCCATGGTCCCGATCAGCTCGTTGGCGAACCCCTCGAGCTCACCGGCGAACAGGCGGACCCGGTTCACGAACAGGTTATACCCGATCACGGCGGGGATAGCGGCCAGGAGCCCGCCGGCCGTGGCCACCAGCGCTTCAGCCACGCCGGGCGCCACAGCGGAGAGATTGCCTGATCCCTTGGAGGCGATACCAATAAACGCGCTCATGATTCCGAAAACCGTGCCGGTTAAACCGAGCAGTGGACCCACGGACCCGATGGTCGCCAGCCAGGGAATGTAATGCCCCAGCAGGTCCCGCTCCGCCGCGACCTCCTTGCCGAGCACCATCTTCAGAGCCTCGAGTTGGGTCATGCTGAGCGAGCTGCGATCCGCGTCGCGATCCTCCCGTAGCGCCCCCGGACGGAGCTCGGAATAAAAGGTGATCGCCTCCCGAAAGAGCCGGTTGTACGGCGAGGGCGGGAGCTTCATGACCGACTTGTAGGCATCCTGGAGCCGGGTGGCGCGCTCCATCTCCTTGAAGAACCGGTCGGCCTGCCGGTTGAGCTTGCGGAACTGCCACCACTTCAGGACGATGATGAACCACGACACCAGGGAGAAAACGGTCAGGATCGCAAGGACGACCTTGGTTTCGGGGCTGGCCGTGAGCACCAGCTCGAGCGACGACTGCGGAACCGCACCGCCCGCTTGCAGGATCACCTCGCCTCCTTTTTGAACCAGGCAACCAACTCCCGCAATCCGTCCTCGAAAACGTATTGGGGAGTCCAACCCAGCACCTTCTTGGCTTTCGAGACGTCGAGGGCGCTGCGAAGAAGCTCGCCCGCACGCGGCTCGGAGAATTCAATCTCGGGCTTCCGCCCCATCACCTGTCCCACGGACGCGGCCAGCTCGAGAACGTTCCGCTGGACCGAGGTCGCGATGTTGAAAGCCGGCCCATCGAAGCCCCCGTCTTTGGAGATCGAGGCGGACGCGGCCAGAACATTGGCCCGGGCGACGTCCTTCACAAATACGTAGTCCCGCGTCTGGCGACCGTCCCCGAAAACGGTGAGCGGCTGACCGGCCAGCAGTCGGGACACGAAGATCGAGACGACGCCCGCCTCGGACTTGGGGTCCTGCCGGGGACCGAACACGTTGGCATACCGCATGGCAACGCCCTCGAAGCCGCGCAGTGCGGCCAGCGCGCGCATGTAGTACTCACCCGCGAGCTTGCTCACCCCATAGGGAGAGATCGGAAGCTTGGGCGCGGTCTCCGGGGTGGGGATGACGGTAGGGTCGCCGTAGACCACTCCCCCGCTGCTGGCGAAGATCACCCGTTTCACCGCGCCATCGCCCGCGCCCTCGAGCAGATTCACGAAGCCGACGACATTGATGTGGCTGTCGAACGCGGGACGATCCACCGAGACCCGGACGTCGATCTGTGCGGCGTGGTGGTTGACCACGTCGAAGCGCCCGGTGGCAACAGTGTTGCGGGCCTCGGGTGACCGGACATCGGCTTTGACGAAACGGGCGCCCTTGGGCACGTTCGACTCATGGCCCCGCGACAGGTCGTCGAGCACCACGACTTCCCACCCGTCGCGCAAATACCCCTCGGCAATGTGGGACCCGATGAACCCCGCACCACCTGTTACCAGCACCCTGCCGCTCATGCTTCGCGTCTCGGCATCCCGATCTCCCGCAACCGGTTAGTGGAAGGACCCTCATCTGTGGAGCGCCCCGCAATATAGATGGGGGCCGGGTGGAGGGAACCGCTTGGCAGGGGTAGTGGGAAGCGGAAATGACCACCCAACAAGCAAAGGGCCGACCTCCTCGGAGGCCGGCCATTTGCTGTTCTGCCCGGCTGCCCTTAGGAGGGAAGCTTCGCCACCTGGGTCACTTCGGAGCCCGGCGGGATATCCGGGGACACGACGTTGAGGACGATTGCGGTGGCAGTGTGGTCTCTCACGTGAACGATCTGGACCGTGGCCATCAGCTCGTTGACGCGAAGCGTGCCATCCGAGAGTCGCTGGTGCCGGCGGCGGATCTCGAAGAGGTCTCCCCGGGCGACACCCTCCTCCCGGCCTTTGTCGATGAAGACCACCATCTGCGGTTCCTTCAGCTCCTGGCGGCCCAAGCCGCCGATCATCGAGCCGCGAACGCCGTCGGCAATGGGTATGGCCCGGACTCCCGCTCCGGGGGAGAAGCTCTCGACCGGCAGAATCCGCTGGCCATTCCGAACCGGGCCGTACATCGCCACGACACTGGCCAGGTAATGACCATCCACCGTTTCGGTGACCTGGGCCAGACCAGTGGGAATGACGACGTGGCCGAAGGGGTCGAGCTCCTGGCCCTGCTGAACCACCAACAGGGTGTCCCCGATTTCATAGGTAGCGCCTCTGGGAGCAGCCACGACGATACTGGTGTACGGCAGCGCATTGGCGCGGCTGCTCGTGGCCTTGATCTGCTGCGGCGTGACCGGTCCCAGGACCCGGCCGTAGGGAAGCCGCTGGTTCTCGGTCAGGAAGCCGGATGAGTAGAACTCGCTGGGCCGCAATGGCCGGTACGGCTGATCGGTATAGGCCTTGAGAATCTCGGCCACGGTGCGGGCGCGAGTGGCCCGGAACAGCGGCGCGAGGCTTTCAGACTCGGTTTCCGCCAACGACGGCTGCTGCGGACCGCGGGCCAGGGTCTCGGTGGAGTCGTCACCACCGAGCATCGGCGTGGTGTCAACCGGCTGAGGCGGAGGCGGCGTATCCATCGTGGGAACAGTGGCCACATTGTCGGCGGAGGGAACGGCGGCCACGTTGTCGCTGGGGGCGATGCGAAGCACTTCGCCCGGATAGATCCAGTGCGGGTCTTCCACTACGGCGGTGTTCAGCCGGTAAATCCCGGGCCACAGAAAAGGATCCTTGAGATAGAGCTGCGCGAGATCCCAGAGCGTGTCGCCTTTGCGCACCGTGTGAGTCTGGGGCAGCGGCTCCTGGGCCAGCGCGGTGGCGGGCACCACCAAGGTCAGAGCGGCTAACCAACCCAGGGCTCGGACCCGGCGCGGTGAAAGCTGCCGGCTTGGACTGCAGGAAAACTTACGCGGCATCGGGATCTCCCAGCGGCGTCGCTGTCTGGTAAGGAACGAGGAATCGGCCGAACGCGAGGTATCTCGGGCCCCGAGTTGCAAGATCAAAGCCACTGCAAAGAAGTGTCTACCATGGCTGCTAACGCTTTGTCACCGAAGGACTTGTCTGGTTGGAGAGAGGCTCTGCCACGGGGGGAACCGGTCTGGCGATCGGCGGGAGAACGGGCTTATCTCCGGGGCCGGCGGGGCGGCGGGGCCGCCGGTGCTCCACTCCCCCGCCGCCGCGTTGTCGGCCTTAAAATGGCAAGTCGTCGTCTTCGGCGTCGAGTGCCTCGGGGAAATCGTCGAAGGACTCCTTGCCCTTCGGCGCGGCCGCACCCGCGGCGACCTTGCTCGGAGCCGAGAACGCCTCGCTGCCCTCTCCCTTGCCTGACAAAAGAATCAGCTCCCGCCCGTTGATCTCGGTGGTGTAGCGGGTCTGCCCTTCACGATCCTGCCAGGAGCGGTACTCGATGCTCCCCTCGACGTAGACCTTGTCCCCCTTCTTGCAGTAGCGCTCCGCAATGTCGGCAAGAGTGGAGAACTTGGTATTCCAGAACACTACGCGGTGCCATTCCGTCTTCTCCTGCTTTTCGCCTGCCTTGTCCTTCCACTGCCGGCTGGTGGCAATCGACAGCGTGGCGACCCGGGACCCGTTCGAGGTACTGCGGACTTCCGGGTCCGCGCCGAGGTTCCCGACCAAGATGGCTTTGTTCATACTCCGACTCACATGTACCTCCCGAGTTCGACGTGGGTCCGATGCGGGTGAACCCGCGCATGATATGTTGAGCGCAAGGCCGGCCTAAACCAAAAGCCTTGCCCGATTGACCTAATCTACGCACGCTGCTCCAGCGCCAGCCAGAGCACCAGGGCATCTTCCTTGGGATTGCGGTAGTACGCGGCCCGCTGGCCCACCGGTCTGAAGCCGGAGCTCAAGTAGAGCGCCTGAGCCGAGCGGTTCGACTCTCGCACCTCCAGGTAGACCTCCTCGACCCGGCGCTTTCGGAGATAGGCGAGCCCGGCGCGAAGCAGCGCCCGGGCCACTCCGCGCCGGCGAAAATCGGGAGAGACCGCAAGATTCAGGACTTCCCCGGTGCCGGCGACTTCCCGAGCGATAAGATAGCCGGCGATCCCTTGTCCATTGTGGGCCACCAGGCCGAAGGACCAGGGGGAGTCCAGCGCCTCTCGGAAGCTGGTCTCGCTCCACGGATCGCTGAAGCAGCGGCGCTCGATCTCGACGAGCGGTGCCGCATCAGCCGCGACTGCCGACCGAATCCGGTAGAGGGCGTCCATGGACCATCTCCCAACGCGCCTGGGCCTCCGCTGGCCGGCCGTACACCGGCTCCCATCCCATCACCACATCGACCCTGCGCGCGCCGCCGACGCGCCCGACCAGGCCGAGTAACTGGCTGGCGTGAGGCGAGCCCTCCGGGGGACCGACGACCGGCTGGCCGACCCACTTCTCGAGGACGGCAAGGATATCGGCCGGCGCCTCCCCGACCAAGACCGCAGGGGCAAGGTCACCCCGGACCAGCTGGTCCGGACGCTGGACCGACGGCGCAAGCTCGGTGTGAATCCCTTGCGGCAGAAAGCGGTACGCAGCGGCGTACACCTCGCCGCGGAGCGCCCCGGCCACCGCGAGGACCACTGCGTCCTCCCGGGCAACGCCGGCCGCCCGCACCAGCAGTGAGGGCGCAACCCAGAGTGGAAGGCCGCGGGCGTGCACCAGAGCCTTGGCCACCGACGCGCCCACTCGAAGCCCGGTGAAGCTCCCAGGACCATCGCTCAGGACGACGCCGCTCACATCCGCGAGCGAGGCCCCCGCCCGCCGGAGGAGAGTCTGGATCATCGGCAAAAGCGCGGCAGCGTGGCGCCGGGCGCCGGCAACGTTCTCCTCCATTGGGTCCGCACCCGGCAGGCCGAGTGCAACCGAGGCGCGGTCGGTTGCGGTTTCGATGGCCAGCAGCATCAGAGCGACTCCAGCCCGCGACGACTGGGGTCCGCCAGGTGAACCAGCCTGAAGCGTCGGCTGGGCGTCGGCATCCAGGCACCGGCCCGCTCGGGCCACTCGATCAGGATGGCGTCTCCCTCGGCGACAAGTCCCTCCCAGTCGAGATCTGCCGCTTCGTCGGGAGATCGCAGCCGATAGCAATCGAGATGGAACACCGGCCCTCTGGCACCACGATAGCGGTGCACCAGCGCGTAAGTCGGGCTCGTGGCCGGCCCGGTTACGCCCAGGCCGCGGGCCACCGCCTTGATCAACGTCGTCTTCCCTGCCCCGAGATCGCCTTCGAAGGTGACCAGCTCACCGGGACGGAGCGTCTGGCCGAGGGCCTCTCCCCGAGCATCGAGCTCGTCCTGCGTCAGTGAGAGCGTCATGCGTGCCGGCGGACCTTGCCGGTGGGACCTCGCCGCACGTCCGGCGCACCCATCGCCTTGAGCTCGTTCAACTGGTCACGCAGCAGGGCGGCCACCTCGAACTCCAGGTTGGCCGCGGCCTCCCGCATCTGCCGCTCGATGGAGGTGATCATCGCGGCCCGCTTGGCCGGGTTTTTCAGGTCGGCCCGGTCCTGCAATGGCGCCTGAGGCTCGACCCGCTCGGTTCGGGCATCGGCCACGTGAGTGGAGAGCCGGACCTGTTCCATCGACTTCACGATGGACGTAGGCGTAATGCCGTGCTCTTCGTTGTACGCCTTCTGGATG
>JBKJZM010000187.1:0-3357 GCA_046715295.1 Gemmatimonadales bacterium | reverse complement strand
CCGGCAACAAGACGGAGCGCCTGCTGGGATACTTCACCTGGCACGCCGACGACTCGCCGCCGGTCAATCCCATCGGCGACCTCTTCAAGACCCAGGTCTGGGCCCTTGCCCGGCACCTCGGCGTTCCAGAGGTCATCGTCTCGAAGCCGGCCACCGCCGACTTGATAAAGGGTCAGACAGACGAAGGTGACTTCGGCATCTCCTACCCCCGCGCCGATGCCATCCTCCACTGGATCCTGCTCGGCTACCGCGGCCCGGAGATCTCCGCCCTGGGTTTCGCTGAAGCCGAGATCGCCCTGGTGCGTAAGCGTCTCGACAGTACCCATTGGAAGCGCCGGCTCCCGACGGTTGCGATGCTGAGTGGGACAGCGATCGGGGAGTACTATTTGAGGCCGGTAGACTACTGAAAAGCGTGAACGGTAAACGGTAAACGGTAGACGGGATTGTGGAGCACTCCGTTCACTGTTCGTCTGCCTACGCTACCCCTTTTTTCATTCCCGTTCACTGTTCACTGTTTACCGTTCACGCTTTTCCCCGAACTCTATGACCGCTGAATCCCGGAAGATGTCCTACTCCGTCGGTCAGATCACGACCTTCGTCATGCCCCACATGCAGAACGTGCGGGGCGACCTGTTCGGGGGCGAGCTGATGGCGCTGGTGGATCAGGCGGCGGCGGTCGCCGCAATCCGGCACGCGGGCGGCCCGGCCGTCACGGCCAGCATCGAGCGGGTTGACTTCCGCGAGCGTATTCCGGTGGGCGCCCTGGTCACCTGCGCCGCAACGGTCGATTTCGTCGGCAACTCCTCGATGTACATTTCGGTGGAGGTCTATTCCGAGTGGGTGAGCACCGGTGAGAGGCGGCACACCCATACCGCCCACGTGGTTTTCGTGGCCGTGGACGAGCAAGGGAAGCCGAAGCGGGTACCCCGTCTGGTGCCCGAGACCGACGAGGAGCGGGAGCGCTCCGCCCGGGCCGAGGCTCACCGCAAGCAGAAGCGAAGTCCGTGACGGCTCGCCCCATCGCGGTGGTGCTGAGTGGCGGCGGTGCCAAGACTGCGGCGCATCTCGGCGCCTGTCGCGCGGTGAAGGAGGCCGGGTTCGAGCCGGCGTGGTATGTCGCAACGTCCATGGGGGCGGTCATCGCGGCGGGGCTCGCCAGCGGCGTGGGAAACGACGAGATGCTGGAGCGGATCACCCAGCTGGGTGCCCGCAGCATCGTGCGCGAGCCGCTGGCGCCCGTGGCCGGACTCTTCCTCCGATCGCTGCTCAAGCCGGCCCCGTTACGCCGGGCCATCGAGGCGCTGGTGCCGGCGCGGCGTTTCTCCGATCTGGCTGTGCCGCTCACGGTAACGGCCGTGGATCTGGATACCGGCGAGCTGGTGCTCTTTGGGGCCGGAGCGCAGGTGGCGCCGCTGGTGGACGTGCTCTGCGCCAGCTGCGCGTTGCCGGTGTATTACCCGCCGGTCGTCCTGGGCGGACGCCGCTATGGCGATGGCGGGCTGCGTGGCGTGCTGCCGCTCGAGCCCGCGGCGGAGCTCGACGTGGAGCTGGTGCTGGCGGTCGACGTGGGTCCCGGCTTCGACATGCCTCCGCCCGCGGAGTCGGCCAGAGTCCCCTCGATGGTTCGGGCCCACGATGACGCGGTCGGGATTCTCATGGCTGCCAACTCCGAGAGCCAGCTCGCCGTCTGGAGGGCGGACCCCAGTCGTCCTCCGCTGGTGTACGTGCGCCCCCGGATCGAGCGGAACGCCACGTTCAGTGTGGACCGGGTGCGCGAGTATGCCGGCGAAGGACGTCGTGCGACTCGCGAGGCTCTGGACCGCTGGGGCCGGGACTCTTGACCCCTTCTCCATTCGGGGCAAATTGAGCCAATGAAAGCCTCCGAAGTGATGGTGCCCGACCCGCACGTCGCCGTGGCCGGGGCGATGGCCAGCGAGGTTGCGATCATGTTGAAGACCCGCAACATCTCAGTCGTGCCGGTGGTGGACGACCACCGTACCCGTCGCTTCCTCGGCACCCTGAGCGACCGAGACCTGGTCACCCGCTGCCTGGCCGAGGGCAAGCACCCGTGGCACACTCGAGTCGACACGCTGATGCGTCCGAACTCTCCGGTGATACGACCGGATGTGGAGCTGAACGGCTTTCAGGTCCTGATGGACAATGATCCCAACGAATCACACCTCCGACCGACCATCACCGTAGTCGATGAGCAAGGCCGGGTGGTAGGATTTATCAGTCATCCGGAGGAGATTCCGGAAGTAAAGATCGTGTGGGGGTGACCGCTCGACGCGTCATCAGTGTGAGCGAAGCGAACCATCTTGTCTGGTAGCGAGGGAGTCCTGATGCCCGACTTCAAACTGTTCACTCTCGAGGAAGCTGAGCGCACCCTGCCGCTTGTCCGGCGGATCGCCGCTGACCTGACCGTGGAGTATCCGGCATGGCGGGCGGCAGTCGCACGGTTCGAGCTGCTCACCGGTGGCGCCCGGGCCGACTGGGGCGAGACCCAGGAGCTGGTCGCCTCGCGCGAGGAAGTCACCCGTCACGCCGATCGCATTAACCGATATCTCCAGGAGCTGGAGGGGATCGGCTGCGTCTTCAAGGGGTTTGAGGCTGGCCTGGTGGATTTCTACTCGCTGCGGGAGGACCGCCCCATCTTTCTCTGCTGGCGGCTGGGCGAGGAGCGGATCGAGCACTGGCATGAGATCGACAGCGGCTTCTCCAGCCGGCAGCCGATAGACGGATCGATCCTGTCGGCTGTCTCCTCGTGACCCGCGCGTGGCTATTCCTGCATCTGCTGGGCTTCACCCTGTGGCTCGGTGGGGCCATCGCGGCGATGATTATCGGGGTTGCGGCCAAGCGGGAGGATCGGCACGGACTGGGCGCGGTGGTGCGCGCCCAGGCAACGTTGATGAGGGTGGCAATCGCTCCGGGCTCGCTGCTGGCGGTGCTGTCCGGCGTGATCCTCACCTTTCGAATAACCGGCGACGAGCTTCCCGGCTTCAGCATCTGGCTGATGCTGATGCAGAGTGCCGGACTCGTGGCCGCGCTGCTGACCCTCCTGATTGCACTTCCTACCGCAGCCAAGCTCAGTCGGCTCGAGCCCACGGGCGAGACCGGCCGCTACTTCGACGAGTTGCGTCAGCGGCAGCGGATCGTGGGATCGATTTCGGGGACCCTCGGGCTGCTGGCACTGTTTGCCGGGGCAATGTTAGGGTAGGAGAAGTGTGAACGGTAAACAGCTGTCACCCTAAGGACTCGCGTAGCGAGCCCGAGGGGACCGAAGCTCCGTCTCATAAGCTTGTGGTTGTTAAGTCCCGCCAGTCCGGATTCAGGCTCTCGATCAAGTCCAGTTTTCTC
>JBKJZM010000186.1:0-11414 GCA_046715295.1 Gemmatimonadales bacterium | reverse complement strand
CAGCCGCGACATGACCGGAAAGAGGACCCGGGTCGTGACGGTTGCGAAGTAGGTGACCAGTATCAGCATGAGCTTGAAGGCGCGGTTATAGTACCCCAGGGCGACGATTCCCAGCACTCGGCCTACCACCAGGTTGTCGCCTTGTCCCGCACCGTAGTTGAACACCCGCGCAAGCGTGAATCCGGAGCCGTAACGGAGAAGTTCACGAATCTCCGGTCCGATGCGTGGCCACTTGGGATGGGGCTGAAGTCTCAGCAGCGTCGTGGAGCGGACGAGATTGAGGCCTAGGGCGCTGCCCACCAGCGCCCAGACACCATAGCCCGCAGCTGCCAGCGCCAGGGCCGGCAGAGCGTACCCGACGGCGAATGCAACCACCTCGGCCCACATCAGTGTCCGCCACGCCAGGTGGCGTTGCAAGAGCGCCTCGGCGACCACACCCGGATTTGCCAGCACGAAGGTAAAGCTGAGACCACGGATGACAGGAGTAAGAGCGGCATCGCCGAGCGCTGCGGCCGCGAGGGGCGCAGTCATCCAGACCAGCGCGGTGGTGAGCGCACCAATGAGAATGGTGGCCGTAAAGCCTGCCCGTATGTAGCGCGGCGTCAGCTCCGGCCGCTGAATCAGCGCAGCACTGATCCCGAAGTGAGAGAGGATGGCGGCCAGGCCGATATACACCGTCGCGAGGCCGACCAGACCGTAGTCCTCCGGGGTCAGCAACCGTGCCAGCGCTGCGGTGACTATGAGCTGTCCAAGACCGGTGACGAGCGTGCCGGCATACTGGTTTCCGAGGCCACTGAAGACCGAACGGAGCAGTGCCGCCTTGGTGGGGCTCCCGTTCATGAAGGTTCTCTCCACCGGTCAGCGATGACGGGCATCATCGCCGCCAACTCGATTGTGAGGACCGGTGCTGGCGCCGCCAATGTAGGCGGCGACATCTCATTCGGGTGCCCGCACTCGCGCCTCAGCGCTGCTGGGCGCCTCAGCCGGTGGGGGCAAGCTTGGCCTGCTTGATCTGCCCCTCGGCGAGATACCACTCGAGGGTTCGGCGCAGGCCAGCCTCGAGCGACCACTGGGGAGCGTATCCCACTACTCGCCGCGCCTTCTCGATGCTGAAGGCACGGCTCTTGGTGAAGAAGTCGACCCGGCGGCGATAGATCGGCGGCTCGAGCCCGAAGGGCACACAAATGGCTTCACACAGGCTGCCGACCATCTGGAACGGGAATGCCGGGAGGCGCATCCGCGGCCGGCGTACGCCAAGGAGCTGGGCAATCGTGTCAGCGATATCCGTGAGCCGGTAATACCTCTCACCACCAAGAATAAAGACCTCGCCCACCGCCCCGGGATGAGTGGCGAGAAGCTTCAGCCCTGCTACCAAGTCGTCCACGTAAACCATGTGGTAGTAGATGTCGCGCTTGCCCAGCATCACGAAGGTGCCATTGGCGATCATTCTGAACATCTTGAGCAGGCGGGTGTCGCCGGGCCCGTAAATGGCCGTAGGGCGGGCCACCGTGACCGCAAGACCTCGATCTCGTGCGTAGCTCAGCGCTAAAAGCTCGGCCTCGAGCTTGGTGCGCTGATAGGCATCGGCGGGGGAAAAGGCCGAGGTTTCGTCCGCCGGAGGACTGGTGACATGGCCGTGCACGCCGACGGTGCTGCAGTGTACGAACCGCCCGACGCCGCTTCCTACCGCGGCTTCAAGAAGATTACGGGTTGCCTCGACATTGATCAGCCGGTAGCCCTCCTCCCGGTGTGAGGCTGCTCGGTAGGCGGCGGCAAGGTGGTAGATGGTACCGACTCCCTCGACCGCGCGGGACACCGCAGCCGGATCGGTGATGTCGACCACGCGGACGTCCACCGAGGATGGAAAATTCCCGGTCCTTGCCGATGACCGTGTGAGTATCCTGACCTGTTGGCCCTCCTCAGCCAGCGCACGGACCAGGTGTCCGCCGGCGAAGCCGGTCGCCCCTGTCACCAGGACCGGTCGGTCGGAGGGACTAGCGGCCATCGTCGGCCGGAGTCATTC
Source organism: Gemmatimonadales bacterium (assembly GCA_046715295.1). GTDB lineage: Bacteria > Gemmatimonadota > Gemmatimonadetes > Gemmatimonadales > GWC2-71-9 > CAVVWJ01. The sequence continues at coordinate 9,391 of JBKJZM010000186.1, read as the reverse complement.
CTGTCAACGGCGCCCTCGGATGCTGAGCCATGAATGCCTTGGTTGGGATTGGCGGGCTGGTGACAGCATAATCGGGCCCATCATGGAGTGCCACTCGAACTGTTGCCGCGGGTGAAGCTGCTATCTAGCCGATTCTCTCATACAGCCTGCGGTACAGCTCCAGATGCTTCGTGGGCGAGAAGTTCTCGGCGATGTAGCGCTGAGTGTTGGCCTGGTAGATCGGGTACTCCGCCTGAAGCTGAAGTATGGCAGCCTTCAGCCCATCTATGGTGGGCTCAAAGGCCACCCCCGCCCCAGACTGCGTAACCGAGGGGGCAAGAGAGACGAGGTGAGAGAGCAGCAGCGGTTTCCCGTGGGCCAGGGCCTCCAGGCCGCTTCGAGGACACGGTATGAAACTGCGGTGCTCCAGGCCGGGCAGCACCGCGGCGTGCACGCTGTCATAGACCGAGGCCATATCGTCCACGACCCCGCTTCTGATCACCACATTGGTCACGCCGGCCGAAGCCACGATGCGCTCGACTTTCGCCAGGTGGTGCGTCCGCCAAATCAGCAGAAACCGGACCTCGGGCAGCAGCGCTGCCACGGCCGTGATCAGATAGATACCACGAGAGAGAAAGTCCCCGGCATGCAGCGGACTGGAGGCGAACAGGATCGTGAACGGTGAGGGGGCCTCACGGTATGTCGCCACTGGAATGCCGGGACGAATTACGCGGAGAGCTTCCTTCCGAACCCCGATCTGGCGCAGGATCTCACGGTCGCGCTCACCCTGCACCACGACCGCCCGCAGCCGCTGCAGGGCCTGGCGGTTCCGCTCCCAACCGCGGAGGGTAGCGGTGTCCTTGGCCACCGTGAGGACACCATGATGGCGCGAGAGGATTGGTGTCAGCAAACGCTCGCCGGCCGACGCGAAGAGGTGATTGATGTCGAAGCGTGACGCGTACCAGTTCACCAGTGGGTAGAGCAGCAGGCCATGGGGCAGCGGTATACGCTTTTCCGGTCCGCGCAGGCTCAGCCCGAATACCTTGTCATTGATGCTGAGAAGGGATCCCTCGATCTCCCCATCCAGCCCGTTGCGCAAAGAGACGATCTCCTTCGAGACCGCCTCCCACTGCGGCATGTAGTTGAACACCCAATGCAAGATGCGGTGGGCGCTCACGAGTGGGCGGGCTGAGTCCGGCGGCAGACATAGATCTGGTTTTTGGACATCCGGTTGATGATCGGAATGCGGCTGACAAACGCCTCGAAGCCGACCAGCCAGCGGGTAGGAAGAAGCTGGAAATTCTTGTGTCCGGGAAGCAGGAAGATGCGGTGGACCTCCTCTACCTGTAGTCCTGCGGCGCACAGCGCCGCTCTCATCTCGGACTCGGCCAGCGTGTTGATGATCCCTCGGCGTCCGGGCGGGACCACCGGTTTTTGAGGCACCCGCAGTACCCGGTGGGCGAAAAGCGCCGTGAGGCCCAGAATGGAGTGCCTGTTCATGTGGTTGTCGATGATGAGATAGCCGTCGGCGGTCAGCTGCTCGCGCAGCACCCTGAGGATGGGCACCCGATTTTGCGGCTCGAGGTTGAGCAGTAACCGAAAACTGGTGATCAGATCGAACTTTCTGCCGCCCAGCAGGCCCGGATCGGTGACGATATTGCCATGGATCAGCTCCGCGTCCGGCACCTTCACCCGCGCGGCGGCGAGTTGCCCCTCACTGGTGTCCACGCCGACCTTGGTTCGAATCAGATCCCTGAAAACCTCAAGGATCCGGCCGGTACCGCAGGCGAAGTCGAGGTAGGCCGTATTCGGATCGCACGATCGGAGCTGCCGAAACAGGTCGAGCAGGATGATGTGCTCAAGCCGGAAAATGGCGAGCTCGAACCGGTTGGCAATGGAGCGATCGTAGGACTCGCCCGACTTGCCCTGGTCCTGATAGTGTTCGGTGTATGCCGAGGTATAAGCCATTAGCCGAGCCTCTGCTAAACCCAGCCCAGGTGGCGGTACGATTCAAGGGTGCGGCAGATACCATCCCGCAGGCTCGGCGCGAGCGCGAGCGAGAGCCCAGCGCAGCCTGCTGCGACGGTGATAAGGACGTGCTGGAGTCCGGGGCTGAGCATGGAATATCCGGGTATAGGGATTTCTGTGTAGGTCGGCAGCTCGGCTGGAGCCGGCTGCGGCCGAGCCAAGTCTAATTAGCGCGGGGGTATGGCGGGTGCAGTGTCAGTAGTCACACTCCGTCTGGCCCGGTGCCGGCTCGTTCCCCGGCCTCGGGCACCCGGCGTGCCGCCACGATCAGCTTGTAACCTGGGGTAAAGAAAAGCAGCGCGTCGAGCTTGGCCACACCCCAGATCACCGGGTACAAGGCCGACAGAAGCACGAACTGCTTGCGGTGCTTTCGCAGGTCGCCCTGGGTGATCACCGTGCCCTTGGAGGACGGGCCTGCCAGGTGTTGTCGTGGCTGCATCTTCAGGTAAAGCGCGTTGAGGGCGGTATCGATGAGCTCGGAGAATGCGCCCGAGTAGGTGGCGGACTCCTCGATGCTGAAGGCGGGTCCCAGTAGCTGGCGCAATCCCTCCAGGCTGTAGCCGGGTCTCAGGTGCCCATGCCACTCGTCGGTGAGGCCGATGGCATGTCGAAATCGGTTCAGAAGCGACCCGGGCTTCAAGTGAGGGACGTTAATGATCACCCGGCCCCCAGGCTTGAGAATGCGGGCCAGCTCCCGAGCGAAGCGGCCATCGTCGGCGATGTGCTCGAGAAAATCGACAATGACGATGTGGTCGAACGCGGCATCCTCGAACGGCGTTACTCCTCCATCGATCTGGTGCACGTCGCTGCCCACCAGCTGCCGGATCGACCCGACTGCCCGCTCATCGAGGTCGGCGCTGTGCCATTGCCCGCCTCGCTGCCGCAGGAGATAGCTGATCACCCCGTTATCCGCGCCGATGTCCAGCCCACGCTTGCCGGTGGGGTCTTTCAGCCGGGTGACGATCTGGCGGAACTTGGCCTGCTTGAGGACCGATCGATTGAAGAGAGCCAGGGCCCAGGCGGCTTCGGGTGTGCTCGTGGTGGGGGCGCTCACCGTGCCGTGACCGGGACCGACTCCGGCAGTTTGAGATGGCGAAGGGTGACATAGAACGCCGTGACTCCACGCATGAGCCAGCCGAGACCCACGCCATAGACCACCCCCGTCAGGCCCCAGCGGGCGCCGAAGACAGCTGCAACGATGGCCACGACCACCGAGACCCATCCCAGCAGGTTGACGATCGACACCTCGCCGGCCGTGGCCAGCGCGGTCACCGTGGCTTTGGTGAAGGAGTTTATGACCTTCGCGACACCGCTGAAGATGGTGGCGGCGAGGAGCGCCCCTCCCAGTTGGTACTTGTCTGCGAGAAACGCCCGCATAATCCAGGGAGTCAGGAACCAGATGACCACGGACCCGGTGACAATGACCATGCTCACGAGTTTGGCTTCATGGGCTATGAGGCGGCGGCGGCCCATGATGCTCCCCGCGGCTCGCAGGCGCGGCACCAGGGAGTAGCCTACGCCCATCGAGAGCACCCGGAACAGCGATCCCGCTACGGCCGCCAGGACGCCGAAAGTGGCAAGATCATGAAGCGAAAGAACGTGTGGAATGATGAGCCGATCGAGCTGCACCAGCAGAAGCCCAGCGGCGTTCAATCCGAAAATCGAGAGCGCCTCACCCCAGGGAAACTGGGTGTCCCGGTGTGGCTTGGACCCACGTTCGCGGAAGAGGATCCACCACCCGACCACGCCAGCCAGCACGAACCCCAGCGCCGAGATGAACAGGGGGAGCTGCGCATCCCTGATGCCGGTTCCGATCACCGCCAAGGCCGCGACGATCAGCGCCAGGTTGGGGCTCTGTGTGAGGGCCAGCGAGATAGCGTACCGTTGTTCGCTCTGGAACTGGGCACCCGCGACGGCCATGGCTCCGCCCCCGACTGTCGAGGCGAAAACGAGAACCAGGAGAGTCGGGCTGAGGTGGTAGCCAAAGCCGCCGACCAGTATGGCGCCCAGGCCGGTGACGAGCCCCGCCATGACCGTGTGCTTGAGCAAACTCGGCCCGGCCTCGAGGTGGCGTCGCTGTACGATCCCGTCGACTCCGATGGGCGCCAAGGCAAAGCTCAGGTTCGCCAAGGCGATGAAAAGCGTGAACAGCGCGTACTCTGCGGTGGGAAGCACCCGCGCGAGGATGAGGTTGGCTCCGGCAAAACCGAGCCCGGACGCTCCGTAGATGAAGGCCGTACGGAGCGTGGGCGAGTACCACAGACTCCTCACGCCTTTGCCCCGGCGGCCTTCGATTCCATCATGGTGTAGAACGAGCTCAGCTTGCGCTGCGCCGCCGCGGGAGTGAACTCCTGCTGCACGTAGGCCTTGGCCTGACTGGCCAGGCGAGCACGCAGTCCCGGGTCGCTGAGGAGGTGGGCCAGCCCATCGCCCAGAGCTTGGGGTTCGGGTTCCACGAGGTAGGCGGTCCGGTCATCGAGGACCTGGGTGTGGCTGCGAAGGCGGGTAGCGAGTACCGCGGTGCCCGAGTCCAGATAGGAATAGATCTTCATCGGGGTATTCAGGCCCTTGAGGCGGGGGGAGACCAGCACATCCGCCCGCTGAAGGAGGCCATTCAGGGACGTGACCGGCCGCGGCCCGAGGAAATGCACCTGGGCGACAATGCCCAGGAGCTGGGCTCTCCGGCGATAGCGCTCGATGTCCTGGTCCAGGCCTCCAACGATCACGAGATGCGCGTTGGGGATTCGATCAATCGTGTGGCGGAAGCCATCGATCAGCAGGCCGATGCCCTGGTAGTGCTCGAGATTGCCGACGTACATGGCCACCAGGCTTTGATCGCCCACCCCGGGCGGCAGCCGCGTCTCCGCGGCCTGGCCGTTGGCGGAGTACGCTCCCGGGGCCAGCAGTGTCGTGTCCTCCACCCGGCCTACGGTCTTGTCGGGGGCATGACCGTGGGCCACGTCTTCCAGGGCGGCGCAGACCGTGAGGACCCCGAGGCTCCGACGCACCGCGAGCGCTTCGCAGCGGCGCAGCACCGGAAAGGCGAAATGCAGACCCGGGTATGCATCCACCATTTGCTCAGCCAGCGAGGAGTCCATGTCATAGACATAAGGGACCCCGGTGAGGCTCTGCATGGCCGCCGCAATGAAGGCCGATTCCTCCACGGCGTGGATCAGATCATATCGGGTCTGCCGTACCATGCGCAGGCATTTCGCGAGCATGAACAGGTCGCTGATCACCTTCTTCGCCGAGAAGCCCGGCCGAATGTTTCGTATCCAGGGCAAACTGGCGATCCGGTAGATACGGCAGTTGGGGATGTCGAGGTCCTCCCCCTCATTGAAGGTCAGGACATCGACCTCGTGCCCCCGCGCGCTGAGGAATTCGAGGACGGTCTTCACCGCCAACGGAGTGCCGCGGGCCTGAAAGAACGGATGCGGCGCGAGCACCAGAATCCTCATCCAACCGTCTCCAGCGTGGGCGCGCCGGTCTGTCTGAGCACCATGTCGATCTCGGCCTCCTGGCGGAGGCTGTCCCAGCCAAGCTCCGGGCCGGCCATCCGGGCGGCAGCTTCGACCGCTGCGCGATCGGGGCCGGGAATGGCGCCAAGGGCGGTACGGCGGAATACGATATCCGTCAGGGTAACTGCCATTTCTTCCCGCACAGCCTGCACAATCGCCTCTCTAGCTGGCATAGCCCCCGGCTGCGCGGCAGCTCGGTCCTCCGCGCCCGGGAGCCGAAGCTCGGCCGTGCGGCAGGTCGGTCTGGTTCGGTCGAGGGACGCGAACACTTTATCAACCGCCTGCTCAGCCACCAGCCGCGCAGTCGTGTATTTCACGCCTTCAACCGACAGCAGGTGCCGGACACCCTGGCGGCCATGATCCGCAACTCGTGGCCGCTCGGCGAGAGCGTCAGGCCGGCCCGGCTCACTACCGCCTTTCAGCGGCAGCCATCCCCATTGGGACCGCACTACGTCGCCAGGAGAGAGCGCCAGTCCCGGACAGGCGTCGTTGAATTCTCCCAGCAGAGCAGAGACTCCGCGATCGCGCGCTTCCCGCGCGTCACTCGCGTCGGGCGTGTACCAGGTGCCCAGGAGAGTTCCCTTGCCCTGGGGAGCGCAGAAAAGGAATCGGCCCCCGCCGCCGACCGGGTCCTCACGGCGCCCGCTTCGGGAGCGGACCCCGAACGCCACATCCGCCAGTCTGCGGGCAATGACAAGGTTCAGGCCCATCGCACGTCTAGCGGGCTTGACCCCGGTGATTCCCGTGGCGGTCGCCACCATATCCCGAGTCCAGGGGCCGGCCGCCACCAGCACTGCCCGGGCCCGGATGTCGAACTCCGCTCCACTCAAGCAATCGAGAGCCCGTGCCCCCTGCACAACGCCGTGGTCCGTCAGGACCCGTTGCACCCGGAGGTAATTGGCAGCCACGGCTCCGCCGTCCCCGGCGGCCTTCACGAAACTTAACGTGAGCCGCTCCGGGTGACGCAGTTGGGCATCGTGCCACATGGCGCCGCCGGACAGCCCTTCGGCCTCGAACCAGGGAAACAGCCGGAGGCATTCTTCCCGCGACACCAGGCGGCCGCGGGGGATCACCCGGTCCGGGTCGAGATAGCGGTTCCGGTCCCATGATGCCAAGTCGTTGAGCGCTAGCGCGGCCGCGTGGGCTATACGTCCCCGGCCGGCACCGCCGTACGTGGGGACCAGCACCGAGAGGGGCTCTACCAGGCCGGGAGCGATCCGGAGGAGCGTGGACCGTTCCCGGATCGACTCCCGCATACGAGCGAACGCGCCCCGGGCCAGATATCGCAGGCCGCCGTGCACGATCCGGAGGCTGTTGGCGGAGGTGGCTGCCCCGAAATCGCCCTGGTCCACGACCGCTACCGACAGGCCACGGATAGAGGCATCCCAGGCGGCGCAAGCTCCGTAAATACCGGCGCCGACGATGAGGAGATCAAACCTCGTGTCGGCGAGTCGAGCAATGTCGCGTCGCATGGCTGGCGAGCTAGACTCGCTCACGCACCCGATACGCGCGCCGATGCGGCGCTCGGAGATGCACGATGATCTCGCCGACCAGGCCGAGGCCCATAAGCTGGACCCCCAGGGCCAGGCACAGCACGGCGAGCAGCAGCGCCGGCCGATTCGCGATCCCTTGGCCTTCGACCCGCTGAACAAAGAGCACCAGACTCAGGACTGTTCCGGCGATGAGAAACACGGATCCCACCAAACCGAAGAATCGTAGCGGCTTCTCGGTGAACTTGGCCAGAAAGAAGAACGCGGCGATATCGAGCAGCCGTCGCAAGTACACGCCGGGCCCGTAGACCCGCATTCCGGCGTCGCCGGGGTGCTGGGGTACCGCCACTTCATCGACTCGAAATCCCTCGGGCAGGGCAAGCGCGGGGATGAAACGGTGAAGGTCCCCATAGAGCGGTAACGCCTCGGCCACCGAACGGCGCATGACGCGCACACCGCACGCCATATCGTGGAATCGTTGGTTCGAGGCCCCGCCGACGATGCTATGGAAGGCACGGGACTGCATCCGGTTGAGCCAGCTGTCGAGCCGGGGAGACCGATTAGCCACGACCATGTCGGCACCCTGTGAGACCGCGTCGAGCAGCAGGTGAATGCCCACCGGCTGGACTTGAAAGTAGGCCGGAAGCGTGATCACCAGATCCCCCCGACTCTTCTCGATGCCCAGCCGCAGCGCGGCGGTCTCACCGAACTCGCGGGCAAACCGCAGAATCCGGATATTTGCATTGTCCCGGGCCAGCGCCAACAGCTCGGGCGAAGGCACCAAACGGCCATCGAAGACGAAGAGAAACTCGTGTTCTTGCGGGCGGGCGTCGAGCTCTCGCCCGAAGGCCTGATACACTGCAAGCAGGTCGTCGGCTCTCTCCACGACCGGCACCACGACCGAAATGAAGCCGGCATGGGCAAGCCGGGGACCGGAGGTATCGGTGGCAGGTTCCATCAGAATCTGTGGTGCGCTCATGTCAACGAACCTCCCACGCGTTCGGGGTATCGCTCGCGTCGCCCCGTTCGCTGCTGAGCGCGACTTCGGCGACGAGACCAAGCATGAATAGATAGAAAGCCACCCCGAGGGCGAGGAGCCCGGCGCCGGGGAAGACCAAGGCGGCTGCCTTCTCCGGGCCAAATTGAGTCAGACTAATCAGCCACAGTGCCGCGAAGACCAGTCCGATCCCCAAGGCCGGCAACGCTGCCATGCCGAAACCCAGCAGGGGCCTCGACCTGAAGGTGGTGATCATCTTGAGGGTAACCAGATCGGCCAGCACCTTTACCGTTCGGGAGATCCCGTACTTGCTCTCCCCGAACCGGCGAGCGTGGTGTCGAACCGGCATCTCGGTGATGCGCGCCCCTACGCTGGCCGACAGGGCGGGGATGAAACGGTGCTGCTCGGCATACAGGGGAATGCGCTGCAACAGCTCTCGCCGGTAGGCCTTGAGCGAGCAGCCATTGTCCCTGATCGCCACTCCGGTCAGCCGACGGATCAGCCGATTCGCCAGCCAGGATGGGACCTTTCGAAGGAGTAGCTTGTCCTGCCTCTGCTGCCGCCAGCCACACACCAGGTCGTACCCCTCATCGAGTTTGGCCACTAGCGCCGGAATGTCCCTGGGGTCGTTCTGGAGGTCGCCGTCGAGCGAGACGATCACTTGGCCCCGAGCGTTGTCGAAGCCCGCCATCATCGCCGCTGTCTGCCCTACATTGGCTCCCAGACGAAGGCCATGGACTCGCCGATCGGCGGTCGCGGTGCGGATTTCATCCCAGGTGCCATCCCGGCTGCCATCGTCAACCAGAATGATCTCGAAGGGCTCGGGATACGTATCCAGGGCCTGCAGAATCCACTCGACCAACGGTCGGACATTCTGCGACTCGTTGAAGAGCGGTGCGACCACAGAAAGCGTCGGCACGCTTCCCTTGGTCGTGGCGGAGGCGGAGGACACGGTTGGGATTCTCGTCACCAAGTCAGGGATACCCACAAGAATAGGCCCGATGTCCCGCCGACACCAGCAATCGTCGTTCCGCCGAGGGCAGCCCCGTGATGCTGGCCTAAGTCGTTGAAAGGCATGGCAGAGAGGATTGGTGCTGAACCGGGGAGACCAGTGGCGAGCCTATCTGGAGCATTCACTGTGGCTCGCGCGCCACGACTCGGTGGAACGGAGGGGTATCCTTACCAGCCGCCGCGCCGGAGTAGGACGACGGGAACGGTCTTGAGCATGATGCGGAGGTCCTCAGTTATCGACTGGCGGCGGATGTACTCCAGGTCGTAGTGGACTTTGGTGCGCACGTCCTCGAGCGAGCGGTCGTAGTGGTGGTTGATCTGCGCCAGTCCGGTGATGCCGGGCTTGGCCCGCTGGCGCAGCGGGTACT
>JBKJZM010000185.1:0-12655 GCA_046715295.1 Gemmatimonadales bacterium | reverse complement strand
AGGTTGGTCTTGGTGAAGCCCACATCGTCGGGCCGCATGATCTCGTAGGTCGTGTGGTGCATGAGCATGCCGTGCTGGTGAATGCCCGCCTCGTGGGCGAAGGCGTTGCGTCCCACGATGGCCTTGTTGGGCTGGGGGAAGACGCCGGTCAAGTAGGAGAGCAGCTGGCTGGTACGATAGATCTCGCGCGACTCCACCTTGCACTGAAACGCCACCGCGGCTCCGCGCACCCGGCTGGCCATCACGATCTCCTCCAGCGCCGCGTTCCCGGCGCGCTCGCCGATCCCGTTTACGGTGCACTCGACCTGTGCCGCGCCGGCCGAGATGGCGGCCAGGGTGTTGGCGACGGCCAGGCCAAGGTCGTCATGGCAGTGAGCACTGAGAATCACCCGCTCGCTGCCTGGCACCCGTTCGCGCACATCCCGGAACATGGCTGCGTACTCCGCCGGCATCGCGTAGCCGACGGTGTCGGGCAGGTTGATGGTCGTGGCCCCCTCTTCGATGGCGGCTTCCACCACCCGGCAGAGAAACTCGGGATCGGTGCGGCTGGCATCCTCGGCCGAGAATTCCACGTCGTCGGTGTAGCGGCGAGCCCGGCGGACGCCCTCCCGCGCCAGGGCCAGGACGCCCTCGCGGGTGGTGCGCAGCTTTTCCCGGATGTGCAGATCGGAGGTCGAGATGAAGACGTGGAGCCTGCCCCGGGCCGCCTCGCTGAGCGCCTCGCCGGCCAGCTCGATGTCCCGCGCCAGACAGCGGGCCAGCGCCGCGATCACCGGGCTCCGGACCTCGGTCGCAATGTCGCGCACACTCCGGTAATCCCCCTCGGAGGCGGCCGGGAAGCCGGCTTCGATGATGTCGACGCCGAGCGCGTCGAGTTGACGGGCGAGGCGGAGCTTCTCCGTGGGGGAGAGACTGTTGCCCGGGGCCTGCTCGCCATCACGCAGCGTCGTATCGAAGATCAAGACTTCCGGGATTGCCATACGTCGCTTTCGGGTTGAGGCAAAGAAAAACGCCGCGGACCTCTTGGTCCGCGGCGCCAGTGAACTCAGTCGAGACTTACAGTCTCATGCAGGCACGCCGCGGACCCCTCGCTCACCGATAAGGACGGTAAGCAGGACGCTGAGGAGGACGACGAGAAGAACGAGCTGCATGTGATCGAGCCGGGTGTAAGGATTCCGAACCGGAACTTTATGCGACGGCCGGACCATGAGGCTACGGCATAACGGAGGCAGTGTCAAGGGCGGACGGGCTTGCGAGTCACCCCGAGCGGATGCGAGGGGTCGGCCAATGAGACGTTCACAAACCAGCGCTCGGCCAGTCCAGTCGCAATTGGGAGCGAAGACGTCGCGTCAGGCGATCCCTCGCATCCACTCGGGATGACTCGCATGGAGGGCTCGGGATGACTCACGGGACCCCCCGGCTTGACGTATTCACCTCGATGAATAATAATACAGCATGAACATGCCACTCGCCCGCCTCATTCTTAACGTCAATCTCAATCTCGTCCGCTCCAGGGGGGCGACCGGGTGAGTTAGCGTGTTCACGTTAACCCCGGCCCGCTCCCGATAGAGCGGGCCTTTTTTATTGCCTTACAGGCGGCCTCTCCGGTCGCTGAGGCACGACAACTCAGGAGTAACCATGGCCAATGGGCAGCGGATCCACCCGGCCGGTTCTCGTCAGCACCATCGACGACACGCCGCCACCCGCGCAACAACCTCCCTCGATTCCACCCGTGAGCACGATGCCTGCGGCGTCGGCTTGGTAGCCGCGGCATCCGGCGTCCGCAGCCATGAGGTGATCGCCATGGCGGTGGAGGCCGTGGCCCGGGTGGCGCACCGGGGCGCGGCTTCCACCGACTTGTCGGGCGATGGCGCGGGTCTCCTGACCCAGATCCCGCACCGATTGTTCAACCGGGACTCATACCGGCTGGGGCTTCATCTTCAGCCCGGGCTCCCCTTCGGCGTGGGAGCCTTTTTCCTGCCACGATCGGGAGAGGCCCTGGCTGCCTCGATCAGGATGGTCGAGGCGGTGCTCGCCGAGGACGGCATCCCGGTCCTGGGCTGGCGTGACGTGCCGGTGAATCTCACCGCGCTAGGCCCCACCGCGCAGGCGTCGTGTCCCGTCATCCGCCAGGTCCTGGTCGGCCGGCCGGCGCTCACGACCGACGAGGCTGCCTGGGAGCGCGCGCTCTATCTGGCCCGGCGTGAGATGGAGCGGCGGGCGGAGGAAGCCGGGTTTCCCGGTTTCTATGTCTGCTCCTTGTCCTGCCGCACCATCGTGTACAAGGCGTTGCTCACCGGGACCCAGCTCCCGGCGTTCTTCACCGATTTCCGGTACCCGGAATACGAGAGCGCGATCGCGGTCTTCCACCAACGCTACTCGACCAACACCTTGCCGAGCTGGCCTCTGGCGCAGCCGTTCCGGCTCCTGGCCCACAACGGTGAGATCAACACGTTGTGGGGCAACCGGAACGCCATGACGATGCGGCAGCCGATGCTCGCCTCGCCGGTCTGGGGAGAGAAGATAGAGCGGCTCAGGGACGTGATATGGCGGGAGGGGAGCGACTCGGCGAGCCTCGACAACGCGATGGAGCTGCTGGTTCGTTCCGGACGTGACCTGGTGCACGCGTCGATGATGACGATTCCGCAGGCCTGGGAGAAATACTCCGACCTCGATCCTGCGGTGAAGGCCTTTTACGAATATCACCAGTGCATCCTGGAGCCTTGGGATGGCCCGGCCGCGCTTGCCTTTACCGACGGCGTGCTGGCGGGCGCCGCGGTGGATCGCAACGGGCTCAGGCCATGCCGGTACAAGGTGCGGGGTGACGGCCTGGTGGTGGCGGGCTCCGAGGTCGGTCTGGTGGACCTGGATCCACGTGAGGTCGTGGAGTGCGGAAAGGTGGGCCCCGGCGAGGTGCTGGTGGTGGACACCCGTCGAGGAGAAGTGATCCGAAACCTCGATGCGAAGCGGGAGGTGGCAGCACGGCGCCCCTACGCGCGCTGGGTCGCCCGCTACATGGCCACCCTGGTGCCCGACCCGGCAAGAGTCCCGCCCACTCACACCGGCGACTCATTGCTGCGACTCCAGCGGGCGTTCGGCTACGGCGCCGAGGACTTGCGGCTCGTGCTGGAGCCGATGGGCAGCACCGGGGGAGACCCGGTCTGGAGCATGGGTGACGACACGCCGATCCCGCCGCTCTCCGTCGTGCCACAGAGTCTGTACGCCTATTTCAGGCAGCGGTTCGCTCAGGTGACCAATCCACCGATCGATTCCCTGCGCGAGTCGATGGTGATGTCGCTCAGGATGCACCTGGGCCGGCGCGGGTCGCCCCTGCTGGAGCGCGCCTCGTACGCCCGGATGCTCCGGCTGGAGCACCCGATCCTGCTGGCCGAGGAGATGGCGGCGCTCCGGAATGTGGCCGGGTTCTCGACCGTGACCCTGGACGCCGTCTGGAATCCGGCGAAGGGAACCGGCACGCTCAAGTCCGCCCTCACCGCGCTCCGCCGTGCCGCGGAGCGAGCGGCGCGCCGGGGGGCGCACATCCTCATCATCAGCGATCGCGCAGCCGGCGACCGCCTCGCTCCGATTCCCATGCTCCTGGCCATCGGCGCGGTGCGCCAGCATCTGGTGCATGTCGGTCTCAGGGCCCGCGTGGGCCTCGTGGCCGAGGCCGGGGACGCGTTCGACATCCACCACTTCGCCACCCTGATCGGCTACGGCGCCGAAGCGGTGCATCCGTGGCTCGCGCTCGAGAGCGTGGATGGGGTTTTCAGCGGGGCAGCGGGTCAGCGCGATGAGGAAGTCGAGAGCCGCCCGTTACCGAACGAGGCGCGTCAGAGCTATCGAAGCGCTGCAGAGAAGGGTCTGCTCAAGATTCTCTCCAAGATGGGGATCTCCACCCTCTCCTCCTACTGCGGCGCGCAAATCTTCGAGGCACTCGGCCTGGGCAACGAGGTGATCGCGTCCTGCTTTGCCGGTACCGCCTCGCCACTCGGCGGAATCGGCTTCGAGGAGCTCGCCGAAGACGTACTGGCTCGGCATGGATCAGCATACCAGGTCGAGGAAGCTGCCTCACTTCCGGATCATGGGCGAATCCGCTTCCGCAAGGAGGGAGAAGATCACGGGTGGGCACCCCAGATCGTCATGGCGCTGCAGCAGGCGACCGGAAGCAGAAAAAAGGCGATGAGGGCAGAAGGGGCGGGAGAAGCATACGGCGCCTTTCTCGCGAAGAATGCGGCGCGACGGCCGGCGGGGCCGCGCGACCTCCTCGCCGTGAAACGGGGCGATGCGATTCCCCTGGATGAGGTCGAGCCGGCCGAGAACATCCGCCGCCGATTCGTCTCCTCCGCCATGTCCCTCGGCGCACTCTCGCCGGAGGCGCATGCCACGCTGTCCATCGCCATGAACCGGATGGGTGCCAGGTCGAACTCGGGCGAGGGCGGCGAAGACCCGGCGAACTACCACGGGCTGACCAACGGCGACCGGGCCGACAATCGGATCAAGCAGGTGGCGTCCGCCCGATTCGGTGTGACCACCGAATACCTCACCCGGGCCGAGGAGCTGGAGATCAAGATCGTTCAGGGCGCCAAGCCGGGCGAGGGCGGACAGCTTCCGGCCCACAAGGTCACCGACCTCATCGCCCGCCTGAGGCATGCGGTCCCGGGCATACAGCTCATCTCGCCGCCGCCGCACCACGACATCTACTCGATCGAGGATCTGGCGCAGCTCATCCACGATCTCAAGACCGTCAATCCCCGCGCCCGCGTCGGCGTGAAGCTGGTCTCGGAGACTGGCGTGGGCACGGTGGCCGCCGGCGTGGCCAAGGCTTACGCCGACTACGTCCTGATCGCGGGGCACAACGGCGGCACCGGCGCGTCGCCGCTCTCATCCATCAAGCATGCGGGCTCTCCCTGGGAGCTGGGACTGGCCGAGGCGCAGGCGACACTGGTTCGAAACGGGTTGCGGCATCGCATCGAGGTCCGCACCGATGGAGGACTGAGGACCGGACGGGATGTTGTCATCGCCGCTCTGCTTGGAGCAGAGAGCTACGGCTTCGGCACGGCGCCGCTGGTGGCCATGGGATGCGACATGGCCCGCCAGTGCCACATCAACACCTGCCCCACCGGCATCGCCACCCAGCGCGAGGATCTCCGCGCCAAGTTCCGCGGGACGCCGGAGCAGGTGATCTCCTATTTCACCTCGATCGCCGAGGAAGTGCGCGGCATTCTGGCGGCGCTCGGCGTCCGCACCATGGATGAGATCATCGGGCGCAACGACTTCCTGGAGCGGATCGAATGCCCCGACGTGCCGCGGGCGCAGATGCTGGATCTATCTGTATTGCTGGCGGGACAGCGGGACAGCGCGGGTGCCCTCTGGGCGGGGGGGCAGCAAGCGTTGCGGAGAACCGTCGAGCGCAACGAGCGGCCGGGTCTGGTGTCTCTAGATAATGAGATCCTCACCGACCTACGGCCGTATCTGGACTGCGGGCTTCCCTTCTCCGGCAACTACCAGATCCGGAATCACCATCTCACGGTGGGTGCCAGGGTAGCAGGCGCCATCGCGGAGCGGCACGGCGACGAGGGACTGCCGCCGGGATCGGTACGCCTCCGCTTTACGGGCACCGCGGGCCAGAGCTTCGGGGCGTTCCTTTGCCGCGGCGTGCACCTCGAGCTGGAGGGCGAGGCCAACGATTACGTCGGCAAGGGACTGAGCGGAGGGGAGATCACCATCCGGCCGTTCCGTCGTGCCGGCTACGCCGACATGTCGCACCAGCATCTGATCATCGGGAACACCGTGCTCTACGGCGCCACTGCCGGGAAATTGTTTGCCGCCGGCCAGGCGGGCGATCGGTTTGCGGTCCGAAACTCCGGCGCCGTGGCGGTGATCGAGGGCGCAGGCAACCACTGCTGCGAGTACATGACCGGCGGCATCGTCCTGGTGCTCGGCCGGGCGGGCCGGAACTTCGCGGCCGGCATGTCGAACGGCGTCGCCTATGTCCTCGACGAAACCGGCACCTTTCCCAGCCGGCTCAACGGCGACATGGTGGATCTGACCCAGGTGGAGGGTGAGGACGTTGAGCTGCTGCGGAAGCTGATTCGGGAGCACGAGGAGAAGACGGTCAGCGCCAGGGCCCGCAATATCCTGGTGCGGTGGGACGAATACCTGCCCCTGTTCCGCCGGGTCATGCCCAAGGGTTCGGCAGCTCAATTGGCTGTCACGCGTCAGGCGTATTTGAGCGATGTCCAAAGCGCCGAGGAGGCGCTGCTGGCCCGACGTAGCGCATAGTCCAGGGTAAGGGCTGTCATCCTTCGTCGCCCTACCTCACTACATTGGGCCTATGTCTACCTTCGTGGACCTCGGCCTCGCCCCGGCGCTGCTCGAGGCGCTTACGGCGCTGGGATATGAGGAGCCCACCCCAATCCAGCAGGAGGCGATTCCGCCCCTCCTCGCCGGCCGGGACCTGCTCGGCCAAGCTGCAACGGGCACGGGCAAGACCGCGGCCTTTGCTCTTCCGCTGCTACAGCGATTCGGCTCGGAGAAGGCCGCGCCGTCCCGGCCCACCATACTGGTCCTGGTCCCGACCCGGGAGCTCGCGATGCAGGTGGCGGAGGCGTTTCACCGCTACGGACGGGTGCTGGGGACAGGCGTGCTTCCGATCTATGGCGGGGCGGCGTTCGACCAGCAGATCCGCGGGCTCCGGCGCGGGGTGCACGTGGTCGTTGCCACGCCGGGCCGGGCGCTCGACCACCTTCGGCGCAAGACGCTGATTCTCTCGGACCTCAAGGCCATCGTGCTGGACGAGGCCGATGAGATGCTCGATATGGGCTTCGCCGAGGAGATCGATCTGATCCTCGAGGCCACCCCCTCTGAGCGGCAGACTGCGCTCTTCTCAGCCACCATGCCACCGCGCATCGCACGCATCGCCGAGCGGCAGCTACGGGAACCGGTCCGAGTCTCGATCGCGCGGGAGAAGGGACGAGCGGGCGCGCTCCCCAAGGTCCGGCAGGTGGCCTACCTCGTTCCCCGGGCGCAGAAGGTGGCCGCGCTCGGCCGTGTCCTCGACATCGAGGCGCCTACCCTCGCCCTGGTCTTCTGCCGCACCCGCACGGAGGTCGATACGCTGACCGAGACGCTCGCCGGCCATGGGTACCGGGCCGAGGCACTGCACGGGGGGATGACGCAGGATCAGCGGGACCGGGTGATGAAACGCACCCGCAGCGGCGCGGTGGACTTGCTGGTTGCGACCGACGTGGCCGCGCGCGGGCTCGATATCGAGCAGCTCTCCCACGTGGTGAACTTCGATGTCCCCGCGTCACCGGGGGCGTATGTGCACCGGATCGGCCGCACCGGACGCGCCGGACGCGAGGGCCGCGCCATCACCCTGGTGGAGCCGCGCGAGCACCGCCTGATCCGCAACATCGAGCAACTCACCAAGCAGCGGATCGAGGTGGGCACGGTGCCAACCATCATGGACGTCCGCGCCCGCCGGCTCGACGTCACCCGGGCATCGATCCGGGACGCGATCCTCGCCGGCGACCTCGAGGGCTACCGCGTGGTCATCGCGGCGCTGAGCGACGAGTTCGACATTCTGGACGTGGCCGCCGCGGCCGTGAAGCTGGCGCACACCGCCGCCGTGGGCGCGGCGGAGGATGGGGAGGAGATCCCGTCGATCGAGCTCCCCTCGCGAGGAGCCAAACCGAAGGGGAAGAAGACGAACGGCAAGCGGCCGGTCGCGCCGGGCGCCGGCTTCGTCCGGATCTACGTGGGGGCAGGCCGGAAGTCCAACATACGGCCGACCGACCTGGTCGGGGCGATCGTCAACGAGGCCGGTATCGACGCCCGGGAGATCGGCGCGATCGAGATCGCGGACCGCTTTTCCCTGTTCGAGGTGAGCGACGAGGTGGTGGACCGGGTGATTGCCGCGCTCCGGAGCGCGACGATCAAGGGGAAGCGGCTCACGGTCCGGCTGGACAAGGCGACCGGCCGGCGGGTGCCAGTCTAGTTTCTAATGGAGGGGAGGTGCCCGTTGACAGACGCAGCACCACCAGATAACTTGCTGATCAGCAAGCAAGCTGCAACCCCTTGCGTGAGCACACATTGGCCACCAACACCGAGAGAATTCGAAACCCGGATCGGAGCCGAGCGGCCATTCTGGATGCCGCGGAGCGCCTCTTTGCCGACCAGGGGTATGAGGCCACCAGCCTGAACCAGGTGGGCGCCGCGGCCGGCGTCTCCCGTGGAACCCCGGGCTACTTCTTCGGATCCAAGCTGGAGCTCTACCAGTCGGTGCTGGACCGCTCGTTCGCCGAGGTTCGGGCAGCCGTTCGCGAGGGAAGAGCCCGGGCACTTGCGAGCAATGAGGGCCCTGAGGCCATCCTGGCCGGCGCCGTCTCCGATTACTTCGACTTCCTCGCCGCTCGGCCCAACTTCGTCCGGCTCATCGAGCGGGAAGCGCTGGACGGAAGCCGGCTTCCTGATGGAGCGAGCCACCTCTCCGCCGGTCAGGAGGCACTGGCCGCCATCAGCGCCGAGCTGGGACTGGATGACGCGCCGTCGGGCGAGGCGGCGCAGCTCTTGCTCAGCATCATTTCGCTCTGTTGGTTCCCGCTGATTCATGCCCGCACCGTGGTACCCGCGGTGGGTGTAGCACTGGAGGACGGGGCCCAGATCGAGCAGCGCAAGCGGCATGTTGTCGCCCTGGTGTTGCACGGCCTCCGCGGCAGTGCCGCTCTCACCACAACCTCAACCGAGCCTTCCAGCCATGACTGACGTACTCGCGCACCCGGGACAGGCAACCCAACCGCCTCTCGCGACCGAGCAGGAGGCCAGAGAAGTCGCCGAGGCCGCACGGGAGAAGGAATGGCAGTCGCCCAGCTTCGTGCGCGAGCTGTTCGAGGGATCGTTCCGGCTCGATCTGGTGCACCCCTTCCCCCAGCCCGATCCGGCGGACCTGGAGCGCGCCCGGCCGTTCATGGCCCGGCTCGAGCGGTTCATGCAGCAGCGGGTGGACAGCGACAAGATCGATCGGGATGGAAAGATTCCGGAAGACATCGTCAAGGGCCTGGGTGAGATCGGCGCCTTCGGGATCAAGATCCCAACCGAATACGGCGGCCTGGGGCTCAGCCAGTACAGCTACACTCACGCGATCAGCCTGGTGACCAGCCAGGACGGCAACCTCACCGCCCTGCTCTCCGCGGCGCAGTCGATCGGCGTCCCCACCCCGCTCAAGCTGTTCGGTACGCCGGCGCAGAAGAAGAAGTATCTGCCTCGCCTGGCTAAGGGCGCGGTCTCCGCCTTTGCGCTCACCGAGAATCAGGTGGGCTCCGATCCCGCGGCGCTCAGCACGGTCGCCGCCCTCTCGGCCGACGGCAAGTATTACATCCTCAACGGCGAGAAGCTCTGGTGCACCAACGGCACCATCGCGGAGCTCATGGTGGTGATGGCGCGCACCGGGCCGAAGAAGATCACGGCGTTCATCGTCGAGGCCGACTGGCCCGGCGTCGAGGTGGTGCAGCGGCTCCACTTCATGGGGCTGAAGGCGCTGGAGAATGGCATCATCCGGTTCACCAACGTCAAGGTGCCGGTGGAGAACGTGATCTGGGGCGAAGGCAAGGGACTCAAGCTGGCGCTCATTACCCTCAACACCGGCCGGCTCACCCTGCCGGCATCGGCAGTGGCCGGCGCCAAGCGGTGCCTGGAAATCGTGCGGCTGTGGGCGGCCAAGCGGGTGCAGTGGGGCCAGCCGATCGGTAAGCACGACGCCATTGCCCAGAAGATCGGCCGGATGGCGTCCGAGATCTTCGCCATGGAGGCCGTGTCCGATCTCGCCTCCCTCATGGCCGACCGGGGCGACGCGGATATCCGGCTCGAGGCTGCCATGGCCAAGATGTGGAACACCGAGACCGGCTGGCGTATCGTGGACGACACTCTCCAGATCAAGGGTGGCCGCGGATACGAGACCGCCGACAGCCTGAGGAGCAGGGGCGAGCGCCCCGATCCGATCGAGCGGATGATGCGCGACTATCGCATCAACCTGATCTTCGAGGGGTCCAGCGAGATCATGCGACTCTTCATCGCCCGAGAGGCGGTGGACACCCACCTCAAGCTGGCGGGCGACCTGATCGACCCGAAGGCCCCGACCGCGAAGAAGATCCAGGCGCTGCTCAGGTCCGGCGCGTACTACGCCTTCTGGTATCCCAAGCTGTGGCTGGGCTGGGGACAGTTCCCCCGCTACCGGGAGTTCGGCCCGCTGGCGACCCATATCCGCTTTGTGAATCGCTCCTGCCGCCGGTTGGCGCGCACCCTGTTCCACTGCATGGTCCGATTCGGGCCCAAGCTGGAGAAGCGCCAGGCGGTGCTGGGCCGGCTGGTGGAGATCGGCGCGGAGCTCCTGGCCATCACGGCCGCCTGCTCCCGGGCGTACGCCATGTACAAGAAGGACCCATCCAACCGGGGCCCGGTGGAGCTGGCGGGGCTGTTCAGCCGCCATGCCCGGCGCCGGGTGGAAGATCGGTTTTCGGCGGTGTTCGACAACGACGACGTGGCGACGTACGCGGTGGCGCAGCAGGTGATCCGGGACGAGCATACGTGGTTGGAGACGGGGATGGTGAGGGAATAGAGGGCGTTCAACGAAGCTCGCCTCCGGGGTCATCCCGAGCGGAGCGAGGGATCGGTTGGGCGTACGTCGGCACATTGAGCTGGACTTGCCAACGTCTCCCGGGCCGATCCCTCACTGCGTTCGGGATGACGCGCTTGCCCACAGCATTAGATTTCCCTGGACTACTAATCGGAACCCCGCATGCCCATTGCAGAAGGCAGGACCGTCCCCTTCACCGGCCCCGAGGCGATCGACGCCGCGGTGCTCGAGACGTTCGAGTACGCCGGGCCGGAGCAGGAGATCGTCACCGAGACCCGGGAGTTCAGCGCGGTCTGCCCCTACAGCGGCCTGCCCGACTTTGCCACGCTCACCATCCGCTACACGCCGTCGGACCGGTGCGTGGAGCTCAAGAGCCTCAAGTACTACGTGACCAGCTATCGCAACGTGGGGATCTTCCAGGAACACGCCACCGGGCGGATTGCGGAGGACCTGTTCAAGCTTCTGGAGCCGCAGATGCTCGAGGTCAGCACGCTGTACAACGCACGCGGGGGGTTCGACACCCGTTGCACCGTGAGATTACCTAAGGTGTAGTCATTGCGAGGGAGCGAAGTGATGACTCGTACCCTCTAACCGTCCGCCCGTCCATCGAATCACATCCTCCAATCCTCCTTGCACATTGCCCGACCAGGCCCTGTCTTTTCCCCATCCCGCGAGCTCGTTGGCGGAGATGCAGTTTCTGTCTCGAGGCTCCATGTGATTGGGAACTAATCGATTGGGCGCGAGCCTCGCGGCGGCATGCAGCCGGGGCTCCACTTTCACGATCCTTGCTCGGTTCTCTCTCCCTGCCAGCGAGCTGAAGCCAGAATTTTTGCGGAGGTCTGAGGAATTATGAGCGATCCATTTTCCGGGATTCCGGATCCAGGGACGCCCCGTCCGATCAGAAGGCGCTCCGAGCCGGGGCCGGTGCAGGAGGCCATTGGGGCAATGCAGGAAACACTTCGGGCCGCGCTGCCGGCCGCGCAGAGGGCGCTCCGGCAAGCGGGGCGGGTAGCGAAGGAAGGGCTACGGCGAGCCCAGCGGTACGGCGAGGACCTCAGGCTCCGGGGGAAGCGCAATCCGCGCACCGTCGGCGTCATCGGTGGGGCCGTCGCCCTGACACTGGTCGGCGCGATCGCGCTCAGCGCCTCCGGGGCCGGACGATCGCTGTGTCCCCCTACGCGCGACGGGACGACGCCGCAGTTTCGCCTGCTCGTGGACCGGGTGCCCCAGGTGGCCGCAGGATCGAAACTGGAGATCCACTACGATGTGTGTGGGTTGGCTTCCGGGGCGCCCTACCGCGGTCGAGTTCGGCTGGTGCAGCAGCAGGCGGCCGGAAAGAAAAAGTCAGCCAGGCCCAACCCGCTGGTGGTCAGCTTCAAGGATCAGGTGGATGGAGTGGCTACCCGCCGGCACCAGCAGCTGAATCTCGGCTCGACCAAGCCGGGCGCGTACACCCTCGAGCTTTCCGTCGCAGATAGTCGGGGGCGGGAACGGAAGCGAGTGCAGAAGGTCTTGGTTAAGGGGCGGTAAGGCGGTACGACGGTACCTCCTTACCGCCTTACCACCACCCCCGGCGACGGACCGCTCGGCACCGGCACGACCGGACTCTTCGGCCCCCGAGGCAACAGCTCCGGAAGGTTCGCCAGCTCGTAGGCCGTCACCGCCATGACCGCCGTGGCCTGCTTCAGGTCGCCCGCCACCGCCTTGTCATAGGTGTCGCTCTGCGAATGGTGGGTGTGGTTGTACCCCCGGCGCAGTTGATCGAAGTTGAATCCGGGCACGCCATAGGGCAGGAACGACAGGTGGTCGGTGCCCATCTTGCTCGCGTCGCGCACGCTGTCGGCATCGAGCCTCGCCACCGGCGCCAGCAGCGCTTTCCAGAGCCCCTCCAGATCCTTTCGTCCCTGCAATGCCTGGCCGGTGATGGCGCCGGTGCCGTTGTCGAGCACCAGCACGGCCTGGATGCTATCGGCCGTGGCAGCGTGCGCCTCGGCGTACGCGCGCGAGCCCAGCAACCCC
>JBKJZM010000184.1:0-12698 GCA_046715295.1 Gemmatimonadales bacterium | reverse complement strand
GTGTAGTCGTCGGTGGTCAGCGCCCGGCGCAGCAGCGGCAGGTCCTTGCCGCCCAGCTGCTCCTGCAGGTTGATCGTGTTGGTGCTCACGACGGTACGCTCACCGTTGGCCCGTGCCCAGGCCAGCGCCGGAACCAGATAGGCGAACGACTTCCCTACCCCGGTGCCTGCCTCCAGCACCTGCACGCCGCCGTCGTTGTAGCCGTCGGCGATGTGGGCGGCCATATCGCGCTGGCTGCGGCGGTCCTCGTACCGGGTGAGCTGGCGCGCCACCGCACCCTTCTCTCCCAGCGTGTCGATGATATCGAACGGGTCGATGGGCACGACAGGCCGGTCGCGGGGGACTTCTACCACCATGTAGAGGTCGGTCGCGTTGTTGTTCAGAATGCCGAATCCCACGCCGGCATCGTGCAAACGGGCGGCAATGTTGAGATCGGCCGCGGAGGGATCGAGCAGACCGCTGGGGTGGTTGTGGAGCAGGACCTCGCCGCGGCAGGCTCCGCCGGGAAGCGCGAGCACCATGTCGGCTGTGCCCCGAGCCAGGGCTCTGGCGCCGCTGACCACCCCATCGCGGTCCATCTGAGCCACGAAGCAAACCTCCCGGCCACCCGCCAGAGAGATCTCGGTAGCGAGGTAGGCCCGGATGCCGGGGGCGATGCGCTCGCTCAAGTCTTCAGCTCTTTCTTCTTCGCCGCCGGAAAAAGAACGTTGTTCAAGATCAGCCGGTATCCCGGTGAGTGTGGATGCAGAGAGAGATCGGTGGGTGCGTCGCCGATCTGGTGTTGCGGGTCTTCCGGATCGTGCCCGCCAAAGAAGGTCCAGGTGCCCTGTCCGTGCTCGCCGTGGATGTACTTCACCCAGGGTGCACCGGGCTCCTCCGCCAGGACCGTGACGCTGGGCTTCAGCGTCTTCCGGGTGAACGAGGTGGTGAGACCGTAGAAGTCGGGGATCACCTGCCGGTGGTTCTGCACCAGCATCGTGGCGACGGGATCGATCTTGGCGCTGAAATTGAACAGGGTGTACGAGCCCAATGGCTGGCGTCGATCGGGGGAGTTGACCTGGTGCCCGTCGATATCTGAATAGACCGGCGTGGTGGGGCTGAGCTCCAACTGCGCGTGATGAAAGGCAAACGCCCGGTCCCACTTCATTCTCCCGGTCGCCGTGGGGTCCATCGGATCGCCGTCGGCGTAGGAAGCCGAGATGTCGACGCCGTCGGCTGCCAGCGCCAGGTCAAGCGTCTCAGTGGCGGTGCACATGGCGAACAGAAAGCCGCCCTTCTGGACGAAATCGGCGATAGCGATCGCAACGGCCCGCTTTTCCGCCGGAACCGAGGGGAAACCCAGCGACCGGGCCATGGCCCGGTTGCGCTCGACCATGTCCACCAGCCAGGCCGAGCCCGCGTAGTTCAGAAAGAACTTGGAGTACTGACCGGTGAAATCCTCGTGGTGCAGGTGCAGCCAGTCGTAAGTCTTCAGCTTCTGACCCAGCACTTCGGCGTCCCAGACCTTCTCGAACTCGATGCCGGCGTAGTTGAGCGCCATGGTGACCGCGTCATCCCACGGCGGGGCATTCGGCGGCGCATAGACCGCCACCTTCGGGGGCTTCTCCAGCGGCACTGCGTCCATGTTTCCGCCCTGGAGCCCGCCGCGGATTTGCACCAGCTGACCGTCATCCAGCGGCTCCACCATCACCCCGGCCAGTGCCGCGTCCCGGGCCGTCCCCGCATCGCCGGGCAGCAGAAAGGCACCACTGCGGTAGTTGAGGAACCACTCAGCCTTCACACCTCGCTTGAGTGCTCGATAGGTAAGCCCATATGCTTTAAGGTGATCCGTTTGAGCCTCATCCATCGGCACCAGGAGCCAGGGAGCGCTGGAAGCGAAGCGCCAGGAGGCCGCAGGTGAGAGCGCCACGAGGCCGGCGGAGGCGCGGGCGACAAACTCGCGCCGCCTCATGTCCTGGGCACCGCTCCCCGGGCTTCATCGAGCTTTCGCCGGGCACGAGGCACCAGGGCGCTTCGAGGATAGGTGAGAATGAGATGCTCCAGGATCTCTACCGCCTCCGCCCCTCGCTGCCCCGAGATCAGCAACTCCGCCAGGGCCAGCTCGGCCGCGGGAGCGGTGGACGGCGCTTGCTTCACGGCCGCTGCACGGAACAGCCGCTCGGCCTCATCCGCCTTTCCGGAGGCGCCAGAAAGTCGGCCGGCCAGGAGGTACAGCTCTGCACCGCCCCGCGAGGCCGGCAGCTCGGGGGCGATGTGCTCCAGCCCTACGATGGCCTGGGCAGTATCACCCTGATCCAGCTGCAGCAGAGCCCGGCCCAGATCCGGCATGCTGTCTCTCTCTAACGGCTGCAGGAGGGCGAGCAAACTGGTGCGGTGGGTCGCCTCGGCGCGGTCTCCAGCGTAGGGGCCGGCGGCCTTGAACAGCTCGACCGCACCGCGAATGTCGCCCCGATACAAGCCGATCCGCCCACGCAACGCGAGCCCTTCGACGCTGCTGTCCGCCGCGACGGCCGAGTCGGCGCGCTCGAGGCTTCCCTGGCGCATCCACCCGAACGCGATCCGCCGGCGGATCGCGTCGTAGTCGTCGGCCGACAGGGTGGGACGGTGTTCTGCCAGCCGTGTGGTTGCCTCGTCCAGTTTGCCCTCAGCGATGAGGACTCCGATCAGCGTCGCCGCCGCGTCGGACGCCACCGATCGGAGAGCGGCCCGGTCATCGGCCAGTCCGCCCAGCATCCGGCGCGCGGCCGCGCGATCGCCGGCGGCGGTGTATGCCTGAGCCGCCTCCAGCCGCACGCGCGAGGCCTGGACCTCGGGCGATCGCGCAGCAATTGCCTCCAGCACCATGCCTTCGGTTCGCCTGGCGCCCTGACTCCGCAACGTCCGGAGCTGATCGAGCAGGCCGCGAAGCACCGCTATCGCCTGGATCCGGTCGGCCGGCAGGACCGCAGTCAGCACCCGGAAGCTGCCCAGCGGGTCTCCCCAGCGCGCCCGAAGCTCGGCTTCAATCCGCCGGGAGACGACGTCGAGCTCGCGGCCGAGCACGCGAAGGAGATCGGGGCGCGCTGCCTCCGGAGCCTGGGCGAGAGTCGAGACCGCGGTGGCGCGGTATCCCGGAAGCCGGCGCACCGCCAGGAGCCACTCTCGAAGCGCGGTGGAGTAGTCTGCTTCGGCGAGAGACAGCTGAGCCAGCTCGGCCGCCATGGCATCAGGCCGCCCCAGGCGCTCGCGGCCGCGGAGGTACGCGGCGCGCGCGGCCGAACGATCCTGCCGGCCAAGCTCCGCCGCACCCCATTCGCGGTAAGGAGTTTCTTCCGTCGGTGCGATCCGGGCCCACCGCTCCGCCGTCGCCCGCACGCTGTCCGGCTGATCGGAGGCGGCCCAGGCTCTAAGGGCGATGCCATAGACCGCTGAGCTCGACGGGGCAGCCGCCAGGGCCGCGCGCACCGCCGGCAGAATATCAGCGCTTCGATTGAGGGGCAGCAGCGACCGCTCCAGGCCGAGCAGGGCGGACGCATCCGCGGGCTTGCCGGCGAGCACGGCTCGATATGCCCCTGCGGCGCCGGCATAGTCGCCCCGCCGCTCGAGGTCGAAGGCCCGGGTCATACCCGTCTGCTGCGACCACCCACGGGTGGGGATCAGGAGCAGGACGATCCACAGGAAGGAGCGGCCAGGAAGGGCCATCGAATCACCTCACGGAGGGCTGTGACAAGCGGCGAAAGTAATCTACCACCAGCCGCCGTTCCTCCGGAGAAAGCTGCTGCAGCTCCTCCCAAGTCGGCACTCTCAGCCGCCGGCTTTCATCTTCCAGGCGAGCCCGCAGCGCGGGCGGAAGGTGAATGCTGTCCCCGGTGGCCGTGCTGCTCTGCCGTTCCTTTTCCTCGTCCTCCTCCCGGCCCTGGAGCGTTCTTCCCGCATCGAGCATCCGGCGGAACAGCCGCTGCTGCCTCTCGACCGTCTGGCGCTCCAGTCGTCCGCCTTCGAGCCTGCGGGAAAGCTGGGCAGCCTCATCGGCCATGTCGCCTGCCCCTGGCAGGCTTCCCCCTCCCCGCAGTTTCTCCAGCTCCTGAGCCAGAGCGCGCTGCCTGGCTGCCAGCCGTTGGAGCTGCTCCCGGATCGCGCCGCTGCCGGCCATCGGCAACATGCCGGCGCCCTGCTGCCCCAGCCCTCCCTGCTGTTGGGCGAGCTGCGCCAGCCGCTCCAGCGCCTCGGACAGTCCGGACCCGGACTGCGAGCCGGAGACGTCTCCTCGGGCGCGGATCAGTTGATGCGCGGCGGCGTTGAGTCCGTCCACCGCTCCTCCGGCCTGATCCGCCGCTTCCCGACTGTTTGGAGCCGCCGACGAAATCGCCTCGCGAGCCTGTTGCATCCGCATCTGGGCCGCACCGAGTGCGGCACCGATCTGGGGAGGAACCAGGGCGTTCTTGCCGGCCGCCTGCCGGACTTGATCCAACACCTTCTGCACACCCTCTTCGATTGCCGCCTGTTCGGCCCGAGTCGATGCGTCCGGCTCCCCTCGCTCACTCAACTGTTCCTGCACCCTGAGCTGGCGTTCAGCCAACCGGCTGGTTTCGCTCAACGCTTCATCGATGGCCTCAACGACTTGTTTGCGCCACTCCCGCTGCATCTCCTGCCGCTGCTGCTGCAGCTGATCGCTCAGGGGGGCCAATGAGCGCGACGCCTCCTCGCCCTGCTGCCGGGCCTGGGGGCGCTGGCCTCGCTGGGCCGACGATGCCGCCTGTTGCATCTGTCCTGAGGCTTTTCCGGCGTGCTGGGATAGTTCCTGCATCGCGGCCGGCTTACCCTCGGCGGCAGCATCCTTGGCGATCTGCTTCAGCGCGGCCGCGAGGGAGTCGGTTCTTGCGGCGAGCTGCCGTTCGGCCAGCGCTGAGCGCGCGCTATCAGCCGAGCCGACTTGCTGGTTCCATTCCCGTTGCTCTTGCGCCAGCTCCTTTGACTCCTGGCTCAGATTAGCCAGATCGCCTTCGAGCGCGGCGCGGCGAAAGAGCTCACGGCTCCGCTCCAACGCTTCGCGCAGCTGCTTCTGCGCCTCCGCCAGCTGCTCCAGCGCATCCTTGGCGCGTTCCGGATCGAGATCCTTGAGGGCCTGCTGCAGACTGGCGAGCTTGTCCCGGAGCTCGGGCGAGAGCGCGCGCTCCAACTGGTTCCGGATCTCGGAGAGTTGGCGCTGCCAGGCCGTGTCGTGCACGCCAGCGGCCTCGGCGCTTCGTCGCAGTGCCTCCAACGATTTTTCGAGCGACTCCGCCTGCCGGATGATCTCCTCCTGAGACTTGGCGACAGCCTCGGCCCGCTGCGCCTCCTGGTAAGAGAGCGACTCGCTGTCCTTGCTTCCCAACCCTCCGGGTGGCCGGGCTCGCTCTCGCGCCAGGTCATCGGTCTGCCGTTCCACCCGCCGGCTCGCGTTGGTGATCGAATCGAGCTGGCTGGCTACGCTCTCAGTGGCCTGGCGCTGCGCGGCCCTGACCTCGCTCATCGTCGGGAGGCGAACGACGAACTCGCGCGAGCGTCCGGTTTGCCTCCGGGGCGTGTTATCCCTGGCGGTCGCGAAGTAGCGCACGGTGTCGCCAGGAAGGAGGCCGCGTCGGTTCAGGTCGAGTGTAAAGGTGAGAATGGCGCGATCGGGCCGTTCGGGGGGCACCGGCACGCTCTCCCGGCGGGCCGAGTCGATCAGACCGAAGCGGCTGATCCGGCGGCTCTCCAGGG
Source organism: Gemmatimonadales bacterium (assembly GCA_046715295.1). Classification (GTDB taxonomy): domain Bacteria; phylum Gemmatimonadota; class Gemmatimonadetes; order Gemmatimonadales; family GWC2-71-9; genus CAVVWJ01. The sequence continues at coordinate 6,977 of JBKJZM010000184.1, read as the reverse complement.
TAACAGCCGTAACGCTGTGGTCGTCCCTCGCGTCGATGATCAAGGGCACCTGCAGGCTGAGCGGAGCCAGGGTATCGGCACCGGGCACCGGGATCTCGACCGCCGGCACGCTATCCGGCACCAGCCGGACCGGGAGCCGCACCGAATCACCCGCGAGCGGCGCTCCCGTGGCGGTCACAAGCGCCAGGCGGTACTCGCCCGAGCGGGGGGGAACGAACGTCCCGGCAAAGCGGGTCGCTGTCACCTCCAGCGATTCGGTCTTTTCCCCGAACAGCCAGGCAGCACTCGCGAGACGCGCCGTCACCACCCCCCGGGTCTCGAGCCGGGTTCCTGCGGGAAGGATCAGCGTGTCTCCCCCCGTGGGAACCGGCTCGTTCTCCAGGCCCAGGTAGGACGGGTACCACGCAATCACGTCGAGCCTCCCTAGAAACACCGGCAGGCGGACGCGTACCATTACCGTATCGGAGGAACGTCCCCCACTGGTCAGGCGGGCGAACAGGTCGCTCTCCAAGGGCGGCGTGGAGATCGTGGCCCGGCCCAGGGAATCAAGGCGCACACCTCGGGCCTTCCAGGCCTCGCCTGGTGCCCGAAACCAGAGAGTGGCTGCTTTACGGCCCAGCGCCTCGAGCTGCAAGTCTACCGGCCGGCCGCGGTCCACGAGAGTCTCGGCGGCCCGCAAACGGACCGGAGCCACCGTGGCTTCCCAGGCACGGTGCGGATGCCACAGCGCGGCCGCAGCGCCGCTTACCGGCCCGGCTGAGGTAAACGCGGCGGCGCCGAGCACGAGACAGAGTGGACCGGCCAGCGAGACCATCCGTACCGGCCGAGCGATTGGCTCGACCGCTGCCGCACCCCGCCGGGCCACTTCTTCTGCCTGGGCACGGTCCGCCAGATTGAGTAGGGCGCCGCTGGTGCCGTCGGCCGCGGTATCGAGCAGGGCCGTCAGGGTCCCGTGCCGCCAGGCCCCGAGCTCCTCTAGCCTTCCCGCCAGGCCGGCAGTCGAAAGTCGGGTCTGGGTTCCCCATGCCAGATAGGTGATGGCCGCCAGTCCCAGCAGAGCCATACTCCAGGCGAGCAGCACCCAATATGGGGCGCTGAACCAGCCGAGCCGTACGCTCCAGGCCCACGCCGCGAGCAGCGTGGCCACCGCACCGAGCCCGAGGGCGGCCCACCCCACGCCGTTGCGGTTCCTGAGCGGCCGCCCCAGCCGGTGGAGCGCGCCCTGAGTGGCCGGCGCGCTCACCCGCCGTACCCTACCGCGTAGGCGAAGAGGTTTACCCCCATCCTGAGCGCCGCCTCACGTTTATCCGGCGTGTCATGGTGGACCTGGGGATCCTCCCATCCATCGCCCAGGTCGGACTGATACGAGTAGTAGACTACGAGGCGGCCCTCGAGGAAGATACCGAATCCCTGCGCCGGTTTGCCGTCGTGGACGTGAATCTTGGGCATCCCCTTGGAAAAATCGTAGACCAGGTGATAGACCGGATGGTCGAGCGGTACCTCCACCAGCGGGTGATCGGGAAAGAGTCGCGCCAGCTCACGCCGGATCGAGGCGTCCATCCCGTAATTATCGTCCGCATGGAGGAACCCTCCCTGCTCGAGATACCGTCGCAGAGTGGCGAGATCCGGGTCGCTCCAACGGACGTTGCCGTGGCCCGTCATATATAGGTATGGGACGTTCCACAGATCGTCGTCGCTCAGGGTCACGACCTTCTCTTCCGTGGCCACCCGGAGCTTGGTGCGGGTTCTGATTGCGGAGAGCAGGTTTGGAAGGCTCGAGGGATTGGCGTACCAATCGCCACCCCCCTCGTAGTGCAAGCGTCCGATCGTCATGACGGGACTGGGATCGATCGGTGCGGCCGGCGCCCCCAAGGCCACGCCGAGAGCCAAGAGCATCCGTGGAATCACGGTAACTCCATGACGAGCTTGTAGGCTTCATTTCTCGGAAGGCCGAGAGACTGGGTGAGCTTTTGGACCACCTCGCGCCGGCTCATGCCCTCGGCCAGCAGCGAGGTGGCCTGTTCGATGGCATCCTCGGTTCGGTCCGGCTCCGTCGCCGGCTCACCCGTTCCTTGAAGCACGATGGTCAGCTCTCCCCGCGGGGGCACTGCCGAATAATAGTCGAGGAGCTCGCCTAACGTCCCGGTGCGGATCTCCTCGTGCATCTTGGTCAGCTCTCGGCAGACCACCCCGATCCGGTCGGCGCCCGCCAGCGGAATGAGGTCCTCCAGCAACGAGAGCAATCGCGGCGGCGCCTCGAACAGTACGACGCTCCACTCCTCGGCCGCGGCGCGGCTCAGCAGCCGGGTTCGCTCCCTGCCTTTGCGGGGGATGAAGCCAAGGAAGAGGTAACGGTCGCCGGGAAGTCCCGCCGCTGACAGCGCGGTGGCCACAGCGGACGGACCTGGGACCGGAACGACCGGAATGCCGGCGTCGCGGGCGTGGGCAACCAGATCGGTCCCGGGATCGCTCACCGTGGGGGTGCCGGCGTCCGAGACCAGTGCAATGTCCCGGCCCCCGCGCAGGATGTCGAGCAGTCCGTCGAGTCGATGCTCGCCCGAATGGGCGTGATAGCTGAGGAGACTGGGCCGGGCCCCGAGGTGGCTCAGAAGTCCCCGGGTACGCCGGGTGTCCTCGGCGGCCACCACCGACACTTTGCCCAGCACCTCCGCGGCACGGATCGACAGGTCGCCCAGGTTCCCGAGCGGGGTTGCGACGACGTATAGAGTACCGGGGGGCATGATGGATCTTAATTAGACATCCTAACTAAGATGCTGCTTGATCTTCCCCTCGAGTGTGGCCTTCGGCACCGCCCCTATGACGGTATCCACGTGCTGGCCGTTCTTGAAGAAGAGGATGCTGGGAATCGAGCGGACGTTGAACCGCATGGCGGTTCGCTGGTTCGCGTCTACATCGACCTTGGTGACCTTGGCCTTGCCGACGTATTCGCCGGCCAGCTGATCGAGGATCGGCGCCACGATCTGGCATGGCCCGCACCACGACGCCCAGAAATCCACCAGGACAAGTCCGTTCGCCTGCTCGATTTCAGCCGCGAAGGAGGCGTCGCTCACGTGCACGGTCAAGGTATTCGTCGCACCCATGTTGGTTATTCTCCTGTTGTTATTATGTCGGACGGTTGCCTCGCACAGCGGGCACCGCTCTCACCTATTGGGAGGACCAGTGGCCGATCTCCCCCGCATTGCGCATGTCGGAATTGCCGTCCCCGACCTGGAAACCGCGCTTGCTTTCTACACAGACGTTCTTGGCATCGTGCCGCGTCCGCCTGAAACGATCGATGGCGCCACCATCCTGGCGCTCCCCTTCGGCGACTCGGAAGTGGAGCTGCTCGCACCACTCCACGCCGACACGCCCATTGGAAAGTTCCTGGCGAAGAGTGGCCCTGGTATTCACCACATCTGCTACCGGGTTGCCGATCTCGACGCGGCGCTCGAGGCGTGCCGGGCAGCGGGATACCGCTTGATAGACGAGGTCCCGCGCACCGGGGCGGCCGGCCACCGGATCGCCTTCGTGCATCCGAAGGCGCCCGCTGGGATCCTCCTCGAATTGACCGACTAGCTGACTAGAAGATAACAGCGGCCGGGGGGGAAGGTTCCCCGGGCTAACCCTGCGGAGCGCTGTCCCTCGTCGCACCATCCCGACAGGGGCGCGCCGGGTTTCCTGCCGCCGCCAGATCGAGCTGGGTGACGATCCAGGAGCCGTCGCGGATCTTGACTGTAGTGAAGGGAACAGTCCAGGTGCAGGTACTGCGTTTGATCTCGACCATCAGCCCACGGCGATTTTCGTCGGTCTCTGGAACGTCCGACGTGATCCGAAACGAGTCATTGCGGAGATAGGCCTGCATGATCGCGATCCGGCGCTGCCAATCGGAGGGCTGATTGGTTTTGGCCGCCGGTCCGCTGGCGGTGCCCCACAGGCTCGCCATCTTACTGAGGTTGCTATCGGCAACCGCTTGCATAAAACTGCGCACGGCACCGCTGGCGGAATTGGCGGGTTGTGCCTGGGGCGCGCTGCCGCCGCCGCATGCAGCGACGAGAAGGACCGATCCTAGCCACCGTTGCTTAGTCACAAGTCTCTCGCTGAGATAATGTTAGCTTGCGAAGTTAACCGGCTCCGGAGCAGCGAGCAATGACTTCGACGCGGCTGTACATCAACGTCGATCACGTCGCCACGGTCCGCCAGGCCCGCCGCACCGATGAGCCCGACCCGGTGGAGGCCGCGTTGCTGTGCGAGCAGGGCGGCGCTGAGGGCATCACCGCCCACCTGCGCGAAGACCGGCGGCACATCCAGGACGACGACGTGGAACGTCTCATGACCGCCGTCCAGGTGCTCAACCTCGAGCTGGCCACCAGCCCCGATGTCGTGGCCCTCGCCTGCCGGCTTCGACCCTACCAGGCTACGCTGGTCCCGGAGCGCCGGGAGGAGATCACCACCGAGGGAGGGTTGGACCTCAGTCGTCCCCACCCCCGCATGCGAGAGACGATCCGCCGGCTGGAGGAGGCGGGGGCCCGGATCAGTCTCTTCATCGATCCCGACCTCCAGACCGTGGACGCGGCCAAGGACCTCGGCGTGCCCGCCATCGAGCTGCACACCGGCCGCTACGCCAGCGGCTGGCGACGGAGCAACGTCGCACTGGAAGAGCTGCAGCGCGCCGCCCGGCACGCCGCGGACATGGGCCTCTTCGTGCATGCCGGCCATGGACTCACCTACGCCAACGTGGCGCCGATCGAGGCGATCCCCGAAATCGAGGAGCTCAACATCGGCCACAGCGTGGTGAGCCGGGCCGTCATGGTCGGAATGCGGCAGGCGGTCGAAGAGATGCGGAGAGCGATGGAGGGGGGAGCTGGGGGCTAGGAGCTGGGACTTGACACCCCGGCCTCGCGAAGTGGGGACAAGAGTTGATGCTATGCTCCGTGCCTCCTACCTTCCACCCGTCAGTGCAGTCCCCTGACTCCTGGCCCCTTATCCTTTTGGCCCATATGCTCGAGCCCTTAGCTCCCAGCTCCCAGCTCCCAGCTCCTAGCTCCCCGTGACCAATCCCCTCGGGGCCGCGGACTTTTTCGCGTTGGAGGCAGGTGAGTGTCTGGACCGTCTGGAGACGCTTGTCTCTCAGCCGGAGCCGCCACCTGCCGATGAGTTCCTTCGGAACGCCCGCGTGCTCCGGGGCTCGGCGCTCATGGCGGCCCAGGCTCACATTGCCCGGGCGGCGGCTGCGCTGGAGGCGCTCGCCCGCGCTTATCGCGATCATCGGCGCCCCTGGGACGCGGCGACTCGGGAGCAGGTCGCACAGGCGGTTGAAGAGTTTCGCCTGCTCGTCCGCCGTGTGGCCGAGTGGAGTGAGTCCGATACGGCCCGCGCCGTCCGGCTCGGGCGTGGACTGGAGGCCATGGCCGGTGGTACAGCGGCCAACGTGCCAGAGTCCCGGCCGGATGGCGAGCGGCCGGAGCTGCATACTGGAGTACGGGCGTTCGTGGCCCGTGAAGGCGCCCTGATCGCCAGCGCACTCGACCGGGCGGCTCGGGCGTTGCGCGCGACGCCCGGCGACCGGGAACCGCTGTACAACGTCATCCGCCGCATGCAGTCGCTCCGCGGTTTGGCCGAGCTGGGTGACCTCAGCCCGCTGCCCGAAATTCTCGACGGTATCGAGCTCGCCGTGGGCGACCTCACCCGGCTCTTCGCGCCCCCACCCGACGTTGATAAGGTCATGGAGTGCGCCGGGCAGGCCCTGACCCGCATCTCGCGCGACGTCGCCGAGCGCGGGAGGCCCGACCCCGACGCCGAAGAGGCCCGCCGGTTTACCGAGCTGCTGCTCCGCGCCTTCGCGGTGGAGCGAGACGTCGTGCCAATCGAAACGCTCTATTTCAGCGGCGATCCAGAGCCGCTCACTCAACCCTTGTCGCAGCCTCAGTTCACCATGTCCGAGCCGCTGGGCCCGCTCGAGCTGGTCAGCCAGGGCGAGCATCTGTGTCAAACCGCCAACCTGATCACCGCTGCCGGCTCGACCACCCAGCGAGACCTCCGGTTGTACCACCTCCTCGGAGTACTTCGCTCCGCCGCAATTCCCAGTCCCGATCCGGTGGCAGGCGCGCTCGGCATCTTCGCCCGCTCGACTCAGGAAGCCCTCGCGGCTGGAGTAGCCAGCCATTCGCTGCCGGAGCTGGTTGCGCGGCTGCGCGAAGCGGGCGAGCTGCTCCGCGCCGTGGGGGAGAGCGACGACCGGATGCTGATCTCCCGCCGCCTGCTCGACGTGGCGCATCGGCTGGATGGGTTGCGAGCGGCGAGAGAGCCGGCGGCTCCCGAGCCGGCAATAGTGCCGATCGAGTACCTCGCCTACGATGCCGACCAGGGCGTGGTCCCGATCGAGAGCCTCGCGCCGAACGAGCCCGGCGAGGTGGCGTCCGGCGGCATCGAAGCCAGCTTCAGGACGTTCGACCTGCTGATCAGGCAGCGGGCGCCGGTAACTCCATCCCTCGACCCGCTGGTGCGACGAGCCCCTGAGGAGGCGGCGGTGGCCATCGGCATCTTGTGCTACAGGGGACGGGCCGCGCTCGAGCGGGCCGCCACCCTGCGCCATGAGATCAACGCAGCGCTCACCCGCGAGGCGAGCCTGGAATCCCTGCAACCACAACTCCAGGAGCTGCTCGACCTCGTTCCACTTGCGCTTGACCACTCCTGAGTTACCTACCCGGCGGAGTATCCTCCGACGGGCCCTGCCTGCCGCCCTCGGCATCGGTGTCTCGGTGGCACTGCTGGCCTGGGCCCTGCGGGGGGTCAGTGCGGAAGCGGTGCTGCGGCATGTTGCCAACTCGCGTGCCGGTCCACTGGCCGCCGCGGTTATCGTGGCCACGCTCACCTTTCCTCTCCGGCTGATACGGTGGCGCCTGCTCCTCCGGGATGAGCGGGGGGAACCATATCCGTCCGGGCCGCTCTGGCATGCGATTGCCATCGGCTTTACGGCC
>JBKJZM010000183.1:0-31944 GCA_046715295.1 Gemmatimonadales bacterium | reverse complement strand
TGACTCGGCTTTGGGGGTGCGACGGATCGCTCGGGGTGTACGACGTCGGCTCTCGGTCGGCGGGCCAGAGCCTCTGGATCGTAGGCAGGTTGCCGGCGGCGCCCGTGCGCTCGACGAGGGCTTCCATCCAGCGCATCATGTGAGTGACCCGAGAGCTTGCCGGCGGGCCTCACGGCCGAATCGACTGCGGACTTGCAAGGTGGCCGTCTCCGGCGAACGGACGTTGGAGTCACCAGCGGCAACGTTCGCTCGGATGAGCACGATTTGTGCCCACATTCCCTCCCTGCAAGCCTACCTCGGTGGCCACACGCAAGCTCTTGTTGGGCTGGGCGATAGCCTACCTGGAGTGCCGACTTCCAATTCGGAAGACTGCTCGTCGTGTGGTGATTCGTCAACGTGGCTTTCAACGAGACGCTACAGACCTCTCACGCACGCAGCGCCCACCACCGAACCAGCAAGGTGGTGCCGAGCGCGAGGAGCAGGTGGATGGCCCCGGAGCTCACCGTCGTGCCGAAGGTCAGGAGAGCCCAGGCCACGAGGGAGACCACTGCCAGCAGGAGGGTAGGTGACATGCAGACCTCATTTATGGTTCGGTTGACCGTGCCGGATCGCTGTCCTATTTTACACCGAGTGGGCGGTAGCGGGGAGCTACGTTATTGAGCCAACAGGTCCGATGAAGGGCCCGAATGCTGTGGCTGATGTCATGCCCCTTGGGGGAAGACAGATGTTATGGCGAGGGCGCCGAGCTTTTCTCATTGGGCTTCAATAACCCTTCCTGCTGCCGTTCCACTTTTTCCTCTGCGCCGATCTCCCGGGTCGGCGTTTTGTTTGGGAGCTAGGAGCTAGGTGCTAGGAGCTAGGAGCTTGGAGCTAGGAGCTAGGAGCGATTCCATGGACCATGTAGTTTTGTAGCTCATGTCTCCAGACTCCCAGCTCCCAGCTCCCAGCTCCTAGCTCACGATGCCCCGCTGCAGCGTCACCCGTCGTGTGCACTTCAACGCCGCACACCGTCTCCACAACTCCCGGTTCTCGGAGCAGTGGAATCGGGAGACATTCGGCGAGTGCAGCAATCCGAACTTTCACGGGCACAACTATGAGCTGGAGTTGACCGTCGAGGGCGAGGTCAACCCGGACACGGGTTACGTCATGGACCTTAACAAGCTGAAGGAGCTGGCGCAGGAGCATCTCCTCCGGCACCTGGACCACAGGAATCTGAATCTCGACGTGCCCTGGTTCGCGTCGCTCAATCCCACCTCCGAGAACATCGCCCTGGTCTGCTGGCGCGAGCTCCGTCCGGCGGTTCCGGCCGAGCTAGCACTTCGTGTACGCCTGTGGGAGACACCGAGGAACTATGTCGACTATGAAGGCGCCTAGGGACCCGGTGCCCGCCAGGCCGGAGCGCACCCGGGTCACCGACCCGGAGGCTCCAGAACCGCACCCCGCGCCGTTTGCCGACCGGGTGCAGGAGATCCTGGCCTCGCTGGGAGAGAACCCGGGCCGGGAAGGACTGCTCAAGACCCCGGAGCGGGTGGAGGCGTCGCTTCGCTTCCTGACCCAGGGCTACTGGCAAACGGTCGAAGATGTCGTGGGGGACGCGGTCTTCGAAGAGAAGCACCAGAGCATGATCATGGTGCGGGACATCGAGCTCTACTCGCTGTGCGAGCATCACCTGTTGCCGTTCTTCGGCCGGGCCCATGTGGCATACATTCCGGACGGGAAGATCCTGGGGCTCTCGAAGGTGGCCCGGATCGTGGACGTTTTCGCGCGGCGGCTCCAGGTACAGGAGCGGCTGACCGATCAAATCGCCGATGCCGTCATGGAGGTGCTGAAGCCCACCGGTGTAGGCGTCGTGATCGAAGCCGCCCACTTCTGCATGATGATGCGAGGGGTGGAAAAGCAGAACTCGCGAACGGTGACGAGCGCCTTGCGGGGCATCTTCCGGGACGACTCGAAGACCCGGGATGAGTTTCTGCGTCTGGCCTACGGGGGCCGACTCTCCGAGTGACCGGGCTCGCCGGCCGGGTGGCCCTGGTTACCGGGGCCTCTCGCGGGATCGGCGCAGCCGCCGCGGCGGCTCTGGCCCGAGAAGGTGCCCACGTCATCCGGGTGGCGCGAAGCCTGACCGAAACAACCGCGGCCGGGACCCAGGACATCCCCTGCGATCTGACCGATCCGGACCAGGTTAGCCGGCTCGGCGCCCGGGTCATCGAGCAGCACGGTCCGCCCGACATCGTGGTCAGCAACGCGGGTGCCTTCCTGCTGCGAACGCTCGAAGCCACGGACCCAGAAGGTCTGGAGGTGCAGCTGGCCGTCAACATCCGGGCGCCATTCTACGTGGCCCGGGCATTCCTGCCCGCGATGCGGGAGGCGGGGCGAGGATCGTTCATCAGCGTCGGCAGTGTGGCCGATCACACAGGGTTCCCCGAGAATGCGGCGTATGCCGCCAGCAAGTACGGGCTGCGTGGCTTGCATGAAACGCTGGTCGAGGAATACAAGGGAACCGGAGTCAGGCTCACCCTCGTGTCCCCCGGTCCCACGGATACCGCGGTGTGGGATCCGGTCGATCCCGATTCTCGCGAGGGATTCATCTCCCGGGCCGACATGCTCCGTCCGGCCGACGTCGCCGAGGCCATCCTCTTCGTCGCCACCCGTCCGCCTCACGTCCACATCGACTGGCTGCGTCTTGGACCCGTCACAAAAACAGCCACGGCACACCCGCTGAAGCGGGTACCCGAACACGATGAACACTGATCGCCCCGTGCCGTCCGAACCACTACCAACAATCACTGCCGCGGTGCTTAGATGAGAGTGTGCTCGAGGAAGCCATCCGTGTTTATCCGTGGTCATCCGTGGCGGTGCCTTTGCTTCGCAGTTCTCACAGTCGTTCCGGTGGGAACGGCTCGCGCGCAGGGGCCGATGCCCCCACTGCCCGACAGCACCGGATGGGGTGTACACGTCCTCACCGTGGGCCGCGACCCGCGCGGCGCCATCTGGGTCGGGACCTACGGACACGGGATCTACCGGCTCCCTGCCGGAGCCCAGACCTGGGAAGCCATCCGCCACGACACCACCGCCACCTCGATATCCTGGAATTTCGTCCAGGCGATCGGATTCGGCGCCCGGGGTCAGCTGTGGTATGGCACGATCGGGAACGGCTGGGGGCTCTCCACCGATGGCGGGGCGACCTGGAAGAACTGGACCTACAAGCAGCTGGGGCCGGAGTGGCAGTATGTGGCGCCCTCAGGCGTCGTCGTGCGGGGCGACACCACCTTGATCGCGACAGCCGACGGCATCCAGCTGACCACCAACGATGGCACCAGCTGGTCCGCGCTCACCGATGCCACCGGCCCCCCGGCGCGAGGGCCGGCCGATACCTCTTACCCGGTCCTGAAGAGTGAGTATGTCCGGCGCGTGGCCCCGGACCGCCGGGGTTGGAACGTCTCCACCCTTCGAGGGAGCCAGCGGCTTCGCCGGATCCCCACCGGCTGGGACGCTCCGACCTTGGCGGCGGCCGCGTTCCCTCCGCCCAATGCACTGCTGATCGGGACGAAGCTGCTCCGGGGCACGCAGTGCGGCCTCCGACCCAACTCCGATACCTTGCCCTGCCTCCGTCAGCCGGGTCCAGCCGCCGAGCCACCTCGTGCGCCGCTGACCACCTGGTTCCGGCGCCCCATCGCCCTGACCGACAACAGCTTCATTGACCAGACCTACCGCTACGGGTCGACCATGGGCGGCAACTTCCAGCAGCACCAGGGCGTCGAGTTCAACAATCCGGACGGGACGCCGGTCCTGGCCATCGGGTCGGGGACAGTGGTATACGCCGGCCCGGCCGAGGCGGGGGCGCTGACGGTCAGCATCCGTCACGACACGCCGGTGACCGCCAACGGCAAGCGGCACCGGGTCTTCTCGACCTACTACCACAACTCTGCGCTGGTGGCGAAGCTGGGCCGCAAGGTGGCGAAGGGTGCGGTGATCGCACGGGTGGGGAACACCGGCCGCGCGACGAACGACCACCTGCACCTGGAGATCTCCGCCTCGCCCAGCGACTCGATCGCTCTCGTGGTGGATTCACTGCAGCGCTTTCCGCCGTACACCAGCAATCCGGAGCTCTGGATCGAGCCGCTCCCCAATACCGGCATCGTGGCGGGACAGGTGTTCGACAGCGCCGGAGTCCCCGTTCCTCAGGCGCGGGTGTACGGCATCACCAAGCGCGATCCGGTGGACACCCCGTATTCCTTCGCCGAGACGTATGGCGACAAGGCCCACCCGCATCCGCTGTATGGCGAGCACTTCGCCGTCGGCGACGTGCCGCCGGGAACCTTCGTGATGGGAACCGAGATCGGCGGGAAGAAGGTGTTTCGGCAGGTGACCGTCGAGGCGGGGAAGCTGACGTGGGTGGTTTTTAAACCCTAGCTGGGAGCTGGGAGCTTGGAGCCAGAAGCTTACAACTCCCGAGTCCCCGGTCTATGCTATCCGACTCGTAGCTCCTGACTCCTAGCTCCCAGCTCCTGACTCCTAGCTCCTGACTCCTAGCTCCCAGCTCCCAACTCCCATGTTCATCGAGCTCACCGACCACCTCCGCTGCCCCGCCGACCACGACGAGAGCTTTCTGGTCCTGTTGCCCGACAGGATGGAGGGCCGCTCGGTTCGGACCGGCCACCTGGGTTGTCCGGTCTGCGGCCGCACCTTCGAGCTGACGGATGGTGTGTTGGATACCGGGGACGCACCAGATCCGAGGGCTGAGGGCGGAACCGTTCTGGATGCCGATGCGCTCACCGCGCTGGCCGGTCTGCACGGGCCGGGTGGATACCTGACCCTGGTGGGTCCGGTGGCGGCGCTCTGGAGCGAGGTCGCCGAGCTCAACCCGGGAGTGGCGCTGGTGGCGGTGAACCCGCCGGAGACAATTACCGACGGGAACGAGCTCAGCGTACTCCGGGGAAACAGTCTCCCCCTCAAGTCCGGCTCGATGCGTGGCGTCGTGCTGGGACGGCGCTTTGCCGACGATCCCTACTGGATCAGGGAGTCGGCCAGGATCGTGCTGCCCGGACTTCGGGTGGTGGGGGAGGGCAACGATCCCGCGCCCGACCTGGTCGAGCTGCTCGCCAGCGCCGACGGGGTGTGGGTGGGAGTCGGGAAAAAGCGTCAACAGTAAACGGTGAACAGTGAACAGGAGATGCGGGGATGGGCCCGTTCACTGTTTACCGTTCACCGTTCACTTCTCAGTGCTCCGCGTAAAGCTTCTCGATTGCGTCCCGATGCCGTTGCTCCACCACCCGCCGCTTCACGCTGAGCTTCGGGGTCAGCTCGCCGGTCTCGATGCTGAAGTCGCGGGGCAGCAGCAGGAACTTCTTGGGCATCTCGAACTTGGCCAGATCGCGCAGCGTCGTGAGGACCTCCCGCTCCATCTTCTTCTGAACCTCGGGAGATATTACCAGGGCCGCCGAGTCGGCGCTCTGGATTCCCTCCTCTGCAGCCCAGGCGGACAGCCGCTCGAAATTCGGAACGATCAGCATGATGGGGAAGGGCCGCCGGTCTCCCAGCATCACTGCGCTGGAGACGAACTTGCTGGTCTTGGCCAGGAGCTCGATCGGTTGCGGCGCGATGTTCTTGCCACCCGCGGTCACGATGAGGTCCTTCTTCCGGTCGGTGATCTTGAGGAAGCCGTCCCCATCCAGGAGGCCGATGTCGCCGGTGTGGAACCACCCGTCGGCATCGAGCGCCTCGGCCGTGGCTTGAGGCTTCTTGTAATAGCCGGGCATGACGTTCGGGCCGCGGGTGAGAATCTCGCCATCGGCGGCGATCTTCACTTCGACGTTGGGGATGGGGAGGCCCACCGTCCCCAGCCTCTGGTGCTTGAAGGTGTTCACCGCAATGACCGGAGAGGTCTCGGTGAGTCCGTACCCTTCCAGGATCGGCATCCCCGACGCATGGAAGAATTTCGCGATGTCGGCCGAGAGCGGCGCGCCGCCCGAAATGAAGAAGCGGAGCCGGCCGCCGGTCCGGGCTCGAAGCTTGGCGAAGACGAGGCGGTCGGCTATTCCCACCTGCGCGCGAAGAAACAGCGGCAACGGCCGTCCGGCCAGGCGAAGGTCCACCGCCTGCTCCCCCACTCGCTTGCCCCAGAAGAAGAGCCGGCGCTTCACGCCCGATCCGGCGCGCACCGCGTCGAGCACCCGGCCGTAGATTTTTTCATACAGCCGGGGCACCGAGGCCATCAGCATCGGCCGCCAGCGCTGCATGTCCGCGGCCACCGTATCGACGCTCTCGGCGTAATTGATGACCACGCCCGAGTGCAGCATGCAGTAATGGCCGAACATCCGCTCGAAGATGTGCGACAGCGGCAGGAAGGACAGGCACTCGTCGGTATCGGTGAAGCTGAACAGCGTGCAGCAGGTGAAGACGTTCGAGGCGATGTTGCCATGGGTCAGCATCACGCCCTTCATGTCACCGCTGGTGCCCGAGGTATAGATGAGGGTGGCGAGATCCTCAGACCGCACCCGGAGCGCATCGGCCCTCCAGCTCGTCCGCGCGGGGCGGGCCGCGCGTCCACTGGCGTACATCTCATCCAGGGACAGCACGCCGGGACCGGTGACATCCTTGTCGAATGCGATGATGTGCCGCAACGCGGGCAAGCGGTCCCGGGCCGCGAGTACCTTCTCCAGCTGAGGCCGGGTGGAGACGAACACCGCCACGGCCTCGGAATCGGCCAGGTTGTGCTCCACCTGCCGGGCGAGCAGCGTGGGATAGATCGGCACGTCGGCGCAGCACGCCGCCAGGCAGGCGTAGTCCGCGATGGCCCATTCGGGCCGATTCTCCGAGAGGATGGCCACCCGGTCGCCGGGGCGGAGGCCAAGCTCGAGCAGTCCGAGGCTCAAGTCCTGAATGCGGTCGGCCAGATCCCGGTTGCTCAGCTCGACCCACACGCCCCCTTGCTTGGCCCTGAGGGCGACTGGCCGCGCGCCGAAGCGGTCCAGCGCCCCGAAGAGGAGCTCAGTGAGGGTATGTGCCGTAGCCACGCGTCAGGGAGATCGGTGGATGAGTTGTCCGGGTGCGGCGGTGACCACGACGGTGAGCGAGACGCGGGCGGACCCGAGGTTGCCGGCAAAGGCCTGAACCTGCCCGGGGCCGGGTGCCACGCCGGTGACGAGGCCCTGACCGTCTACCGTGATCGTGGCGTCGGGGGTGAGCCAGGTGATCGGCACGTCGACCGGGTCCCCGTCACGGTTGAGGGCACGAGCGGTGAGCTGCAAGGTCGCACCGACCTCGATCGTCGTTATCGCTGGTTGGCGGATCTCCACTTCCACCACTCCGCCGGCGCCTTCGGTCAGGTTGCTGCAGCCAAGAACCAGGGCCGGCATGAGGAGGAGAGCCCAGCGGATCACAGCGTCCCCGGTGCCGGGCTGCCCGCGATGTCGCGCAACGCGCTCTCGGCATGGCGCACCCAGCGCTCGGCGTCGGGTCCTTTCGGGGGGCGGGCAAGAAACGCGCGGAGGTGAACCGTTGCCTGCGGTACGTCGCCCCGCTTCAGTAGCAGAAAGGCAACCCCGTAGTGGGCTCCCCCGAGGCTGTCGTCCAGTTCGAGCGCCTTGGTGTAATGCCGGATGGCCTCATCCGGCTGCCCGGTCTTGGTGAACGCGATGGCCATGTTGAGCAGGACGCGCGAGTCGGCCGGGTTGTCACGAAACGCGAGGCGATAGGACGTGAGCGCCGCCTCGAAGTCACCCTGGCGTTCCAGTGCCAGGCCCTCGTTGAGGTAGTCGAGCCGCTGCGGACTCAGATTCCTCCGAGTCCCCTTGCCGAACATGCGTCGCCAGAAGCTCATGCGGGAGGAGGGCTCTCCGAGGAAAGTCAAACGGGCACAACATGTTGGGAAAGGCCTATTATACTCCTGCACCGCCGTGCCCGCAACGCGGCGTTCTCGGCGTTGCTCCGACCCGGAATGTGCCGTAGGTTGGGGAGTCGGAGGATAAATTGGCTATTGGCTATTGGCTATTGGCTATTGGCCAGTGGCTAGTGGCAAGCAGCGATGTCCCCCGTTTCGGAGTCAGGCAGGCCAGGTCCCTCGTTGCGCTCGGGATGAGGAGAGCTCGCTCGGCTTTGCCAATAGCCAATAGCCCACAGCCCCCTGGAGATTCGCATGCGCCGTTCAGCCCCGTCCGGCCCTCGTGGCGTCATGGAGGTCGATTGGCCGTTCTTCGGGGAAATCTGTCGCGCGCTCGCACTCAGAGTCGCCAAGGAATATCAGCCTGAGGTCGTGCTCGGCGTGGCCAAGGCCGGCGTCATTCCCGGTGTCGTCGTCGCCTCGATCATGCAGTGTGATTTTGCCTCGATGGTGGTGACCCGCAACGTGGCCGGCGCCCCGCCGGTCCTGGTGACGGGACCCCCGGCCAGTATCCGGGGCCGCCGAGTCCTGGTGGTGGACGAGACCTGCGATACCGGCAGCACCATGAAGCTCGCCTTGAGCGAGGTCAGGGCGCTGCAGCCGTCGCAAGTGAGAAGCGCCGTCTCGTTCAAGACCGGCGAGTACGCCCCCGATTTCCACGCCTTCGAGACCGACAACTTCATCGTCCTGCCTTGGGATCGCGAGATCATCCAGGGCGGGGAGCTGGTGACGCGTCCCGACTACGCCGCAGGCTCGTAGGCTCTCCTCCCGCCTGAACGCCTCTCTGGCGGGGACATTGCCCAGGCCCTATTGTAACACAAGCCCTATCAGGAGCCTCCGGCTTCGTGGACCCGTTCCATCGTCTACGTTCCGCGTTGGCCGATCGATACACTGTCCAGAGCGAGATCGGCCGTGGGGGCATGGCCATTGTGTTCCTGGCCCATGACCTGAGGCATAGCCGCGACGTCGCGATCAAGGTGCTCAGACCTGAGTTCGCGATGGCAGTATCCGCCGATCGCTTCCTCCGCGAAATCCAGATCGAAGGCCAGCTGAAGCATCCTCACATCCTGCCGCTGTTCGACTCCGGCGATGCGGACGGGCTTCCATACTACGTCATGCCCTATGTGCCGGGGCAGTCGCTCCAAGCCCGTCTCATCAGAGATTCCCAGCTCCCGCTGGCCGATGCCCTCCGCATCACGGGCGAGGTCGCCGAGGCGCTGTCGTACGCCCACGAGCGGGGCTTCGTCCACCGCGATGTCAAGCCGGGGAACATCCTGCTGGGTGAAGGCCACGCAGTACTCGCCGACTTCGGCATCGCGCGCGCCATGACGGAGCTGGCGGGGGACAGGCTCTCCGACTCGGGTCTGGTGATAGGCACCCCCGAGTACATGAGTCCGGAGCAGGGTGCCTCGCACGGGCGAGTCGATGGTCGCAGCGACATCTACAGCCTGGGGTGTGTGCTGTACGAGATGCTGTCCGGGGAGCCCCCGTTTACCGGCCCCACGGCCCAGGCCGTCATCGCCCGGCACATGCATGAGAGTGCCCGGTCGCTGCGCGTGGTGCGATCGACGGTACCGGAACATGTCGAGGAGGCCATCCAGGTCGCCCTGGCCAAGGTGCCGGCGGACCGTTTCAGCACCGCCACGGAGTTCGTGTCTGCCCTCGGGCCGGAAGGGGAGAACACCCTGGCCCGGCGCCGAGCGCATGGGGCTCGCCGTCGTCGGCTCAGCCGGGCCAGCCTGGTGGGAGCCGTTGCGGTTGTGGGAGGTGTCGGCGTCTGGCAGATAATGCCCACCCCACCGACTCTCGACCCCAACAAGGTGGTGCTGTTCCCCTTGAGCGAGCGCGGGCTCACCAGCGCGGACAGCGGCGCGGGCTACGATGTGGCGGTCGTGCTGAGCGCTGCCCTGGATCACGCGCAGCCGCTCCGCTGGATCGACGGTGCCCCACGGCTGGCCGGGTTGGCCGGAAAGGGTGGCAGGTCTCAGCCATCGGCCGAGGAGCTGCGCAAGATCGCCGCGTCTCAGGGAGCCGGGTATTACATCGATGGGGCGGTACTGGGCGGAGCCCGCGATTCCTCCACCGTGGTCCTGCGCCTGCACGGCACCAAGGGGGACTCGGTGGTGGCGCAGGAGATCGCCCGGGGAGCGAGTGTGACTGCCTCTCCGGTGCAGCTCGGGCTCCAGGCGGCAACCCGGCTCTTGCCGGTACTAGTCGATCCCGGCCGAAAAATTGATTTGACGCCGTTGAGCGCGCGACGGCCCAGTGCCACGGCCCTGTGGATTCAAGGCGAGCGGGAATACCGCCGTTCCCGCTTTCGCAGCGCTCTGGACTTCTACCAACGTGCGGTAAAGGAAGACTCAGCTCTGGTGCTCGCCGCCGTAAAAGGAGCCCAGGCGGCCGGCTGGGAGAATCTCGGTGAGGAGGCTCAGCAGCTGTTGGCCGTGGCGTTGGCTCGTCAGGCACTGCTCCCGTCCAAGCAGCGGTTGTTTGCCCGTGGGTGGAATGCCTACTTGCTCGGCCAGGCCGACACAGCTGTGAAGTGGCTCGGGCAAGCGGTGCTCGATGATCCGGAGTGGGCGGAAGGGCATATGGCGATGGGCGAGGTCTATTACCATCTGTTGCCCCGTGTCGCTGAGCCGCTCGACTCGCTAGCGCAGGCTCACTTTGGAAAAGCGGTGCAGTACGACAGCGGATTCGCTCCCCCGCTGTTTCATCTGGCGGAACAGGCAATCCGGCAAGAGAGTCTCCCTGAGGCGGCACACCTGATCGAGCGATTCCGGAGCTTTCAGCCTGACAGCGCCCGGTGGCACCCGTTGGCGATCATGGACCGCTGCGTCAGGGGCGGTCTTGCCGCAGTGAACTGGGACCGGGAGGCCGCGGTCAGGCCGATGGACCTGCAGCAGGTGGCCCGGTCTCTTGCGGTGGGCGGTGCACAGAACGAATGCGCCGAGCGAGGGTTCAGAGCCCTGCTGGCGAATCCCGCCCAGGCGGAGCTGCAATGGGGCGCGTTCCTCGGCCTGCACGGCGTCATCATGTCGGAGAAGCGATATGCGGAGATCGGGCCGCTGATCGACTCGGCTGTTGCCGTCGGGCTGGGCCGGGCACCGCTTCTCTACTTCGTGGACGACCTGGCCGGCGCTCCGGTCGAGTCGAGGGCGGAGTCAACCGCGGGTGCATGGCGGGCGAAATACGGGGCGCTTTACGAAGGCGTGAGCCCGCAGACCCGGTGGCTACTGGCTGCATGGGTGGCGCACCATCGCGACACGGTCGCCCTCAAGAAGCTTTACGATGCGGCGTCACGCGAGCGCCAAAATGAGGCGCTGCCCCTGACCGACGCGCTTGAAGGGTTTCTGGCCATTGCCCGGGCCGACACGGCCGCCGCAGTCCGAAAGTTTCGCGATATCCGTTTCAACGTTCCTGCCGATGTGCTCGACTGGGGCCTGGTCGAGCCGCTGGCCACGGAACGACTCGTTCTGGCTGAATCCGCCCTGGCGCGGCGGGATTTCGGGGAAGCGCTTCAAATCACCGGTGTGTTCGACCACCCGGCACCGGTGGCCTACCTCCCGTTCCTTCCGCAGGCGCTCTCCATTCGTCTGCAGGCTGCTCGGGGGCTCGACCAGAGGGATCTCGTGGATCGCTATCAAAGCCGGATGCGGGCGCTCCAGATTCACGGCGCCTTAACGCTGGGAGCCAAGGTTCGTAGATAAGGGGGAGCGACCATGTACCTCACAAGCAGGATGGGCGTCGCACTGGTGCTCGGCTGGACACTCCTGTCGTGCGAGCGGCAGGTGGTAGACCACGAGGCAAGAAAGTACTTCCGCGACGAGCTGGCCCCCTTCCTCGATTCGGTCGCTTACCAGTTGTGTCAGATCAAATACCAGAAGGCCCCCGCCGCTTCCGGCCGGCTCATCTGTCCCAGCCTGAATGCGCCCGCGGCCAAAGCGCCGCTGGACGGAGGTCCCGGCGCCCCGTCCAACAAGAAGGATAGCGAAGTAAGAAAGTACATTCGTTATGAGCTGGAGCCCTATCTCGATTCTCTGACCTACCTGCTTTGTCACGTCAAGTCCCGCGCCGCCCCGACCGCGCCGGGCCGAATCATCTGTCCTGGCCCGCCTGAGGGATACAAGAAGCCACCCGGGAACGGTGCCCCATGAACCCGCGCCGCCTGAATCCGGTGTCGGTAGCGCTCGGCGCGGTGCTCCTCTGCCTGCCGGTGCTCTCCGCGTGCAAGATCAAAGACAGCCCCGCCCGAACCTACATCCGGGACGAGTTGGAGCCCTACCTGGACTCGCTCGCCTACCAGCTCTGTATCCTCAAGTCCGTCACCGCTCCGCAGGCACCTGGTCAACTCATCTGCCCCGGACCACCGGAGGGCTACAAGAAGCCGCCAGGCAACGGCGCCCCATGAAGCATCGCGCCGGGATGGTGCTCGGACTGGGGATATCCGTCATGGCTGCCTGGTGCCACAATAAGCCACCGGTCGACGAGCGCTACGATGTGCACTCCGGTTTGGAGGATGTGCAGATCGCTCCATCATCCGCGGCTTCTGCGATCGGGAACGCGTCCCGCAAATTCCGACTCTCAGCCTGGTATCGAGGGGACTCGAACAATGCCGTGGCCGGCCCGGGCCCTTTGACCTGGTCGCTGAAACTGAACGGTACGACGACCAACCTCTCTTCGGGTGACGTGACCATCCCTGCCTTTCCGACGGCGGGATCCCAAGTGGGGGAGGTCAGAGTGACGGATCAGTCCGACGATGACACGGTGAAGGTGACGCTCTGGGCCGGCGCCGCGGCGGCGAGCTCGGACGGTGACGTTCTCGAGATCACCGAGCCGGCCGCTTCGGCAACCAGTTCCGCAACCAGTACGGTCGATCCCCCCAACGTCGCGCTCGTGGAGAGCCGGATCTCGGACTGCCAATGGACTCGGCCGCTCGCTTTCGTGGGTGCGGTTTCTGTCGGCGAGCAGACCGCCATTCCCTGTAGCCTCGCGGTCTTCTTTCCGCGACACGGCATGGAGTTTCAGGATGGGATCACCGATGCCACTTGGCTGAACAAGGGTGCCCGGTTTTCTCTCCCACTCAAGGAGACGCTCCCCGTCAAGATCGTCGTCTTCCTCGCCGTAACCCAGACCGCGCCTCCCCAGGCCACAAACCAGCAGCCGCCGACCAGCCAACCGGTCGACCCGCGCCAACTGGCGGAGCTCGACGTGCAGCGCGCGAATCTGATCTGGGAAGACAGCCGGGCCGGTCTCAAGATTGACGCCGACTATATAGAGCTTCCGATAACCAACGACCTGCCTATCCGAATCGGTGCGGATCCCTACGATTGCACTCTGCCTCCCAACCTCCCTAGGGATTCGAATAAGCCGGACTATGCGTACAACCCCTACCGCGTCAGCGTGTACTACGTAGACCGGATCAACTTTCCGCTGGACCCGGTCCAGCCCCGGGTCCGTGGCATCCAGTGTCACTACTGGTACTCGGGGAACCCGGCTGTGGGAACACCGCCGGGGAATGGGCCGGTCGTGTTCATCTCCTACTCCCACCATTCGCCGGTCACCCTCGCGCACGAGATTGGCCATGCCCTCGGACTGAACGACGAGGAGGGACGGTTGGGCAACCGCGACGTGATGCACAATCTCCTGCCCGATGGTCCGCTGGGGGCTGATGCCAGAAGCCATCTGAGTCTCGGCCAGGTCTTCCGAATGAACGTGTGGAACGACTCCTGGATCAACACCCGGAAGCCGGCACCACCTCAGCGTGCCTGCGACGCCAACCAGTCCTGTCCTCCGATCGAGTTGGATCCGGATGATTATTGACCGCTCGGCTTCGCGGTGCTGGGTCGTCCTGCTTATGGCTGGAGTGTGTTTGACTGCGCCGGCCTGCCAGGACCGCGGCGCCGAGGCGAATCGCGTGGTCATGAGGTGGCTCAAATGTGAGGAATGCGTGGAGGAGGAGCTTCAGGCCGTGCGCGACTTGGGGAATGACGGGGTGCAACCTCTGGCCGCCGCTCTCAGGGGGCCGCCGGCCGCCAGCACGGCCAACGTGGAGCGCCAGCTCGGTCAGGCCTACGTGCGGGTGCGAGACAGGGGACCGGCACCAACGCTCGACAGCACCCGATACGTGAACCACTACCTGGGCAACTACAGGGCGCTGTATCAATCACGCGCCATCACCGGCCTGGCCGCCATCGGTACTCCCGAGGCACTGGCAGCGCTCGAAGCCGCCCAGGATAGTGCGGATGACAGCGTCGCTACCTTCCAGTTCCGTGCCGATGTGAGAGATGAGCTGGATCGCGCGCTCGAGGGTCGCTGGGCCTCGCTCTCGGCGGGCGTGCTTTTTACCTGTGGGATCAGAATCGATGGGAAGAGCTATTGCTGGGGCAACAACGACCAAGGCCAGCTCGGCGACGGGACCAGCACCGGGCGCCTCAAGCCGACCCTGGTCGCGAATCCGAGCGGGGCGGCCGGGAGTTTCCGGTTTACCTCGATCGCCGCAAGCGACAGCGGACGGCACACCTGCGGGATTTCAGCCGACAGGCTCGCCTTCTGCTGGGGCGACAACGCTCGAGGCGAGCTCGGCGATAGCTCCACAGCCGATCGGCTGGGACCAACCGCTGTTTACGGGAACACCAGGTTCGTAGGCGTCGCAGCGGGCGGAAGCCATACGTGTGCCTGGACCCCGGAATATCGGGTGTTTTGCTGGGGAGCAAACGGTTTTGGACAGTTGGGCGACGGGAGCACCACCGATCGCCTGGTGCCGACGGCGCTCGCCGTCGATTTTGGCTCGCCGAGAATCAGCGCTGGAGCGATGCACACCTGCGCGGATTCACTGAACAACGTCCTGTATTGCTGGGGGTCGAACGGCCAGGGCGAGCTCGGAGATGGGACCAACGCGGATCGACCCTCTCCGACAGCCGCTGCGACCATAGTCCTGGTCAAAGCGTTGAGTGTTGGCGCCACCCACACCTGCGTCCTGGCTCAGGGCACCTCGACCGTCCCGGAAGGTGCCGCATATTGCGCGGGGAGCAACGCCCAGGGACAGCTGGGTGAAGGCTCGACGACTGACCGCAACGAGCTCACGAAAACAGTTGGCCCGCTCTACCTGGCCATCAGCGCGGGCGAGAGTCACACCTGCGGTATAGCGGTTGGCTCCAGGACTATGTACTGCTGGGGAGGCAACCATGCTGGGCAATTGGGAAATGACAACACTGTCAATCAGCCTGTGCCTGGGAGCGTCTCGGCTGCTCTCGCGTTCGTGTCGGTGAGCGCGGGAGTCGCACACACCTGCGGCATTACTGTCGAGGGCCAGGCATACTGTTGGGGCCTCAATGCCGATGGCCAGCTGGGGGACACCACCACCACCAACCGCCTCACACCCGTCAAGGTCGCCAAGCCCTAGTCTAAGTCTCCCCCCTGGATCCCGCCAATTGCTGGAACCGCATTTCGGCTGCAACCTTTCGGTCTCCAGGCCCGTCTAAGGCGCAGTTACCCTCAAGGAGCGACCTCCATGCAGGCGATCGTTATCCCGCAGCTCCGGTGGACCCTGGTCCTGTCGCTCACCGGATTCTTCCTTCCCGCCACCCGCCTCGGGGCCCAGCAGCTCGAACGCTACGTCATGCCGGACGACGATGTCGCCATCTACAACATGGCGGGCCAGGTGCGCCTCGAGCCCGGTACCGGCGCGGACGTGACGGTCGAGGTGACCCGGGGCGGCGCGGATGCGGCCAAGCTCAAGGTGGCCCAGAGCAAGCGCGACGGGGTGGAAACCCTGCGGTTCATCTATCCCGGGAACCGGATCCTCTATGGGGGGACCTCGTCGGGTGGTGGGTCGTCCACCCAGCTCCGGGTCAGGGAGGACGGCACCTTCGGTGACGAAGGGGACGACCACGACCGCGATCGGAAGAAGGAGGGCCGCTCGGTCACCATCGCCAGCAACGGCGGCGGGCTCGATGCCCGGGCCAACCTGCGCATCGCGGTCCCGTCGGGCCGGCAGGTGTCGATCTACCTGGCCGTGGGCGAGGTCTCGATCACCAACGTCAACGGCGATCTCCATATCGACGCGGCCACGGCACCGGTGACCGCGTCCAACACCCGGGGCGAGCTGGAGATCGACGTGGGTGCCGGCCCGGTCAATGTGACCCAGTCGAGAGGCGATCTCTCGATAGACACTGGGTCGGGCGGCGTGACCGCATCGGACGTCCGCGGCGAGTCGGTCTCGATCGAGACCGGTTCGGGCGACGTGACCGCGTCGAACCTGAACAGCAATCAGCTCTCCATCGGCACCGGGTCGGGCAACATCCGGGTGACCGGCCTGACGGCCCCGCAGGTGTCGATCGAGACCGGGAGCGGCTCGGTGACGGCCGATCTCAGCGGCGAGATCTGGAGTGTGAGCGTGGAGACTGGGTCCGGCGACGTGATGCTGAAGGTGCCGCCCACGCTGGCCGCGGAGGTGGACATCGAGACGTCCAGCGGCGACATCGAGACCGACTTCGAGGTGGCCGTCACCCGCCACGCGCGGGATCACATGACCGGGAGAATCGGGGAGGGCGGTGGGAAGATCGCGATCGAGACCGGGTCGGGCGGGATCAAGCTGGTGAAGGGGGGGCAGTAGCCGGGGCGTTCAGCGTGCGTCGCTGCCTCGTGTCATCCCGAGCGTAGCGAGGGATCGGGTGGGCGTAAGTTGACACGCGATGATCTTTCGCAGACGTCTCGAGGAAAGATCCCTCGCGATGCTCGGGATGACATCGCTTCCACCAACCCGCCTACCCCAGAACGCCGAGCGCTTCCATATACCCCGTCCCCTGGCCCATCCGGTCGTATAGGCTGCCGAGCGTCTCCGGCGACCCGGCCAGGAACCGGCACCTCGCGTCCCCCCGGGAGCGGCACTCGACTTCCATCACGGCGACCTGGCCCTGCGAGACCCGGCCCAGGAAATCGGCCAGCAGCCCACAGCTCAGGTGGCAGGAGGGAAACTCGCCCTGCCGCTCGTCCAGCGCCTCGGCCCACTCGGCCGAATCGAGGGCGACCACCGCTGGGCCCAGCGCGATCACGCTGAGCCGCCCCCAGCCCTGATCGGTAAAGAACTCCCCCAGCACCTCGCCGAGAAACTCGACGTCCAGCTCGGACGGCTGCTCCACTCCCCGGGTCTTCGCCAGCCACTCGCCGAACGAGGCGTAGAGTTCCTCGCCCCCGGCAAACCCCGCCTCCTGCAGGTAGGCCGCCGCCTGCACGCCGGTGTCCCGCTCGAGCGAGGCCCGGAGCTGATGGATCACCCGGCGGCCTAACCTGATTCCCGTGGGTGTAGTCATAGTCAACAAGGTAAGGGGTGAACGGTAAACGGTAAACGGGAGCGGCAGTAAAGAGGTTGTCACCCTGAGCCGAAGCGCAGCGGAGGCGAGGGGGCCGAAGCTCAATGACAACCTCTGTCCCGTTTACCGTTCACCGTTCACCGTTCACCCGCTTCAGGAGCTCCGCCTCGTCGATCACCTCCACCCCCAGCTCCTTCGCCCTCTCCAGCTTGCTGCCGGCGTCCTCACCCGCCACCAGCGCCGTCGTCTTCTTGCTGATGCTGCCGGCCACCCGGCCGCCGGCCTCCTCGATCAGCTCGGTAGCGCGGGCCCGGGCGAGGTTGGGGAGCGTGCCGGTGATCACATACGTCTGTCCCTCGAGCTGGCCACCTCCCGGAGCGGCCTTGAGCTCCTTGAGCGTGAGTCCGGCTTTGTCCAGCCGCTCGACCAACACCCGGTTCCGCTCCTCGGCGAAGAATCCGGTGACCGCCTCGGCGATGGTCGGCCCTATGCCCTGCACGCCGCCGATGCCGGCCTCGGCCGCGGCCATCAGCGCCGCCATGCTGCCGAACCTCCGGGCCAGCAGCACCGCCACCGTCTGGCCCACGTGCCGGATGCCGAGTCCGAAGAGCAGGGCAGAGAGCGGGCGCTGCTTCGAGTCGCTGATGGCGGACACGAGCTGCTCGGCCGACTGCTTGGCGAAGCGCTCCAGCTCGACCAGCTGCTCGGCGGTGATGTCGTACAAGTCGGCCACGCTCTCGATGAGTTTGGTGTCGAGCAGCTGCCGGACCCGCTCGTAGCCCAGTCCCCTGATGTCCATCGCGTCGCGCGAGGCGAAGTGGACGATGCTCTCCATCACCCGTCCGGGGCAGGACACATTGGGGCAATAGCGCATCGCCTCGCCCTCGGGATGCTCCACCGGCGTCCCGCAGCGGGGGCAGTTGTCCGGCATCCGGAACTCGGGACCCCGCTCGACGCCGGGCTCGATGATGGGCCGGACGATCTGGGGGATCACCTCGCCGGCCCGGATGATCTCGACCCGGTCGCCCTCGCGGATGTCCTTGGTGGCGATCAGCTCCTCGTTGTGCAGCGTGGCGCTGGTGACCGTCACCCCGCTTACCTGGACCGGCTCCAGCTCGGCGTAGGGATTGAGCGCGCCGGTGCGACCCACGTTGATGCGGATGTGGAGCAGCCGAGTCTCGGCGACTTCGGGGGCAAACTTCCGGGCGATGGCCCAGCGCGGCTCCCGCCCGCCGATCACGCCCAGCTCGGTGTGCAGCTGGAGCTTGTCCACCTTGACCACCACGCCATCGGCCTGAAACGCAAGCTTGGGGATCTGGGCCTCGTAGCCCTCGATCTCGGCCTGCACTTCCTCCAGGCTGGCGAAGCGTTTGCGGTTGGGCTCGACCTGGAAGCCCCACTCGGCCAAGAGGTCCAGCTCCTCCCAGTGGGTCTTGGCCGGCAGCCGACCCTCGACCGCCTCGACCGCGAAGACGTACATCCGGAGCCGCCGCTTCTTTGTCAGCGCGGGATCCAGCTGGCGGAGCCCGCCGGCGGCCGAGTTGCGGGGGTTGGCGAACGGCGCCTCGCCTTCCTTCTCCCGCTCCTTGTTGATGCGGGTGAAGCTGGCGTAGGGCATGTAGACCTCGCCCCGGACCTCCATGACCCGGGGGTAGCCCTTGCCCTTGAGGGAGAGGGGGATGTCGGGGATGGTGCGGAGGTTGTGGGTGATGTCCTCGCCGATGGTGCCGTTGCCGCGGGTGGCGCCCATGACCAGGCGGCCGTCCTCGTAGGTCAGGCTCACCGCGGCGCCATCGATCTTGATCTCGGCGGTGTATCCCCCGGTCCGCACCTCGGCGGCGAGCCGGGCGTTTCGTTCCTCCCATGCGGCCAGCTCCTCGGCGGTGAAGGCGTTGGCCAGGGAGAGCATGGGGCGCTTGTGGGTGACCTTGGCCAGCGCGCCGGTGGCGACGGCGCCGACCCGCCCGGTGGGGCTGTCGGGGCTCTGAAGTTCGGGGTTGGCGGCCTCGAGCGCCTGGAGCTCGCGGAAGAGGCGGTCATACTCCGCGTCCGAGATCTCGGGCGCGTCGTGGAGGTAGTAGGCGTTATTGGCGCGCTCGATCTGCTCCCGCAGACGCGCCACCTGGTCGGGTGCTGACATGCGAGTGATAATAATTGCTACTTGAAATTCAGGCCCGAGGCAAAGACTAATAGCCCGACGACAGCCACCCCAGTGCCCACAATCAGCGTCTTGCCGGCATCAGTGGCCTGGGTGCGAAGGGAATCGATGGTGGTGAGGGCCACTGCCCGCCGGGTGGTATCCCCCAACGGTGCACGACGACGAGGGAATCGCTCTCCGTCCGCGGGTCCCGCAGCAGAATGGCCTGCCTTGCGCTCCAGGCCTGGACCGTGCCGCGGGCGGGCACGGGCTGGCTGTCCCCAAAGCGCGCCCAGCTGGTGCATCCCGCCGCACACGCGACCAGCGCGGTAAGACTTAGCCGAACCATGTATCCGCTCATTCGGATGTTTCCCTCGGACTCCTTCTCCGCCTCTCTCCGTCCTCTCCGTCCTCTCCGTCGTTATTCTATTGGCGCGCTCGAGCTGCTCACGAAGACGCGCTACCTGCTCTGCGGATGACGTGGATGTGATAATAATCGGAATCCACAGCTAGCTTCGAGCCTTCCAAGCATACATGCGAAGGCCGACCTGGCTTGTACCTCACTCTGGCTCCGATCCGTCCATCCACGTTTGGTTTGGGCATCGATAAGTCGGATGTCCCTGTAAGTCGCGCAACCCCAATACCGTGCGCAGGCCGTGCCAGTTGTTGTGTTAACTTGGTTTCTTCCTCGTGATCTTACGGACGCCGAAGTAGCTGTGCACGCTGGTCACAGAAACGGGCAGAATACCGTCCTTGAGGAGTACCCTATGGCTGATTTCTGGAGGAGTGAAACTGGATACATAAAACGTCCATGCACACCCCGCGTACATGAAGCGAAACACTGCGACCGCCGGGTTGTAGTCCAGTTTCTGAGCGTTGCTGATTACTTCAAACGGGCGTCCACGATGCGTGAGTAAGTCGCATGTGAATGCATAAGCTCCATCAAGAGCAGTGCCATCTCCTTCGTGCACCATTTGCCGGAGCTGTTCTTGACGCGCAGCTCCAAGTTCCATCTGCTGGAAAAACCGATCGTCTGAGATGCTGGCCCGCCACAGGATCGACAGGTGGAAGAGGCGGAAAGGCCCGTAGGGCAGACCTTCAATGTCGAAGGCGCCAGGCTTCAGTCGTGCGGGCAAGCGTCCCTCCACGTACCAGGCCCGATGGAAGTACGCCTCGCACCCCTCGTTTAGCCTCCTCTCACATCCTTCGCAAAACAAATGCGCCCAGAGGCCCTTTTGGAGCGGCTTCACGGCGCCCCTGTCGTGAGACGTTAGGAGTGCCGATCGTGTGCGCCCCTGATTCTGGTAAAGCCTCGAATAGCAAAACTCCGGTATAATGTGCGACTGACAGAGCGCCGCAGAGGTCAGGCACAGGCGACACACGCCTTGGCGCTTTTGTTGCCTTGTCACAGGTCATGCTCTCTCAGCTTGCGTTGCTCCAGCCCAGCCTTAGATACCCAGTCTCATCGGAGTGAGGAGAACTCCGCTTAAGGTGACCGAGTCGTCTGCCTGCTGATATGCCCGTTTCATGGTCCCCAACGACCTCCACCCTCCGGCCTTCGCGACGTCCACATCCGGCGCATCCCTCACTTGACGTTCGATTCAGACCCCGATTGGTCAGGGTTAGCCTGTAATACATAGAGCCAGCTTCAGTGACTATTTCGGCCTGTGCATCGTCACCATAGTCAAATTCCAGAGTCGTCTTCTCGCCTTTAATGGCTGCCCTGTATCCCCGCGTATGTCGAAAACCTGAACCGCCACCGGCATCCGGTGGCGGTTCTCGCAGCTATCTGCGCGCTACGAGGTCCTCGGCCGGAGGCTTGTCCTCCTCGACCTTGATGCGGTGCTGTTCGGCGTAAGCGTCCTGCCGCACCCCGGTCACCTGCCAGGAGACATGCGCGTAGGCCCGACCGCCAGCGATCTGGAATCGGTTCTGCTTGACCCCTTCCGCGATGTAGAGGTTAGGACCCGGCGCCCCCACCGCGGTGAGCTGGTAGCGGAAGTCGCGGTTCAGCGCTCGAAGTACTCGGGCAGCTTCACCGTCGCCCGGCCATTGGCATCGAGCGTCACATTCCCGTTGTACACGTTCATCATGTCGGGGCTCTCGACGAACGAATGCGAGAGGTACTTGCGCCCGGGATCCAGCGGGTGGTCGATCTTGAATGAGCCGGCGTTCTTGGTCAGAGTGCCAGCCACGTGGACGTTACCGCCAAGCTCGCTCCTGCCACGCACAACCAGAGCATTGTAGTTGGAGCCACGAGCCGTCAGCCAAAGCCCATCGCCATTGTGGACCGCCTCGATCCTGGCAACCGCCTCCACGAAGTCGCCATCGTTGTTAGTGATGGCCTCTATAGCGTGGCCGGTGCCTACGTTGCGGGCCACGAGAATGGGGCTCGGATTGTCTATATTGGTCGTCTCGAACAGCCCGGCAGGCCCGCTGCCGGCCGTCCTGGCCACATGGGCAGCCTTGGTATTGCTGGTAAGGCTTATTCGAAACGCCCCCGCGGTGCCGTTTCCGGTTGCAATCCCCTGGACAGCGAAACCGGACCCGTTGGTCTCCGCATCCAGCGCTGCCCGAGTGTTCGCGGCGTTGGCGATCCGAAAGAACCCCGCCCTGCCCCTGCCACTCGTCACGCCTTGCAGTGCGGGCTAATGTTGGCCGAGTTGCTGATCTGGAATATGCCGTCAGGGCCACTGCCGGTCTGCTGGACCCTGAATGCGGGTGCTGGGGCCGTGGTCGCGACCTGCTGGTTTACCGGGAGCTGAATCGCCAGGGCACTGACACCCTCCGTCGAGGCAACGGCGGTCACGTCGAGATCCGGGCTCACCGGCTGGGCGTCGGTCGGGGTCTTCTCGTCGCAGCCGGCGAGCGCCGCCAGGAGAATGAGACAAAGGGTGAGAGCGGCAGCGCGAAGCCACTGGGGAAGTGGAAAGAGGCGAGGGGTTTGCATGGGTTGTCCCTCCTGAAGGCGCGGCGTGGTGCGCCGGGGACGCGTGAGAGATGGCGTATGAGGTGGGCTCCCGAACATGCGATTCATGCAGGCTGGAGGCAAGAGGAGCACGGGGTGGCGCACTCAAGCTGGAAGAAGTCGTAATCAGGGTTGTCGAACTCAGATGTGATGAGGCTGATGGATGGGCTCAACCGTTATACCGTCCGCGGTTTTTCCGGGCAGCGCAGCGATTGTAATCCACAGCTCATCAGCCGACGACCGATTGCGAAGCCGATGCAACGTTACGGCGCAAATGAGCAGAAGTTCTCCGGAAATGCGACAGCACCTCAACGCATTGTAACATTACCAAGTTGCGGCGACCCAGTACCGAGCCAACTCACAATCGCGAGCGGAAGACTCGCAACCACAACGCCCCACCACAGGGCGCCCAGATCGAGCCTGCCGCGTCAGGCCGCCGTATTCCTGGAACCGTTGTCATTCTGAGCGAAGCGAAGAATCGGGTAGGTTTACGTCGGCAATGGAGCCCCATGTTCCGACGTTGCCGGGCCGATCCCCCTCGCTCGGTGGCTCGGGGCAGGCTCGTGGGTTTACGTCGGCAAAAGGAGCTCACTGCTCCGACGTTTACCGGGCCGATCCCTCGCTATGCTCGGGATGACTGCTTGCCCGTTCGCCCGTTCGCCCGTCCGCCCGTTCCATCAAAGTCGTCGCACCGATCCGCTACGCCACCGGTGCGCGAGGCTTCGCGCCAATGAACGCCAGCCAGAGGATCACGACAAGCTCACCAAAGTACAGCGGGAAGGCAACGTTGTTGAGTGCCTCGAGGCGTGCCGGAAATACAATGGCGGTGGCACACGCCACCACATATGCCACGCCGGAAAGGATGAGCAGTATACCCAGGAATTTCGGCAGGAAACCTGACTTGATTGTCAAAGCCGCGAAGGGAAACAGCCACAGTCCCCAGAGCGACATCAGCAGTTCCCCCAGCTTGCTGTTCAAGCTGAGCGATGCATAGGCGAGCGTCTCGAGCTGAGGGCGGTTGAACGCGGCAAGATACTCTTCGCCTCTCAGCAGCATCAGGGGGGCCGTATTCAACGCGAAGCCGGCGAACTGCGCTGCAATGCTGGTTCCAATGAGAGCAACCATGAGACGCGCCTGGTTCCGATCCACATCCTCGAAGAGGCGGTAGAGCGCGAGCACGACGACGATGAAGAGGATCTGCCCGACCACGTCGATCAGGATACCGGCGCGATAGAGCTGCTCGTTGGCGAGGATGTTGCGGGCAGTGGCAGCGGCGTCTCCGGAGATGAGAAACCGGGGACGGAGGTAGAGGATACCTACCATCCCGAAGATGGCCGCCGCGAGATAGAGGAGGCCGGCCCGTCTGGCGGTGCGTGTGATTTCGGTGGCTGACGGCATGGGTGCGCTCTCCCGGGGTGGTGGGTCCCGCCGATACGCAGTAACCATGTGTTTGGTTTCAGGTCGAAACGAAGTCCCACAATGACTAACTTGGTCGCCATGACCTATTCCTCCGGCCTCTTCAATCAGTCCGACCGATGGTACCGCCCCCTGATCGGGACCGCTGCCTTCGTCATCATCGCGGCCGGCATCCGCACTGCCGCCCCCGTGCTCAACAGCATACTGCTCGCCGCCCTGCTGGCGGTGGCGGTCCTGCCGACGTTCGATGGGCTGCGCCGCCGGGGCGTGTCGAAGGGCCTGGCCGTCGCCCTGACCACCCTGCTCCTGGCCGCCGTCGTGGTGGCGCTGCTCGGATTACTCGGGGTAGCAGGGAGCCGGCTGGTCCAGACCCTCCCGCGATATCAGGACAAGGCCGAGGCGCTGCAGCAAGGGCTCAAGAGTTGGATGATCGCGCGCGGGATCGAGCCCGAAAGGATTCTTTCGCTCGATCTGGTGAACCCGGGCCGTCTGCTGGGTCTCGCGGCGGGGTTCCTCTCCCAGGTAGGCAAGGTGCTCAGCCAGACCCTGTTGCTGGTCCTGATCGTGGCCTTCATCCTGGTGGAACGGGGGGCGCGCGACAAGGTATTCCTGCCGGGAGGGATGGTGGCGAGCGTGGCGCGCGAGGTACGCCAGTACCTCCTGATCACCGCCGCGACCGGCCTCGGCTTCGCCGTCCTGGCATACATCCTCTTGCGGGCGGTGGGAACGGACCTGGCGCTGGTGTGGGCCGTGCTGGCGTTCGTCATGAACTTCGTGCCCAACGTCGGCATCATCCTGTCGCTGGTGCCCCCTGTCGCCCTCACGCTGCTCGAGCTCGGCTGGCATCGCGCCCTGGTGATCCTGGCGGGCTATCTCGTACTCAACTTCATCGTGGACAACCTGATCAAGCCGCGGTTCATGCAGAGCGGCCTGGACGTCCCGCCCCTCCTGGGGCTGCTCTCCTTGCTGGTCTGGGGCTATCTGCTCGGAGCCCCCGGGGCGCTGCTGGCGGTTCCGCTGACCATCGCGGTCCGCCGAGTGGTTCAAGGCGGTAAGGCGGTAGGTGAAGCGGCGGTAGAGCCTGCCCTGAGCGGAGCGAAGGGTAGTGCGGCGGTAGACTGATGCGTCGCAAGAGCGCAGTCGCAGCCACGGTACTACTCTCATGTCTGTCATGCACGGGCACATCAACATCGAAAGAGCCGAACGGAACCTGGAAAGCCGGGGCATCGCTCTTTTCCGGGAGACCCAATCCAACGTGGGAGGTGACTCGAGACATTGCGAATACTCTGGTTCGATGCCTTCAGCAACTTCCTCCAGCCGGTGACGCCGGCATTCCCCAGCCGCCCTCGCTGGGCTACCGCGGATCCTGGCTCCGCGCGCCCGACGGCCGGGAGTGGCGACTTTTTGGCGGACTGGTGAAGGCCGCCCAGGGGAAGGGGAGCACGCACCTCCTAGATACCGAGAGAAACTGCGAGCGACAACTTCTACGGAGGGCGCCCGCCGGAGTGCTGCCGAGGACAAACAGATCGCTGGAGTGACAAGCTACCGCCTTACGCCTTACCGCTTCACGCACTGCCCTCGACCAGACGCAGGCGGGGGAACTGGTCGGCCGAGAGCAGCTCGTCGATCGCGGCCGCTGAGAGCGCCGGCCAGAAGTGATGCCCCTGCCCGAGCGTGCAGCCGAGCTCGATCAGCGCCGCCCGCTGCTCCGCCCGCTCGATGCCCTCGGCGATGGTCTGCAGCTTGAGCGTGTCACCCAGTCCGATGATGGCGCGCGCCAGCGCCGAGCGGTCCGCGCCCTGACCGACCTCCTCCACGAACGGCTTCGCGATCTTGAGGATGTCAATCGGGAAGCGTTGCAGGTAGCTCAGTGACGAGTACCCGGTCCCGAAGTCGTCGATCGCGAGCCGCACGCCAAACCCCTTGAGCTGCTGCAGCCGCTCGAGCACCGCGTCGGTCTCCTGCATCAGCACGCTTTCGGTGATCTCGAGCACCACCGACGAAGGCTCGACGCCGGACGAGGTGAGCGTCTGGCGTAGCGCGTCCGCCAGCCCCGACCCCTGGAGCTGCCGGCCCGAGATGTTGACCGAGACGACGAGCGGGAGCCGCGGGTACGCCGCCCGCCAAGCCTGGAGCTGTCGGCACGCCTCGCCCAGCACCCAAGCCCCGAGCTGCACGATGAGGCCGGTCTCCTCGGCGAGCGGGATGAAGTGCTGTGGCAGGAGCCGGCCGAACTTCGGGTGCTCCCACCGGAGCAGCGCCTCCATGCCGCAGATGCCGCCGCTCTGCAGGTTGACGATCGGCTGGTAGAACAGCGTCAGCTCGCGCCCCTCGATCGCGGCCCGAAGCGCGGCCTCGAGGTCGACCCGCTCGCGGATGTCGGCGTACATCCGCGATTCGTACGTCTCCGCGCGGCCCTTGCCGCGCCGCTTGGCGGCGTACATCGCCATGTCCGCGTTCCGAAGCAGATCGTCTGCCCTGTCATCGGTGGAGGCGGAGGCTACGCCGATGCTCGCCGTGACCCGCACCTGATTGCCGCTGAGCGTGAATGGGTGGGACATCGCGGCGGCCAACCGATCGGGAAGTCCTTCCCCCGCTTCGGCCCCTTCGATCAGGATCGCGAACTCGTCGCCGCCCAGCCGCGCCACCGTGTCCGCGCTCCGGGCGCAGGCCAGAAACCTCTCGGCGGCGGCGATGAGAAGCCGGTCGCCCTCGGCGTGGCCCAGGCTGTCGTTCACCGTCTTGAAGTCGTCGAGGTCGAGGAAGAGGACCGTCACCGGAGTTCCGCGCCGCTGCGCCAGCGCCAGCGCGTGGCTCACACGGTAGCGGAATAGTGCGCGGTTGGCGAGCCCGGTGAGCGGATCGTGGAACGCCTGGTGGGTCAGCTGCTCCTCCAGGCGCCGCCGCTCGCTCACGTCGCGGGTGTTGAGCACGACGCCCTTCACGGTCGAGTCGCGCAACAGATTGGTCGCGAGGATCTCGGCATGCAGCCAGGAGCCGTCCGGCTGGCGGAAGCGCCACTCGACTGGGCCGGTGACGCCCGGCGCCTGCGCGGCTTGGCGGAAGAACGTGGCCGCCCGCTCGCGGTCATCGGGGTGCAGCAGCGAGGGTACGGTCTGGCGCAGCATCGCAGCCGGATCGTAGCCGAATACACGGGTGGCCGACGGGCTCACGAACCGGACCGTGCCGTCTGCCCGGGTGACGATGATGACGTCGGACGAGTGCTGTACCAGCGAGCGGAAACGGGCCTCATTCTGGCGCGCCGCATGCTCGGCGAGGAGCCGTACATTCTCCCGCACGGTCAGGAGCTGGCGCAGCACCACCAGGCCGGTCACCAGGAGGGCCCCAATGGCGAGCCCGCTGATCGGATCGGTCCACGGGCGGAGCGCCACCACGAGGAGAAGCACATACGTCGTGCCAACTGCGAGGTAGGGCAGCGGGCTGATCGCCTGGAACCGGGTCAAGGGCACTGGGGATGCCACCCGCAGAGCCACGGACCGCCTCCAGTAGAGCTCGGCGCTGTAAATGAGTGTCACGTAGCAGATCAGGAAAACGCCGTCGGCCCAGCTCGCGCTCCGGCTGCCCACCTCGAGCTGCACCAGGTTGAACGTGAGGTCCGCAACCACGCCCACTGACACGCCGGTCACCAGAAGGCCGAACGCCAACCGGTTGCCGTCGATCGGCTGGCGGAGCAGCACCGTTGTGACCCCGAGCAGCACCAGCATGCTCGCCAGCGGATAGGCGAACGCCAGCAGGGTGACGACGAGGCTGCTCTCCTGCGACGCGGCCGTCGGGCGGACCGAGAAGTACCAGATCGCGACGGCGCCGCCCACCAGCACCATCGCGGCGTCGAGCAGGAACTTCCGCCGCTCCATGCGGGCGCGTCGCGCCAGCGGGAACGAGAGGAGAGCGGTGAGCGTGAGCAGGGAATCGGTCAGGTAGAACGGGTCGGCCCAGGACACCGGCGGGCTGTCGTGCAGCGCCATGACATACCAGGTCGAGATGGCGTTGCCGGTGAAGACCATCGCCCCGCCCAGCGCGAGCAGCCGGAGGGCGCGGCGGACGCCGGGATCCAGGATCTCTTGCCGGGAGGCGAGGGCAAACAGCGTCAGCACGCACAGGTTGAGCGGCATGAATGCCACGTTGCCGACGAGGTCGCGCACCGCCGCGCTGCCCCAGCCGCTCTGCTCCCACGTCAGGTAGAGCACGGCGTACAGCGCGGTAGCACCGGCGACGGTGCCGACGGGAAGGCGGGTGACCTTCGATGGTCCGCTCACACGGTGCCCTCCACGAGCTGCGTGCGCAGCTCGCCTAATGTGGGTCGACCCTGAGCCAGCCTGACGAAAGGTGCTCCGGGGGCAACAGTGACTGGTGGTTGGGGGAGCAGTAAGTAAACCCAGGGCCTCGTCCTGCGCCAGCGGCTACATTGATGTCAGCGCCGTGGTGCCCCGGATGGGGAACCACCTGCTCGACTGAAGGGGTTTCGCTACTCCGAGGCTCTTTAACCAGTACTTACTCATGGAGAATGCCATGCCAGACAAGAAGATCATTGCGGTCATAGGGGCCACCGGGGCGCAGGGCGGGGGACTCGTACGCGCAATCCAGGCCGACAAGAGTGGCTCGTTCGCGGTCCGCGCCATCACCCGGAACCCCGACTCCGAGAAGGCCCAGGCGCTCCGCGCCGGCGGAGCCGACGTCGTCGCCGCGGACCTTGATAAACCCGACACCCTCGGCAAGGCGTTCGCCGGTGCCTACGGCGCCTTTACGCTCACCAACTTCTGGGAACACTTCCAGCCCGAGCGGGAGCTGACCCAGGCCCGCAGCATGGCCCAGGCGGCCAAGTCGGCCGGGGTGCAACATGTGATCTGGTCCACGCTAGAGGACACCCGCAAGTGGGTGCCGCTGGCCGACAATCGGATGCCGACCCTGATGGGCAAGTACAAGGTGCCGCACTTCGATGCCAAGGGTGAGGCCGATCAGATCTTCCGCGACCTCGGCGTGCCGACCACCTGGCTGTTGACCGCGTTCTACTGGGACAACCTGATCTATTTCGGTGCCGGTCCCCAGAGGGGCCCGGATGGGACCCTGGCCATCACGTTTCCGATGGACGACAAGAAGCTGCCGGGCATTGCCGTGGAGGACATCGGCAAGGCCGCCTTCGGCATCTTCAAGCGGGGGCCGGAATTCATCAATAAGAAGGTGGGCATCGCCGGCGAGCACCTCACCGGTGCGGAGATGGCCCGCGCCCTCACCGGGGCCCTGGGGCAGGAGGTCAGGTACAACAATGTGCCGCCCGAGGTCTACCGCAGCCTCGGCTTCCCCGGCGCCGACGATCTGGGCAACATGTTCCAGTTCAAGCGCGACTTCAACGAATACTTTGTTGGCGCGCGGGACCTAAAGTTTACTCGCATGCTGAATCCGGAGCTGCAGACCTTCGAGCAGTGGCTGGCAAAGCACAAGGATCAGATTCCGCTGCCGGCGGATCAGCCGGCGTAGCAGGTAAGGCGGTAAGGCGGTAAGGCGGTAGGGCGGTACAGCGCAGTACCACCCTACCGCCGCTTCATCTGCCGCCTTCCCGAATACACATCGGTACTCAGATACTTGAGGCCGGAGTCGGCCATCAGGGTGACCACCTTGGACCCCGGTCCCAGTCGCTCGGCCATCCGAATCGCGGCGACCACGTTGGCGCCGGACGACGTCCCCGCGAAGAGGGCCTCCTCCCGCGCCAGGCACACGAGGAGATGCTTCCGGTAGCGGGCGAAGATCACGACCGGCAGGACAATGAGCGAGATGATTCCTACCTGATGGGACGCCAGAAGGCCCGTGAAGGGAAACCCGAACCCGGTGACACTGGTCAACACGGTAGTCGTCAGAAGAGGCCGGTCCACCCGTCCAGCCGCTGCCCGGCCATGAGTCCTCCCATGACGACGAGCCCCGCGGTGATCGCAATCAGGCTGATGAGCGTGTGAATCAGCGTGAACGGGTGATGTCAAAGATCATGGACAGCCTCCCTTTCGAGTCAGACTGCAACCGCTTCCCGCGATGGGCTGACCGACGGCTGCTCGATGAACGCGAGCAGGTCCGCGTTGAGCTGATCCTTCAGGGTCGAGGGCAGGCCGTGCGGCGCGCCGGGATAGACCTTCAGCACGGCCCCCTTCACGATCTTGGACGACAGCAGGGCCGAGTCGGCAATCGGCACAATCTGGTCGTCATCGCCATGGACGATGAGCGTGGGCACGTCGAACCGCTTGAGGTCTTCGGTGAGGTCAGTCTCGGAGAACACCTTGATGCAATGGTAGAAGCCGGCAAACCCGCACAGCATCCCCTGGTGCCAGAAGGCGCCGCGCGGGCCTTGCGAGACCTTGGCTCCGTCGCGGTTGGCTCCGTAAAACGGCGCGCTCAGGTCCTGGAGGAATTGGGAGCGGTCGGCGAGGCTGGCGGCGCGGATTTGGTCGAACGCCTCGATCGGCGTGCCGCCGGGATTGGCCGTCGTCTTGAGCATGAGCGGTGGGATTGCGCTGACAGCACCGCCTTTGCGACGCGGGCCGTGCCGTGCCGTCCGATGTAGCGGGCCACCTCGCCGCCGCCGGTCGAGTGGCCGACGTGGATGGCGTCCTTCAGGTTGAGGGTCTTGACCAGCGCCGCCAGATCGTCAGCGTAGGCGTCCATTCGTTGCCGTCCCACGGCTGGTCCGAGCGCCGTGGCCTCGTCGGTCGTGGGCGATGCAGCGGTATCCCTTGCCGGCGAGGAATAGCATCTGGTCTTCCCACGCGTCGCCACTGAGCGGCCAGCCGTGACTGAACACGACCGGCTGTCCGGTCCCCCAATCCTTAGTAGTAGATCTCGGTTCCATCGGTGCTGGTGATCGTCGGCATGCGGCTGCCTCCTGAGAACAATGATTCAGGCTCGGTTCTGTGGCAGCATGGGTCGCTGAATGCGAGAAGATGCTTCCGGGACCGGTGCGGGGATAGAGCGTGACAAAGCTGATACAAGCTTCTACTTCGGGTTGGATCAAGCGCGCAAGAGTGCGCGTTCCGCCGCCGCGACCGCGCGGTCGACATCGTCCCTCGTGGTGCGCCAGCTGGAGACCGAGACTCGCATGCAGCGGCGGCCCCGCCAGGTGGTTCCGGTAAAGAAAGCCTCCCCGGTGGCGTTGATGGCCGCCATTACCGCGTCGGTCCTCTTGTCGTGGTCTTCCTCAGTGGCCCGGGGCCGAGCGTCGGAGAATCGCACCAGTCCCTGGTTGATCTGGGGGACGCAGATGGCGCGGGCGTTCGGCAAGGCGCCGATGCGGGTCACGATATCGTGGGCATGACGGCAACAGCGGCCGATGAGATCGGCCAGCCCGGTGCGTCCCAGCTCGCGCAAGGCTGCATAGGTGGCGAAGCCCCGCGCCCGGCGAGAATGATCCGGGGTCCAGTCCAACTGGTCGCGCACATCGTCTGCGTGCTCGAGGTAGCTCGCGCGATGCTCCATGGCCGCACGGTGGTGCTCCGGGTGCGCCACGAACGCATAGCCGCAATCATAGGGGACGTTGAGCCACTTGTGGCCGTCGGTCGCCCAGGAGTCCGCCAGCTCGGCTCCCGCGAGCAGGTGGCGCAACTCCGGCACCGCGTTGCACCAGAGGCCCATGGCGCCGTCGATGTGCACCCACGCGCCGGCGTCGTGCGCTAGGGCGATGAGCTCGGGAATGGGATTGAAGGCGCCGCAGTTCTCGGCGCCCGCCTGAAGAACCACGAGCGTGGGCCGCCCGGGCTCGCGTCCCAGGGCCGCGCCGAGGTCGGCGGGCGTGAGCTGCGAGTTCGAGTCGCTCGGCAGCACCGATATGTTCGCCGTGCCGATTCCCAGGAGCTTGGCCGCGCGAGTGGTGGTGCCGTGTACTTCACTCGAGGTGAGGATGCGGACGCTTGGCGCACCGGCCAGCCCGTCGCGGTTGACGTCCCACCCCGTCCGCGCGAGCGCCGCGTGCCGGGCCGCGGCCAGGCAGGTGACGTGGGCCATCTGGCATCCGGTCACCAGGGCGAAGGAGGCGGACGCCGGCAGGCCGATCACGTCCTTGAGCCAGGTGCCGCAGACTTCCTCGACCACGGCGGCGGCATGGCCACAGGCATAGAGGCCCGCGTTCTGGTCCCATGTCGCCGTGAGCCAGTCGGGGGCGAGCGCCGAGGGTAGGCCGGCCCCGATCACCCAGCCGTAGAAGCGGCCCCCGGCATTGCCCAGGAGACCG
>JBKJZM010000182.1:0-22087 GCA_046715295.1 Gemmatimonadales bacterium | reverse complement strand
CACCGAGGAGCTGTGGCCCGGTTACAAGGTCTCCACCGCGGCATACGTCAACAGCCTGCTCCGGCCCGAGATCATCCGGGATCTGGACCTCAAGCGGCACGGCTTCAAGATGCTGCCGCGGAACCCGTCTTCCTTCACGCCCTTCCCCGACGGTCGCTCGCTCATGCTGGGTCCCAACAAGGCCCTGACGCACCGGGAAGTATCGAAATTCTCGGCCAAGGATGCGGACGCGCTGCCGAAGTACGAGCAGATGCTGGAACGTGTGGCCGCGTTCATCGAGCCCACGCTCACCCAGACTCCACCCAATCCCTGGTCTTTCAATCCCCGGAACCTCCTCCAGTTGGCCAAGCTGGGTCTCGGGTTCGCAAAGCTGGGTACCGACGGGCAGAAGGCAATCGAGATTCTCACCGGCGCGGCAACGCCAATCCTCGATCGCTGGTTCGAATCCGAACAGCTCAAGGTCACCCTGGCCACCGACGCCATCATCGGCGCCATGGCCTCGCCTTCGATGCCTGGTACGGCCTACGTGCTCTTTCACCACGTTATGGGCGAATGCGATGGCATTCGCGGGGTATGGGGCTACGTGCGTGGCGGGATGGGCGGGATCAGCAATGCGATCGCCGCGGCCGCCGTTGAGGCCGGAGCGGAGATCCAGACCAGCTCGGAGGTGACGCGGATTCTGGTGAAGAACGGTGAGGCGGTGGGGGTGGCGCTCAAGGACGGCACCGAGATCCGCGCCCGCCGGGTGGCGAGCGGAGCGGATGCCCAGGTGACTTTCCTGAAGCTGCTGGGCGGCCAGGATCTGCCCGCCGACTTCGTGGACGCGGTGCGCAACATCGACTACAGCAGCGCCAGCCTCAAGATCAACATATCGCTCAGTGAGCTGCCCGATTTCAAGGCGGTCCCCGGCACCACGGCCGGCCTGCAGCACCGGGGTACGATTCACATTTCGCCCACCATGGAGTACATCGAGCGGGCCTACGACAGCGCCAAGTACGGCTGTCCCTCCGAACATCCCATTATCGAAGCCACCATCCCATCGGTG
The DNA here is from genome assembly GCA_046715295.1 of Gemmatimonadales bacterium. GTDB lineage: Bacteria > Gemmatimonadota > Gemmatimonadetes > Gemmatimonadales > GWC2-71-9 > CAVVWJ01. The sequence continues at coordinate 21,042 of JBKJZM010000182.1, read as the reverse complement.
CTGGACGACACTCTGGCGCCCCCGGGAAACCACGTGATGTCGATGTTCACGCAGTATTTCCCCTACAAGCTGGCACCGGGCCTTTCACTCCAGGAAGAAAAGGAGAAATACGCCGAGCGGTGTTTCGACCTCATGAACGAGTATGCCCCGAACTTCAGGCGTTCGGTGATCGGCAGACAGGTGCTGGCCCCGACCGACCTGGAAAAGCGATTCGGGCTCACCGGCGGCAACATCATGCAAGGGGCGATGTCGCTCAGCAGCCTCTCGTTCATGCGCCCGGTGCCGGGGTACGCCGACTATCGCACCCCCATCCGTGGCCTGTATATGTGTGGAGCGGCCACCCACCCCGGCGGTGGGGTCATGGGAGCCTGTGGCTACAACGCTGCGCGCGAGATCCTGCGTGACATGCGCCGCCGGGCTAAGTCCTGAGGCCCGGAACCATTCGTGGACCATCACCTGACCGTCAGCCAAGGCCTGACTCGACTTCCCGGTTCGGACGGCGAGAGGTTTGTCGAGCTGTTCCGGCATGGCACCCTGGCGGTAGAGCTCTACGCGCCGCGGGGCGACGATCCGCAAACACCCCACACCCGGGACGAGGTCTACGTGGTGGTGCACGGGTCCGGCTATTTCCGGAACGGCAGCGACCGGCATCGCTTCGGCCCGGGCGATGTCCTCTTCGTGCCCGCGGAGGTGCCGCACCGCTTCGAGGAATTCTCCGATGACCTGGCGGTCTGGGTGTTTTTCTACGGCCCGGAGGGCGGGGAGGGCTGATGGAGCGCACACTCGACCGGGAGTTCTATTTCTCGGATGAGATCTTCGTCCGGGAGAAGGAACGCATCTTCTGGCGGGACTGGTTCTGCGCCGGCCGCGACGAAGAGCTGCCCGGCGCTGGCGACTACCTGGTAGTCGAGGTGGCGGGGGAGAGCATCCTCGTGGTGCGGACCCGGGACGGGACGCTCGCGGCCCACTACAATGTCTGCCGTCATCGCGGGTCGCGCCTGGTACTCGAGGGCTCCACCGGATCCCTGGGAAGCACGATCCGCTGTCCGTATCACTCCTGGACCTATACCCTGGACGGCGCTCTTCGCACCGCTCCCTACCTCGATGAAGATGAGGGGTTCACCAAGGCCAGCCTCGGCCTCTACCCGGTGGGGATAGAGAGCTGGGGCGGTTTCTTTTTCGTCAACCTCACGCCTGCCGAGGCGTCAAGCCGCGATTACGGCCTGGTGTCCCAGCTGGGCGAGGTACCGGAACGGCTTCGGCGATATCCGCTGGCGCAGCTCCGCTCGGGGTGGCGGATCGGGTACGACGTGGAGGCCAACTGGAAGGTGGTCCTGGAGAACTACAACGAGTGCTATCACTGCGGACCGGTGCATCCTGAGCTGTGCCGGTTGGTACCGGCCTTCAAACAGCGAGGGGGCTCGGCGCTGGACTGGGAACGGGGCATCCCGCACCGTGAGGGCGCCTGGACCTTCACCGAGAGTGGAACGACCAACCGGAGGCCCTTCGATGGACTCGATGACGATGAGCGCATCCGCCACAAGGGAGAGCTCATCTATCCGAACCTGTTGATCAGCCTCTCGGCCGACCACGTCACCGCGTATACCCTGTGGCCGCAAGGACCGGGTCGCACCCGGGTGGTGTGCGACTTCCTCTTTCATCCGTCCGAGATACGGCTGCCGGACTTCAACCCGGCCGACGCGGTGAACTTCTGGGACGTGGTCAACCGCCAGGATTGGGTCATCTGCGAGAACGTCCAGCGCGGGATGCAGTCGCGGGTCTTCCAGCACGGCTACTACGCACCAATGGAGAGCGCGAGCCTCGACATCCGCAGATACATCCAAGAAAAGCTTGGCTGAAAAAGGCCAATGAAACGGGACTACGAGTACATCGTCCTCGGTCTAGGTGGCTTCGGCAGCGCCGCAGCGTACTGGCTCTCGAAGCGGGCCGGAGCCGAGGTACTGGGACTGGAGCAGTTCGAGCTGGGTCACGTCCGGGGTGAATCGCAGGACCACTCGCGCATCATCCGGCTTTCGTACCATACCCCGGCCTATGTCGAGCTCGCCAAGCATGCCTACCGCGCCTGGGCCCAGCTGGAAAAGGACTCCGGTGAGCAGATCGTGCTCAAAACCGGCGGGCTCGACTTTGCTCACCGGGTGAGCGCCATTCCGCTGACCAATTATTCCGGGAGCATGGATGCGGCCGGCGTCAGCTATGAGACGCTGTACGCCGGGGAGATCATGCGCCGTTGGCCGGTATTTCGACTGACCGATGATGTTCACGGACTCTTCCAACCGGAGAGCGGGATCGCGATGGCGGCCCGGGGCAACGCTGCCCACCAGCGGGTGGCGCGGGAGCAGGGGGCCAACCTCCGTGAGCGGTCGCCGGTGGAGGCGATCCGGCCGCTGAAGGGCGAGATCGAGATCGAAGCGGGTGGAGTGCGGTACCGCTGCCGGCATCTGGTGATCACGGCCGGCTCCTGGTCCAACCGGGCCCTGGGGCCGTTCGAGGTTCAGCTGCCACTCACGGTAACCCAGGAGCAGGTGACCTACTTCGCCACACCCCGCCCGGCGGATTTTCAGCCGGGACGCTTTCCCATCTGGATCTGGATGGACGACCCCTGCTTCTACGGCTTCCCCATCTTCGGCGAACAGGGACCCAAGGTTGGCCAGGACGCTGGAGGTCGGGAGGTCACCGCCGACACGCGGACCTTCGAGCCGGACCAGGCCGCGCTCGGCCGGGTCCAGGACTTTCTCGGGAAATACATTCCCAGCGCACTCGGACCCATCATCTACACCAAGACCTGTCTGTACACCCTCACGCCTGACCGCGACTTCGTGCTCGATGCAGTTCCAGGTCATCCGAACGTAGTGGTGGCCATTGGTGGGGGTCACGGATTCAAGTTCGCCTCGCTGATTGGCCGGATCCTGGCGGAGCTGGCCATCGATGGCAGCACCGAGCGCAATGTCGAGCCGTTCCGGATCAGCCGCACCGTCCTGCAACTGGCGAATCCCCCAAAGCACTATATGGTGTGACGGCTTCCGCCACCCGCGGCACCCCAGTTCAGGAGGAACCGGCGCAGCTCCCTCGGGTGATGGGGTTTCGCGATCTGGTGCTGTTCTACCTGGTCACCGGCTTCACCGTGCGCTGGATCGCCACCGCAGCCGCGGCCGGTCCCAGCGCGGTCGTGATCTGGTTAACGGCCTGCCTCGCCTTCTACGTCCCGCTCATGTTCACCGTCCTGGAGTTGTCCTCCCGGTACCCGAACGAAGGCGGGTGTTATGTCTGGAGCAAGCGGGCCTTTGGGGATTTTGCCGGCTTCATCACCGGCTGGACCTACTGGACCTGCAACCTGCCGTACTTCCCGGGGCTGTTCTACTTCACGGCGGCGGCCGCGCTGTTCATCGGCGGCGCCGAGTGGCAGCAGCTGGGTGAGAGCCCGGTCTACTTCGTCACCTTCTCGCTCCTCGCGCTCGCGCTGGCTTCGGGGCTCAACGTGCGCGGGCTGGCGGTGGGCAAGTGGCTCCACAATCTAGGAGCCGTCGGACTGTGGTTCCCTGGTCTGATTCTCATCGGCCTGGGGCTCATTGCCTGGCTTCGGTTCGGATCGGCAACCCCGTTTACTACGGAGACCATGATTCCGAGCACCCGTCTCAAGGACATCGTCTTCTGGTCCACCATCGCCTTCTCGCTGAGCGGCCTGGAGAGCGCTTCGATGATGGGTGATGAGATCAAGGATGCCCGGCGCAACATCCCCCGCGCCTTGCTCCTGTCCGGCGTGCTGATCACGGCTCTGTACATTCTCGGCACCGTGGCCATGCTGGTCGCCCTGCCGCAAGCCGAGATTCTTGATCTCCAGGGCTTCATGCGGGCCATCCAGAACGCGAGCGCCAGGGTAGGCCTGGGCTGGCTGGTAGCCCCGGTGGCTGCTCTCCTGGTGATTGGCGGGCTGGGCCAGGCCGGCGCCTGGTTCGCGGCTGGAGGCCGGCTCCCGTTTGTGGCCGGCATCGACCGGTTTCTCCCACCCGCCTTTGGCCGCCTGCATCCCAGGTACGGCTCGCCGTACGTGAGTCTCCTCACCCAGGCGGGAATCGCCGCCGTGTTCATATTCCTGGGGCAGGCAGGGACGACCGTCAAAGGCGCCTATGGTGTGCTCGTCAGTATGGCGATCATTTCCTACTTCATCCCGTACCTCTTCATGTTCGCCTCGATGATCCGCCTCCAGCGGGAGCCCACCGGACCCGAGGTGATCCGGGTCCCCGGTGGCCGGCCGGTAGCGGTGGCCCTGGCAACGCTCGGGTTTACCGTCACGACGGTCGCCATTGCATTGGCGCTGATCCCGGCCGAAGACGAGCCCAACAAGCTGCTCGCGATCACCAAGGTCGCGGGTCTCACCATTCTCCTGGTTGCCGTCGGAGCCCTGGTCTACTTCGTCGGCGCGCGGAGGGGATATGACCGGCGTTGATTCCCGGTTGCGCGATCTCGACCGGGCTCGCTGGCGAATGGCGCTGGCGCTCACGGGCGCAACGGTCCTGCTCTACTTCGGGTTCATTGCCCTGGTGGCGTTCGGGCGGTCGCTCCTTGCCATCCAGGTGATGCCCGGACTCAGCCTGGGGATCCTGCTCGGTGCGCTCGTAATCGTAGTCTCCTGGATGCTCACCTGGTTCTACGTCCGCTGGGCCAACACCGTCTACGACCCGCAGGTTCGGGCGCTGATGGAGTCGGGCGGATGACCCAGGCCGCGGCCGATACCGCCATCGGGCAGCCCAACGCCGTGGCCATGGCGTTCTTCTTCGTCTTCATCAGCATCACCCTCGGGATCACGTTCTGGGCGGCACGCCGCACCCACACCACCGAGCAATTCTACGCCGCGGGGCGCACGATCAGCGCCGGGCAGAACGGCTTTGCCCTCGCGGGCGACTACATGAGCGCGGCGTCCTTCCTCGGGATCGCGGGGCTGGTCTCGACTACCGGCTTCGACGGGTTGATTTACTCGACCGGCTGGCTGGTCGGCTGGCCGGTGGTGCTCTTCCTCATTGCCGAGCCGCTGCGGAACCTGGGCCGGTACACCTTCGCCGATGTGGTGGCCATTCGGTTGCGGCAGACCCCGGTGCGTATCGCGGCTGCGCTGGGGACCCTGGCGACGGTGACGCTCTATCTCATTGCGCAAATGGTTGGCGCCGGCGGGCTGATCCGGCTCATGTTCGGATTCAGCTACGAGCATGCCATCGTCCTGGTCGGGATCGTGATGATCGGGTACGTCCTTTTCGGCGGGATGATCGCGACTACCTGGGTCCAGATCGTAAAAGCGGTGCTGCTCATGAGCGGTGCGTTGCTGCTTGCCCTGCTGGTGCTGCTGCGGTTCGACATGAGTCCTGCCGCGCTGTTTGCGGCGGCGGCGGAGCGCTACGGTGCCGGGGTCCTGGCGCCGGGCAAGCTGGTGTCGAACCCACTCGACGCCATCTCGCTGGGGATGGCCCTGATGTTCGGCACGGCAGGACTGCCCCATATCCTGATGCGATTTTACACCGTGCCGGACGCTCGCGCGGCTCGCACCTCGGTCTTTATTGCCACCGGTCTCATCGGGCTCTTCTATCTGCTCACCTTCATCCTGGGCTTTGGGGCCATGGTGTTGATAGGCCCAGACACCATCACGGCGGTGGACAAGGGGGGCAACATGGCCGCTCCGCTGCTTGCCGAGCTGCTGGGAGGCACCCCGTTTCTGGGATTCATAGCCGCAGTCGCGTTCGCCACCATCCTCGCGGTAGTGGCGGGTCTTACCCTCTCGGGCGCTGCCACCCTCTCGCATGATCTCTGGGTCAGCGTGGTGCGGAAAGGGCGCGCCCATGCCCGGGAGCAGCTCCGCGTCGCGCGGATCGCCACGCTGGCGCTCGGCATCGTGGCGGTGGGCCTGGGCATCACCTTCAAGGGGCAAAACGTTGCCTTCATGGTATCACTGGCCTTCGCCATCGCCGCGAGCGCCAACTTTCCTGCCCTGGTGCTTGCGATCTTCTGGAGGCGCTACACCACGGCCGGTGCGGTCACCAGCATGGCCACCGGGACGCTCGCCACCCTGGCTTTGATCTATTTCTCGCCGACCATCCAGGTGGACATCCTGGGGCACGGCAACGCCTGGTTTCCGCTGAAGAATCCGGCGCTCGTGACGCTGCCGCTGTCGTTCCTTTCCGGCATCCTGGTGTCGCTCCTGGCGCCCGAACCTGAGGCTCGCGCGGGGTTCACCCGGCTCGAGCGCCAAACCCACTTGGGGACCACCGCTGAATGAGTCCCACCGAGGCGGCCCCGTCCAGAGTAGCGTTGCTCGGCGTCTGCTACGATGGCAGCTCCTCCTTTCTGCGAGGCACGGCGGGAGCCCCGCCGGTCATCCGCCAGGCACTCTGGTCTGAGGCCGGTAATCCCTGGACCGAGCTTGGCATCGATCTCAGCACCGCGGCCTTGGATGATGAGGGCGATCTGACCCCGGCGGCGGACGAGGATCCCGCACAGGTTCGGCGCGCCATCGAGGCAGGGGTGCGGTCCATCGCCGGGTCCGGCCGCCGGCCGCTGGTGCTCGGCGGCGACCACTCGATAACGTATCCCATCCTGCGCGGCCTTCGGCCGTCCCATCCCCGGCTCACCATCCTCCACTTCGACGCCCACGGAGATCTTTACGACGAGTTCCAGGGTGATCGATACTCCCACGCATGCCCCTTTGCTCGGATCATGGAAGAGGGATTGGCCGACCGGCTGGTGCAGGTGGGGATCCGTACGATGACCGCGCACGTACGGGGGCAAGTGCGACGCTTTGGAGTGGAAGTTATCGAGATGAAGGACTGGCGCGACGGGATGGAGCTGGAATTCGACATGCCGGTCTATGTGTCGTTCGACCTCGACGTGATTGAGCCGGGGTTGGCACCCGGCATCTCGCATCGAGAGGCCGGCGGCATGTCGGTGCGCCAGGCACTCGCCGTCGTTCAGTCGCTCAAGGCACCACCGGTCGGTGCCGACTTCGTGGAGTTCAATCCGGTCGTCGATCGGACCGGTGTGACCGCGGCGGTCGGCGCCAAGCTGGTCAAGGAGCTGGCCGGCCGCATGCTTCTGGAGACCCGATGATCAGTTTTATCCGTCCGCTCACTCGAGCGGCTGCACTCCTGTGCGCGCTGTCGGTGCCTGCCGTGGCGCAGGCGCCGGCCTTTGATTATGACCGGCTTCGCGACGAGACGGCGCAGCGGCTCTCGGAGTATATCCGGATCAACACCAGCAATCCGCCGGGTAACGAGCTGGCCACCGCGCGTTGGCTCAAGGAAGTGCTGGCCAAGGAAGGCATCGAGGGACAGATCCTGGACACGGCCGAGCTGGGGCCGGGACGGGCGAATTTCTATGCGCGACTCAAGGGCAGCGGTCCGGGCAAGGCCATCGCGCTGGTCCATCACATGGACGTGGTACCGGTCTCACCCGAGTTCTGGTCGGTCGATCCATTTGCGGGGCTGATCAAGGATGGATACCTCTGGGGCCGGGGGGCCCTCGACATGAAGGGTCACGGTATCGTCCAGCTGATGACCTTCATCGCCATCAAGCGGGCGGGCATCCCGCTCAAGCGCGACTTGGTCTACATCGGCAACGCCGACGAGGAGTCGGGCGGATCCGGCAGCCGGACGTTCATCGCCCGACATCCTGAGCTCATCAAGGACGTCGAGTATCTGCTCACCGAGAGCGGGGGCAGTCGCGTCGAGAAGGGGAAGGTCCGCTGGTACGGCATGAACGTCGGCGAGAAGCGGGTTTACTGGCAGAAGCTCGTGGTGAAGGGGAAGGCCTCGCACGGCTCGCGACCGACCCCAGACAACCCCGTGCCCCGCCTGGCACGGATACTGACCCGGGTCGCTGACTGGGAGACACCGCTACGGGTGACGCCCGCGGTGGATCGCTACTTCAAGGCCCAGGCGCAGGCCGAAACCGGCGAGCGCCGCCGCTGGCTGGAGAGTGCGGCGACCGCGATACGGTCCAAGGAGGGACGAGCCTGGCTCCTGAGCGATCCCGAGCGGAACGCGCTGCTGCGGAACACGATCTCACCAACGGTACTGGTGGGCTCCAACAAGACGAATACCATCCCGCCCGAAGCTTCGGGAGAGCTGGATATCCGGCTTCTCCCGGACCAGGATACTCTCGCATTCCGGCGCGAGCTGGTTCGAGTCATCGCGGACACCGGCGTCACACTCACAATGATAGGAGACATGGCGCCCCGATTTTCCGCGCCGCTCGATACCGAGATGTCTCGCGCCATCGAACGCACAGCGGCCCGCCTCATCCCTGGGGTCCCGTTCGCTACCACCGTCAGCACCGGCGCGACAGACCGTCCGTACTACGCGGGAGCAGGCCTGATTTGTTATGGGGTCGATCCGTTTCTGGTGGACGTCGAGGATGCGCGGCGGGGAGTGCACGGCAACGATGAGAGAGTCTCGATCGAAAATCTTGGCTTCGGGCTCCGGCTGTACGCGGGGGTGCTGGAGGAGATGCAGTGAGCTAGGAGCTTGGAGCTAGGGGCTTGGAGCTCCCGACTCCTAGCTCCCAGCTCCGACTAGCGGTGCCCAAGCGCCTTCAGCACCTCTCGATCGAACTGCACCGAAAGACTCTCTCGCTTGGAATACGGCCCCGGCTGGTAAGCCCGGGACTGAACCCCGAGCTGGCTCTGCTCACAGATGTGCCAGTCCTGCCGGTTGGTCATGTCCCAGAACTCGATCCCATCTTCCGGGTTGTGGGCCGGGTTGCTCAGGGTGTCCGGGTGGAAGAGCCAGGAACAGAAGATCCTGGTCCGATCCGGCGCCTCGGGCCACAGGGTGTGAAACATCACGTAGTCGGGGTGCAAGCTCAGGAGCATGTTGGGGAAGATGGCGTAATAATAGACCCGGTTGAGGTCCTCGTCCGGCAGGTCGCCGACCATCACCCCGCACGACCGACCGCTCATGGTGAGGCTCTGGTGGCCCTCATTGATCACCATGAAGCCGCCAGTCACCGGACCGTTCACCAGATCGTTCTCGCCGCTGGTGGGTGGGGTGAGCTTGGCCAGCGGAGGGTGGACCGGGCCGCAGTGGTAGCACTCGGAGTAGTTCTGGAACAGCAGCTTCCAGTTGGCCTTGACTTCGTATTCGATGGTCCGCGCCACTGCCAGATTCGACATGTTGAACCGGTCGAACCGTCCAATCAGTGATTGGTAGGCCTGCGCGAACGGCTCGGGATCATCCGACAGGTTGATAAAGAGGAACCCTTCCCAGCTCTGGATGCCGACGGGATGCAGAGGATAATCGGCCTTCGCGAAGCCTTCGATCTCGGAAGCCGATGGGGCGCCGATGAGCCGTCCATCCAGGGCATAGGTCCAGGCGTGGTAGGGACACTGAATGGTCTCGGAAAATCGACCGGCGTGCTCCTCACAGAGGCGGGTTCCCCGGTGCCGGCACACGTTGTAGTAGGCCCGTAGTGCGCCGCCCTGATCCCGCAGCACGATGATGCTCTCGGGGCCGATCTGCTGGACGAAGTAGTCCCCGGGCCCGGCGATGCGGTCCTCTCGCCCAACGCACAGCCACCGGCGGGTGAAGATCCGCTCGGTTTCCTCCGCGAAGATTTCCCGGGCAACGTAATACCGGTGGGGCAGGGTCTTAGCCCCGTCAATGGCAATTTGGGTGGTCTTGAGGAATGGCGTCACGGTCTCGCGCTCAGCTGATTTGGAGTGACTAAATAATGGCGCCGGGCAGAGCCGGATGGAAGATCAGGCTTGAGCGGGATTACACGCCCTCAACCCTGAGGCGCTCGAGCCCGTAGCCTGCTCGAGCGCCTCAGTCATCCCAGCCGAGCGCCTAATTGTCTCGCACCATCATCCTTCGCTACGCATCAGCTGGTGACAGTCGATGGTGCCGTCCAGCGTCACGTTGTCCTTGGTCGTTCCCTTGAAGGAAACCTTCCCCGTCTTGCCCTTGTCGTCGACCGTGATTGTGCCGCTACCTTCTCGGTTGTCCTTCGTGGTATTGATGGTATGCTCGGAATAGCTGGGTTGCATCAATTCCCCAAAAGCAGCTGTCATGAGGAACTTGTCGGTGCCGTCAGCGGCATCTTTCGTGTCGGGTACAATGAGCTGGAGTGAGCTGAACTCAGTGCCCTTCTTGCCGGTCACACTGTACTGGTTGCCCCAGGAGCCTTTGCCGGCGAACCCATAGGTACAGGTGATATCGTCGGACTTGGCGTCGTACGTACCCGCGTGGGGCCCACCCCCGACGACCAGGTGAATGGTGGTAGCGGTCCCTCCTGCTGTGGGTACCCGGACGATGGAGCCTTCGCCATTCGCTTTTTCGGCGCTGTCATCCTTTGCGCCCCCACAGGATGCGAGAACGAATGCTAGAGCCGACAGGCATGCGCTCAGGGATCGCGGCATGATTGGATCTCCGTATGAGATGGACCGGTGCTTGGCTGATCTCGCCAAGATAATCCCTGACAGCGGGTTGCGGCCAATGGTCTCAGTGGGGATTGCGCCGGCAGCGTAGGGGGCTACAATGGTATTTCCCCTGTTTGGAGAGTCTGATGCGATGTCATAGCATGATTGTTTGCGGCAGTCTTCTGCTTTCGGCCCCCCTGGCTGCGCAGGACAATCCCTTCGCGTTTACCGGAGGCGCGGTCAAGTCCGCTTATATCGTGTACGACGTAACGAGCACGCGGAAAGGGGCAACCGCCGGCGCGTCCTGGGAGATGGGGGTGGCTGCCGACCGCTGGATCATGAAGTCCGTCATGCCATTCGAGATCGCCGGTAAGAGGGACACCCTGCGCAGTCTCATGGTCACCACCCGCGACTCCCAGTACACCTATACCGTGATGGGCAAGGACCGTGAGGGGAAGGTCAGTCCCCAGCTACGGCCTCACCTGGCCCGCGAGTACGCGGCACTAAGTGCCGCCGGTAAGGCCCGATTCAAGGAGAACGTAAAGCTGATGAGCAGCGGCTCATCCGGCATCGGCTCGAGTAGTGATGCCAATGAGCTGATCACGCTCACCGGGGAGAAGGTAGGATCGGAAACCGTCGTCGGGCACAAGTGCGACGTCTACCGGCGGGAGCAGGTCACCGCCTGCGTCGTGCCTGGTGCGCCGATGGTGGTGCTTCGTTGGAGGGACGAGAAACAGGGGGTGAGCATGGTCGCCAAGACGATCACACTCAACCGCCCCCTGCCGTCAGCCATTGGCCTGCTCCCCAAGGGGGTCACTTGGCAAAAGGAAGGCCATGACGATGCGGACTTCATCATGGGAATCTGGTCGCATAAGAAACCCGAGAGCGACCCCGAGAAAGTCTCAGGGCCAACCTTGGCGAAGTTTGGTGTGGGTTACCTTGCCAGCTCCGCCGCGACGGCCGAGCTCCGCGAGATGGGGGCTGGGACGGAAAGCGGGTCGACCGAGGCTCCGGACGACGCGTCCTCCGAAACAGAGGCTGACACCAGCGGCAACTAGGTCCTCCCGGCTGGCATTACGACGCCCCGGCACTCCCCGAATCCAATTCGGGTGGCGCCGGGGCGCTCGCAGTGGCCCCGCATGATTACCTCGTCTCCATCCTCCAGAAATTTTCGGCTCTCGCCGCCCGGCAGCGCGAGCGGTTCTGTCCCCCGCGAGGTCAGCTCGAGCAGGCACCCACGGGAATCCTTCGCCGGTCCCGAGATCGTTCCGGTTGCGAAGAGGTCTCCGGGCTGAAGGTTGCATCCGTTGCTGGTGTGGTGGGCAAACATCTGAGCCAGCGTCCAGTAGAGGTCGGCCATGCGGCTTCGGCTCACCTGCTGATCGGGAAGACCGGCAGCACGCATGGCGGCGGTGCGCAAAGACACCTCGACCCTCACGTCCACACCGCCGTGCTGCCGGTTTGCTGGCGAGTCCAGGTAGCTGAGAGGAGCTGGGTCTCCTGCCGGTCGCGCGAATGCCGGAACTCGGAACGGCTCCAGCGCCTCCAGTGTGACCACCCAGGGCGAGACTGAAGTAGCAAAGTTCTTGGCCAGGAACGGACCGAGAGGCTGATACTCCCAGGTCTGAATGTCCCGGGCGGACCAATCGTTCACCAGACACAAGCCGAACAGATGTTTTTCGGCTTCTCCGACCGGCACGGCCTGGCCCAGCGTATTCCCCGGCCCCACGAAACATCCAACCTCCATTTCGTAGTCCAGCGCCCTGCTCGGTGCAAACACCGGTGCTTCGGCGTTCGGGTCCTTGATTTGTCCCCGTGGCCGGCGCACCGGAGTGCCGCTAGGGACAATCGACGAAACCCGCCCGTGGTATCCGATGGGCACCCACTTGTAGTTGGGGAGCAGCGGATTGTCGGGCCGGAACATGCTTCCCACGTTGGTGGCGTGATACACCGAGGCGTAGAAGTCGGTGTAATTCCCGATCCGAGCTGGCAGCAGCAGCTCAGCGCCGGCCATAGGGACCAGGATGCGCTCTGCCAGCCGCCGCTCGGCGCGGTACGCCGGCGAGTCGGACGCGAGGAACGCGCTGAGCTGAAGCCTGAGCGCAGACCAGTGTTCCGGGCCCAGTGCCATGAGCGGGTTCAGGGACGGGGCGGCGCCGGCTCGGGCGGCCTCTGCCGCCAGTCCAGTAAGCCCGGCCACGTCGGTAGAGGCAGCCAGATCGAGGATCCGATCCCCGATCGCCACCCCCACGGACGGCGGGCTGCTGGTCTCCAGGCGGCGGAAGACCCCGTAGGGAAGGTTCTGGATCGGGAACTCGGCATGGCCCTGGGCCGAATCCACCCAGGAATTGCGGGCTGGATCGTGGGTTTCGTTCACGTCTGCGAAACGCCGGGCGACAGCAAGTGAAGCGACTCGAGATCTGCGATCGGCTCCGTAAATGAGCAGGAGCCGAAGGAGATCATGCCAAGTCGCCTCGCATCACCCAGGGCCGTCAAGCCCAACCGACGGTCGCGCCAACTGATTCCTGAATCGTCCGTCTGAAAAGCGTCAGGCTCTCCCTCCTCGAGCAACTGCGCTACTTCACTTTCCTCCATTCCAGCACGGACAAAGGCTACAGCGAGCATGACATTGAGAAATCCGAACATGACACCGGTCGGGCTGTCGTCGGCGTAAGTCAATCGATACTCGGCCCGGAGCGCATGGTGCATTCCCGCAGTCGCCTTGAAAGGCACAGCCAGGCGCATTGTCTCTCGAAGAAAGCGGACCAGATCCCCGGTCTGGGGAAAGGCATCCCGGGTCACCCCGCCGGTTCGCACCTTGGCTCGGCGGGCGCCATGTCCAATAGCCGCAATGAGAGCGCCCGGGTCCCGGTCGATCGGGATTTCGATGTAGGTCTGTAAGCTGGATGGCACCAGGCGGATGATCTCCCTGACGCCATTTTCGGAGGTAGCTTTCACCTCCACGGTGTCGAAGCTTGTTTCCGTGTTGCTATGGCGGCGATTAAAGGACCCCAGCAGCTGGACATCTGCCTCGACATCGGCTCCCAGCAGTGCAGCAAGGCGCTGCGGACGGTGTACCGGGTGGCGGGGCATGTGCTGCAGCCCGGCCTCGAACTCGGCGAGCCTGCTCACCGGAAGGATGAAACGCCCCAGGGCCCACGATGACGGCCCGTTGGAATACCGGACATAGTTGTCCAGTGCCGTGCCCATGTCCAGCTCAGCCGGGGGAAAAAGCCCGGCATAGTCGATGCTCTCCTGAAGCAAGGTTTGGATCGCGGTCATGAGAGGGATAATAGCACTCGCTGTCCTCCTGAGCGAAGAAAGGCTATCGAGTTGTGACTACCGCCACCATCCATCCAGCAATCGCCAGCGTCAATCCGGCCACCGGCCAGACCGTCCGTGCATTTACACCGCTGTCCGAGGCCGAGGTGGATGCACGCCTCCAACGCGCGGTCGACACCTACGGTCGATACCGCCGCACCCCCGTGGCGGAACGGACTCGCTTGCTTGTCAAGGCGGCCGAGATCCTGGAGGCCGAGAAAGAAAAGTTCGGCCGCCTTATGGTGCTCGAAATGGGCAAGACCTTAAAAGCCGCCGTCGAGGAAGCTGTAAAGTGTGCAACGGGCTGTCGCTACTATGCCGAGAACGCGGAGCGCTTCCTGGCGGAGGACATGGTCCAGACCAGCGCCACCAGGAGCTATGTCGCCTACCAGCCCATCGGGCCGATTCTGGCCGTCATGCCGTGGAACTTCCCCTTCTGGCAGGTCTTTCGCTTCGCGGCCCCTGCCCTCGCGGCGGGAAATGTCGCCCTGCTCAAGCATGCGTCCAACGTGCCGCAATGCGCGTTGGCCATCGAAGAGATCTTCCGGCGCGCCGGCTTTCCCGCTGGCTGTTTCCAGACCCTTCTGATCGAGACTGAGCAAGTGCGCCGGGTAATCGAGGACCCCCGGGTGATGGCGGTAACGCTGACCGGCAGCACAGGCGCAGGAAGTGCGGTCGCCGGCACGGCAGGAAAGCAGATCAAGAAGTCGGTGCTGGAGCTGGGTGGAAGCGATCCGTTCATCGTGATGCCGAGCGCCGACCTCGAAGCGGCGTCCCGTACCGCGGTCAAGGCGCGCACGATCAACAACGGGCAGTCCTGCATCGCGGCCAAGCGGTTTATCGCCGTGGGAACCATCGCCGATGAGTTCGAGCGCCGGCTGGTGGCGGGAATGCGCGCGCTGGTCGTCGGCGACCCCATGGATCCCGGCACCGATGTCGGGCCGCTCGCGAACGAGGCCCAGGTAAAAATCCTGACCGACCAGGTGGAGCGCTCGGTGCGAGCCGGGGCGCGGCTGCTGACCGGTGGCCACCCAGTCGACGGGCCCGGGTACTACTTCGCGCCCGGGGTATTGACCAATATCAGCCCGGACTCTCCGGCCTACCGGGAGGAGGTCTTCGGTCCGATCGCGCTCCTTTTCCGCGCCCGCGACATTGACGAAGCGATCCATATCGCCAACGACTCGGCGTTCGGCTTGGGGGCCAGTGCATGGACCACCGACGAGCAGGAGCGAGACCGCTTCATCGGTGAGCTCGAGGCCGGCATGGTGTTCATCAACGGCATGGTGGCGTCCGATCCGCGGCTGCCGTTCGGGGGTATCAAGCAGTCAGGGTACGGCCGGGAGCTCGGCATCTACGGTCTGCGTGAATTCGTGAACATAAAGACGGTGTGGATCAATGGAGGGGCGCCTGCGGAACACCTGGCTAATGCGGAGTAGCGTTGACTACTACGCACCAAATGTGACGCATGGCACAGGAAGGTGCGGTAGCACACGTCTTTCCCTGAAGGAGGTTCTGTAGTAGAATCGTTACCTCACGGTTACACTCGCCCCCCGATAGGGCATCCTAATGTACATCGATCCGACAACCGGCAGTCTGGTTCTTCAGTTCCTGGCGGCCGGCGTGCTCTCCCTCCTGGCCATGGCCTCCCGGGCTCGGGAGGCGCTCAAGTCCTTCTTCAAGCTCCTGGTCCCGCGCCGAGGCCGGTGGGCTGGCAAGCAGTAGAGGGATCGTTTCGCGATCCGAGCGGTTTCGTCTACACCCGCGACGGCACGGTCTATCGTCAGGTCAATAACAGCTTTCGTCATCACTTCGAGGCGTTCCTTGCCTCGGGGTTGTACGACGAGTTGGTCCGCGACGGCCTTCTCGTGCCCCACGAGCAGGTGGGACTTGAGCTGTCAGCCACCCCCCATGAGGCCTACGCTGTAATCCGACCCGAGCGCGTGCCGTTCATTTCGTACCCCTACGAGTGGTCGTTCGGGCAATTGCAGGACGCTGCCAGCCTGACGCTCGAGATCCAGGAACGCGCCCTGGCCAGGGGCTTCACCCTTCGGGATAGCAGCGCCTACAACGTCCAGTTCCAGGGAGGGCGGCCGATCCTGATAGACACGCTGTCCTTCGAGCCGGTGGAGAAGGACAGGGCGTGGGGCGCTTACAAGCAATTCTGCGAGCAGTTTCTCCTGCCGCTCACGTTGATGAGCACCCGTGACGTTCGCTGCGGGACGCTCCTGCGCACCTACCTGGATGGCATTCCGCTTGATCTGGGCAGCCGACTGCTCCCTCGCCGTACCTGGATGTCGCTCAGCAGCCTTCTTCACATTCACCTGCACGCCTGGGCTCAGGGCCGCTATGCCGGCTCCGCCGTAAGCGCCGCTGCCAAGGGCCGGACCATGAGCCGACAGGCTCTCCTGACCCTGGTGAAGAACCTCGGCACCGCTGTCCGCGGGCTCTCGTGGCGTGCGTCAGGAACCGAGTGGGCGGACTACACCAGCGACAACAATTACAGTGAGACAGCGGCCGAGTCCAAACGAAGCATGGTCATTGCGCACCTCCGCAAGTCGGCCGCTCGTACGGTGTGGGATCTGGGAGCAAACACGGGAGCGTACAGCCGGGCAGCGCGTGAAACCGCGTCTCTGGTGGTGTCATTCGATATGGACCCGGCGGCAGTATAGCGGAACTACCGTCGCATACGGAAGGAGGGCGAGACCGGCCTCCTCCCGCTCCTTCTTGACCTCGCCAACCCTTCGCCGGCGCAGGGCTGGGCCGGGCGAGAGCGGCTGTCGCTCGAAGATCGGGGGCCGGCAGACGCGGTGCTGGCCCTGGCCCTCATCCACCACCTGGCAATCGGGCACAACCTCCCGCTGGATCGCATCGCCGGCTACCTGGCCCGCCTGGGCCGAGTGCTCGTCATCGAGTTTGTCCCCAAGAGCGATGCGCAGGTGTCTCGTCTCCTGCTCAGCCGAGCCGACATCTTTCCCAACTATACCAAGGAGCAGTTCGAGAGGGCGTTTGCCCGATACTTCACCATCGAATCGACGGAGCGGATCAAGGATTCCGAGCGGTGGCTGTATTGCATGTCGGCAATATCCGCCCCGCATGGATGATGCAGCGACTCAAGCATCTGTATCCGTTTCTCTTCGTCATCCTCCCCATCCTGCATGTTGTCACCAGAAATCCCGGTGGATCGACTTTAGCCGACACCGGGGAGCTCATGCTGGCGATGCTGGTGGGGTGTGCGGTGCTGTACGGGTTTGCGGCTCTGGCGTGGCGGGGCCGAGCCGGAAAGCCCGCGGTGCCGCTGGCGGTGCTGGCGGCGATCATCTGGTTCTATGCTTACGAGGGGCTTAGGTGGCTTTACCACTTTTCTCGGGGCTCCTCCCTTCGGATGGTGGCGAGCGGCGCGTCGGTGGCGGCACTGGCTTGGGCCACGGTCTTCGGGGTATGGTGGCTGGCGCGGCGGCCTCGCTTGCTCGACCGGGTCAATACCTTCTTCGCCATGACCGGCCTGCTCTTGGTGGTTTTTTCAGGCGTTCGGATTGTGGCAGACCAGCGACGCGCGCGGTCCCAGCTTCGGGCTAGTGCCCTTGCCAGTGAGCTGGCGCTTCCGATCGGCGTGAAAGCTGCTGCCCCTCCGGACGCAGAGCCCCTGCGCGACATCTATATCCTCATTCTGGACGAGTACGCCAACTCGAGCGTGTTGGGAGAACGGTTCGGCTTCGACAATCGGGTGTTCGAAGACAGCTTGCGCAAGCTCGGATTCACGGTTCCACGGCTGGTTCGAAGCAACTACGTGCACACGCTCCTGTCCCTCCCGTCGCTCCTGAACTTCAGCCACATGAGCCGGCTGGGGGCAGAGCTCGGCTCCCGTGAGACGGACCCGACCCTTCCCAACCACCTCGTGGAACACAACCGGACCGCCAGATTCCTGAAGTCTTGGGGCTACCGGTTTGTGTTTTTTCCCTCCCAGTGGTGGATCTCCACGCAGCACAGCCGGGGCGCAGACACGGTGGTCGAGGTGTGGAAAGGCTTCGACCTGGCGAGGGAAGCCAGCCGGTCGGACATGCGTCGAGCGTTTGTAGGTAGCACCCTCCTGGCCCTGCTCCCGAGAGGAGATGCCAACGACGCCGACCATGTAAAGCGCACCCTGATGGCGCTCGAGCAGGTCCCTGCAGCGACGGGTCCGACTCTCGCGCTTGCCCATATTCTCAACCCGCACTATCCGTATGTGTTCGATGCAGGCTGCAGGCTCAATCGGACTCGCCCCAGCCGGAGCTGGGGACGAGGCCGGCAGGCAGATTATCTGGCACAGGTACAGTGCCTCAACCGTCTCCTGCTTGGCACCGTCACCCAACTTCTGCAGCGATCATCGGCGGCTCCGATCATCTTGCTTGTGGGAGACCACGGAACGAACTCACTCGGGTACTCCAATGCCAGACGCGCCGAGGCCGTGTCGCCGGCGCAGGCCAGGGAACGGTTGGGCGCGTTCGGCGCCTTTCATCTGCCCGGCGGAGGCCAGCGGATCTTGGCCGACTCCGTGACGCTGGTAAACGTGATCCCCCAGGTGCTCAATTACTACTTCGATGCCCGGATCCCGCTGGCTCCGGATAGTCTCTACATGTCGCTAGAACAAACGCCGTATCTGTTCGCTCCGGTAGAGCCGGCATCGCTCAGTGGAGGAGGCTGAGGCACCTCTCAGGCGCGGGTGGTCTTCTTGCGCCTGGCCTTTGTGGCGCGGGCCGCCTTATCTGTCCGCTTTTTGATGACCTTGGCGATCTTCTTGCCGGCGGCCTTGGCTCGCTTCCCGACGGCTTTGGCGATGGCTTTTGCCTTGCGGCGAATGCGAGGGTCTTCGGCGGCCTTCTGAAGGGCCTTCTCTAGCAGCGCGGTCGCCGCCAGCACAGCAACACTCTTGGCCAGATTTTTCTGGGTGCGAGCCATGGTATCTCCAGAAAGTGTGTGTCCCCAATTTCGGGGCTACCAGTGAGGCCCGACGTGAGGACAGTCACATAGGCGGTTTACCCGATATGTTCTCGCCATGACTCTCAGCGGATTGTGGGTGGTCCTCAAGCGTGCATTGGCCGGCTGGTGGAACGATAATGTTCCCCACTTGGGCGCCGCGCTGTCCTATTACACGCTCTTCTCCCTGGCCCCGATCCTCGTGGTGACGATCTCCATCGCCGGACTGGCCTTCGGTGCCGAGGCGGTAAGGGGCGAGATCGTGGGACAGATCGATGGTCTGGTGGGGCATAACGGGGCCGTGGCGGTGCAGGCCATGCTGGAGGGAGCCGCCAAGCCGTCGTCCAGCGTCCCCGCCACGATCATCGGGGTCATCACCTTCTTCCTGGGGGCGACCGGCGCGTTCCTGGAGCTGCAGACCGCGCTGAATGCCATCTGGCGGGTTAAACCCAAGGCGAGTGAAACCTTCCTTCGAACGCTGATGATCGATCGCTTGATCTCCTTCGGCCTGGTGGTTGGGGTGGGTTTTCTGATGCTCACGTCACTGCTCGTGAGTGCAGGCCTCGCGGCCCTGCACACTTACCTGGGAGAGACCTTTCCCGGTGGAGCGGTCCTGTGGGAAGCGGTAAACGTGATCGTCTCGCTTGCCGTGATCAGCATTCTGTTCGCCATGGTCTACAAGGTGCTGCCCGACGTGGAGCTGGCCTGGAAGGACGTGTGGGTCGGTGGGTTGGTGACGGCTGGATTCTTTACCGTGGGGAAGTTGCTGATCGGACTCTATCTGGGTACCAGCGCCTTCGCGTCGTCCTACGGCGCGGCCGGCTCGGTCATCGTTCTCCTGGTGTGGGTCTACTACTCGGCACAAATCATTTTGCTGGGTGCGGAGTTTACCCGGGAATATGTCAAGGAGTTCGGGCGCCGCCCGGCTCCATCCGAGTTCGCCACCAAGGATCCGGCTCCCCCGCTGAAGCCGGTTCGTGAGCGGAAAGGGCGGAAAGGGCGGTAGATACTGCGGCGGAAGATGAAGCGGCGGAAAGTACAGAGGCGGAAGAGCAAGAGAGGCGGAAATGGGGAGTGCTCCACCTTCCGCTGCTTCATCTACCGCCCTACCGGTGCGTCCGGCCCATGAACTTCTCCCCTTCCGGAGGGGTATAGGCCCGCATCCGATCGAGCAGGCGGCCCGGGCTCGACTCCACGATGATGGCGTTGCGGTGCGCTTCGGTCAGGAATTCCTCCCGCACCGCGTGATCCAGGAATCCGGTCAGCCCGTTGAAGTACCCCTCTACGTTGAGAATTCCCGACGGTTTGGCGTGAATGCCCAGCTGGCCCCAGGTGAGAATCTCGAACAACCCTTCCAGCGTCCCGATTCCGCCCGGCAGGGCAATGAACCCGTCCGACATGTCGGCCATCTGCGACTTCCGCTGATGCATGGAGGCCACGACGATGAGGTTGGGAATTCCGGTATGGGCCGCCTCTTTCTCGACGAGCTGCTGGGGGATGATCCCGGTAACGTGGCCGCCGTGCTCCTGAACTGAGTCCGCCAGTTCGCCCATGATTCCCACGCTCGCCCCGCCATACACCAGCTCGATGCCCTCCGCGGCCAGGATCTGTCCGAGCTGCCGGGCTGACGCCCCGTATTCGGGCCGAGATCCCGGGTTGGTGCCGCAGAACACGCAAATCCGATTCAACTGCCGATCGGTTTCCATCGGTTGCCCCGGAGCGGGATTGAGGTATTCCTTCTACCACCTAAGTATACGGAGATCGCAGATGCGAAGGCGTACGCTTGGCCGCGAGGGACTGACGGTATCGGCCCTTGGCCTCGGTTGCATGGGGATGTCGGAGTTCTATACCGGACGGGACGACGAGGAGTCGATCGCAACCATCCACCGGGCGCTCGATCTCGGTATCGACTTCCTCGATACCGCGGATATGTACGGGCCCTTCACCAATGAGCGCCTGGTCGGGCGGGCAATTCGGGGGCGTCGGGACAAGGTCGCCCTCGCCACCAAGTTCGGGAACGAGCGCGGCGAAGACGGCAGCTTCCTCGGCGTGAACGGACGGCCGGACTACGTGCGGAAGTCCTGCGACGGGTCACTGCAGCGTCTCGGAGTGGACCACATCGATCTGTACTACCAGCACCGGGTGGATCGCGCGGTCCCGATAGAGGAGACGGTCGGCGCAATGGCCGATCTCGTGGGCGCAGGGAAGGTCCGCTACCTGGGGCTCTCCGAGGCCGCTCCCGCCACCATCCGCCGGGCCAACCAGGAGTATCCCATCAGCGCGCTTCAGACCGAGTACTCGCTCTGGACCCGCGATCCGGAGGATGAGGTGCTGCCGCTCTGCCGCGAGCT
>JBKJZM010000181.1:0-9859 GCA_046715295.1 Gemmatimonadales bacterium | reverse complement strand
CCGCCTACCCGCCTACCTGCCTGTTCGCCGGATCTAGTTTATCCCGTACCGCATCCCCTAGCAACGTTGCCGCCACCACCACCAGCACCAGGGCCACGCCGGGCGCAGTGGCCACCCAGGGCGCGTTGACCAGCGTGTCCCTTCCGGAAGCAATCAAGTTCCCCCAGGAGGGAGTGGGTGGCTGCACGCCGAGTCCCAAGAATGAGAGTCCGGCCTCGAGCATGATCGCATTCCCGACGCCCAGCGCGGCCGCTACGATTACCGGCGTCATGGCGTTGGGCAGGATGTGGCGGATCAGGACCCGCGGTCCCCGCACGCCCAGGGCCACTGCGCTCTCGACGAACGGCCGAGCCGCGAGGGCCCGCACCTCGCCGTGAACCAGACGTGCGATCGTCATCCATCCAGTCAACCCGAGCACCGCGATCACCAGCGCCGCACTTGGTTGCCACAGCGAGGCGAGCAGCAGGAGGAGCACCACGCGGGGAAGCGCCAGGGCGAAGTCGGTGAGCCCCAGCAGGATCAGCCCGGCGCGGCCTTGCCAGAACCCAGCCGCGGCTCCCACCGCTATCCCGATGACCACCGACAACAGCACCGCCAGCAGTCCCACGCCGAGCGACACCCGGGCGCCGAACACCAGGCGCGCCCACACGTCCCGCCCGAAGCGATCGGTGCCGAGCATGTGGAAGGCCCCATGCAGGTCGGTGCTCAATGGAGGCAGAAACCGGGTGGCCACAATGTCCCGCTGAAGCGTAGGATCGCCCGCCAGGAGCGGAGCCATCGCTGCGGCCAGAACGGCGAGCACGAGGACCGCCAGCCCGAAGCGTGCCCGGGGATCCCGAAACAGCGAGCTGCCGCTTCTCACCCAGCCGCCCCGCCCGCCGGTTGCGCTCTCAGCCGGGGATCGGCCCAGGCGGTCAGCGCCTCGGCGAGCAGGTTGCCGAGCACCACCAGCGTTGCGCTCACCGCTGTCGCGGCCATGATCACCGGATAGTCCCGCGCTCCCACCGCCTCCACCATGATTCGCCCGACCCCCGGCCAGGCGAAGATTGCCTCGATGAAGACGGCCCCGGAGAAGAGCCCGGGCAAGGAAAGGCCGAGCAGCGTGAGCACCGGAATCAGAGCGTTCCGCAGGACGTGACGCAGCGTCACCTGCACGGGCGACAACCCCTTGGCCCGGGCGATGGCCACGTGCGGCGCGTTGCGGACGTCGAGCATCGCCCCACGCACGAATCGCGCGGTGCCGCCGATGCCGATCAGTGTCAGCGTTGTGAGCGGGAGGGCCAGATGACGCAGCCGGTCCGCGACCTTACCCCATCCGGTGAGGAAGTCGGCATCGAACCCCGCGGCGCCAAACGCCGGCAGTGCTCGCGCCCAGTACGTAAAGACCATCACCAGCATGAGCCCGAGCCAATAGCCCGGGAGCGCGAAGAGGGTCACGGTGATGACCGACAGCGTGGTGTCGAGCCGTCCGCCTCGGGTTGCCTGAATGGCCCCCACGACTATACCGATGATGTAGCTCAGGACCAGCGACAGCCCGACCAGGCTGACCGTCGCCGGCCAGGCGGCGGAGATCATGCCGCCGACCGGACGTCCGGTGGCGATGCTGGTGCCCCAGTCGCCGCGAACGAAGCGGCCCAGCCACGCGGCATACTGCTGGGGTAGCGGACGGTCCAACCCGAGAGCCCGTCGCTGGGTGGCGAGCTGTTCCTGGGTTGCCGTCGGCCCCACCAGCAGCAGTGCGGGATCGCCGGGCGCCAGCCGGATAAGGAAGAACATGAGGGTCACGACGCCGACGACCACGGCAAGGCCCGCGAGAGCGCGTCGGACGAACATGCGAAGCATGATGGAATGTATGCTGCCTACCCGAACTCGGCCCCACCCCGCCGCAGCGACCCGGGCTCTCGCCGCCGCACAAAAGAACGCAGTGCTCTGGCGAGACCACCGGGCCACTGCTCACCACCGCGGAGGTGGTGGGGCTGGGATGAAGCTGGCACCCGTCACGGTGACAAGGATAAAATTCGCGGTGCTTCCCACCCGATCGTGGTTTCTCCTCGGCACGGTGCTGGCCTCCGCCTGCGGCTCGAACGCGGCGCGCCGGGGCGACACCGTGCTGTTTGCGTCCGGCGCGGATCTGCAGAGCATCAATCCACTGCTTACCGTCCATCCGCTGGCGCGACAGGTGCAGCGTCATGTGCTCCTGACCACACTCGCTCGCTACGACAGTACCCTGACGCCGCAACCCTATCTTGCCCGGATCTGGGAATGGTCAGCCGACCGGCGTGGACTGACCTTTCACCTTCAGACCGCGGTGCGATGGCACGACGGCCGGCGGACTACCGCGCGCGATGTGGCCTGGACCCTGAATGCGGCGCGCGATCCTGCCACCGGCTATCCTCGCGCCAACGAGCTGGCGGTTCTCGAGTCGGTAACCGAGCGGGACGATTCGACCGTAGTCTTGCGGTTTCGGCAGCCACTGGCGCGCTTCCCGGATCTCCTGACCGACCTCGCCATCCTGCCCGCTCACTTGCTCGACACCGTGCCCCATGCCCGGTTGCGTCAGGCCGAATGGAACAACGCGCCAGTGGGCAACGGCCCCTTTCGCTTCGTGTCGCACGAGCCGAACCGCCGCTGGGTGTTCGCCGCGAACCCCGACTTTCCCGCGGTGCTCGGTGGCCCGCCCCGACTCGGGCGGTTCATCGTGGTCGTCGTAGACGAGCCGACAACCAAATTGGCGGCCCTCACCTCCGGTGAGCTCGACTTCGCCGGCATTCAGCCCGCCCACGCCGAGTTCGTGCGCCGCGATTCCAGTCTCGAGGTGCTGAGCTTTCCCCTGCTGCAGACCGACGGCATCGTCTTCAACACCAGACGGCCTCCATTCGACCGGCTCGAGGCCCGTAGTGCGGTGAGCGATGCCATCGATCGCCGGGAGCTGGTTGACGGATACATTTACGGATTCGGTACGCCGGCCCTGGGCCCGGTACCGCCAACCGCGCCGGGCTATCTTCCCCCCTCCCCGTCTCCCGCTAGGAAATCGCCGCGCCCACCCGGGCGAGTGCGGTTCGAGCTATTGACGGTGGGCAGCGGCGAGGCGCCGCTGGAACAGATGCTCCAGGCCCGTCTCGAACGCGCCGGATTCGACGTGACCATTCGTCAACTGGAGATGTCCGCCTTCCTGGGTCGGGTCTACGGGTCGACGCCGCATTTCGACGCCGCCGTGCTCGGCATCCCGGGCGATCCCGGTCTCGGGTATCTCGGGCCGCTTGCCCGGCTGGCGGGCCTCGATGCCCCGTCCGACCCGGCCGCGGCGCAGCGCCTGTTCGCCGATTCCATGCCGGTGGCCTTTCTTTATCACTCGCGTGGTCTTCAAGGGATGAATCGACGGGTACACGGGGTCACCATGGATTTGCGCGGAGAGCTTCCCACGGTGCGGGACTGGTGGGTAGCCCAATGACCGCGAGCCGTTCTGTGCGCACCGGTCCGGCGTACAGTGCGGCGGCGCCGGTGCGCCTGGATCTGGCCGGAGGCTGGACCGACGTCCCGCCGTTCTCCGCCCGTGAGGGTGGCGTTGTCGTCACCGGCGCAATTCAGCTGTTCGCTCGGGCCGAGGTGCGTCTGGGTGGGAGCGGCTTCCGGCTGGTGTCCGAAGATCTCCACGACGAGCTCGAGGTCAGCGACTCGGCGGGGCTGGTCCGGGACGGACGACTGGAGCTGCTCAAGGCCAGCCTCAGGATGCTGCCGGTGGGCGGGTGCACTCTCAGCACCCGATCGGACGCCCCTCCCGGTTCCGGTCTCGGCAGCTCTGGTGCGCTCGACGTGGCACTGGTTGCAGCCCTGTCGGCCGCTCGAGGGGAGAGCCCCAATCCCATCGATGTCGCCGAGAGGGCCTGTCATCTCGAGGCGGTAGAAGCCGGCATCCCCGGCGGACGCCAGGACCAGTTCGCCTCCTCGCACGGCGGATTCCTTCGGCTGGACTTCAGGGACCCCGAGGCCGAGGTGCAGCGGTTGAAGCTGGATCCGCAATTCGCCGCCGACCTGGCTCGGCGGATGTTGCTGTGCTACACTAGCGCCTCCCGTTTCTCGGGAACCACCATCGAGCGGGTCATGCAGGCCTACGAGCGAGGCGAGCCGGTGGTTGCCCGCGCCCTGCACGGGCTGCGTGACGTTGCCGAAGCGATGACAGTGGCGCTGGCCGCCGCCGATTTGGCCCGGATGGGAGAGCTTCTCACTCAGAATTGGGCTCACCAGAGGGCTCTGGATCCTCGGATGTGTACCGAAGAGATGGCCCGGCTGGAGCGCGCGGTGATCGACGCCGGTGCGCTCGGCGGCAAGGCGGCGGGCTCGGGTGCCGGAGGGTGCATGTTTTTCCTCGGTCCCGACGAACCGGCACCGATGATCGCAGCGGCCCGTGACTGCGGTGTGCAAATCCTTCCGGTCCGCTGGGCCATGTATGGCGTGCGCCCGTGCTGACTGCCGAGGAGCTGGAGCAGCGCCGGTCCGAGATCGAAGCCGCCCCGGAGCTGACTGCGCTCCTCCGGCGGCTGGTCGAGCGTGCGGCACCGGTGCTGGAAGGCATGCCCCCCCTCCCCGGGTCGAAGGCGCTTCTCACCGCCGACGGGGGCGTCTGTCCCGAGGACGGCAGCAGGCTTGGGTTCGACCCCTGGAGCCCCTCCACTCATCGCTGTCCCCACTGCGGCGAACAGTTCACCGGCGAGCGCCACGACCGGGCATGGGCGCATTATCAACACCTCTGGCTGGCCGAACGGGCGGCACACCTGGCAACCGTGGCCGTGTTTGCCGGACATGATTCCGCGGCCAAGCGCGCCAACCAGCTGCTTCAGGCCTATCGCGGCTATCTGGACTACCCCAACCGCGACAACGTTCTCGGGCCCAGCCGGCTCTTCTTCTCGACCTACCTCGAGTCCATTTGGATCGGCAACTATCTCGCCGCAGCCATGCTGCTCCGGGAAGGCGGGTTGTTGGAGGAGACCACCGCCGAGGTGGTGGCGCTGGTGGCCGACGAGGCCGCCAATCTGATCGGTGAGTTCGACGAGGGCCTCTCCAACCGGCAGACCTGGCACAACGCCGCACTCGCCAGCATCGCCGTATGGTTCGAGGACGAGGAGCTGGCCTCGCGGGTCGTCGAGGGCGGGAACGGGATCGTCGCCCATCTCCTGCGTGGGTTCGGGGAAGATGGCATGTGGTACGAGGGGGACAACTACCATCTGTTCGCGCTCCGGGGTCAGCTGCTCGCGATGTGGTGGGCCGGGAAGGCAGGCGTCGATCTTCTGGCCGACCCACGTCTCGCCGAGCGACTGGCCCACGCACTGCGTGCACCCGCGGTCACCGCCCTCCCGGATTGGACCTTTCCTGCCCGGAAGGATTCCCGGTTTGGCGTATCGCTGGCCCAGCCGATGTACCTCGAGCTCTGGGAGATCGGACTGGCGAGGGTGGGTGGACCAGAGCAGCACGGCGAGCTCTGGACCTGGCTCCGTCAGCTCTACCAGGCACCCGCGCCGGTGGCGCAGACCTTCGATTCCTATCTCCACGAAGCAGGGGAGCCCACCCCCGGACCGGTGCGACGCCGGTCGGATCTCTCCTGGTGGGCTCTGCTGGAGATGGTTCCGAAGCTGCCGTCGGAAACACCGGCGTGGTTTCC
Source organism: Gemmatimonadales bacterium (assembly GCA_046715295.1). Classification (GTDB taxonomy): domain Bacteria; phylum Gemmatimonadota; class Gemmatimonadetes; order Gemmatimonadales; family GWC2-71-9; genus CAVVWJ01. Next base: position 4,203 of record JBKJZM010000181.1, on the reverse strand, counting down.
CGGCAGTGTCTTCGTCGAGGGGCAGGGTCTTGCGGTGCTCCGACAGGGAGACCGATATGCCAGCCTCGAAGCGGGCAACTACGGCGGTGGGCACGGGCATCCCGACCGCCTGAACCTGGTCGTCCACGCCAACGGCGAATACTGGCTGCCCGACTTCGGGACCGGATCGTACGTCGCGCGGGACCTGTTCTGGTATCGCTCGACCCTGGCACACAACGCCCCCCGGCTGGACGGCGTTTCGCAGCCTCCCGGAGATGCAGTGTGCGACAACTTCGAGCAACATGGCGAGTGGTCCTGGGTGCGGGCGCGCTACGGCGAGATGGTGCGCATCCTGGTCTCCGGACCGGCCTACCTGCTCGATGTGGTCGAGCTCGCGTCGAGCGAAAATCACGTCGTGGAGCTCCCCTGGCACCTGGGCGGGCGGGTTGAGGTCGAGCCAGGAGGGAGCTGGGTTCCAGCGGAGCTACCAGACGAGTTTGTGAGCAAGGTGGAGCGATTCGTCCCCGCATCTGACGGTCCAGTCGTGCTCCGCTCCCGAGGCCGAAGCGCAACGCTGAGCGTCCACCTGGCCTCGGACACCGAGCTCCTGCGGGCCCTCGCCCCCGGTGCGCCCGGAACAGGCGAGGCGGTTGCTCTTTTTATCGTGCGCGCTAAGGCTCGAAACCTCCGGCTGGTTTCGGTGCTGGAGTCCACCAGCGGCCAGCCGGCTGTTCGTGGCGTTCGCACCGGCACAGGCGCCATCGAAGTCGAGACAGCGGCCGGGGTCGACCGCCACGTGGCAACTGTCGAGGGGTGGGAGGTTCAGACCCCAAAGGAATCGCTGAGGCTCGCGGGCAACCGTCGCATGCCCGCTCCGTTCGTGCCGCTGGTGCTGAAGGATCGCCCGCTGGTCAGCCACGGGGCTGCGCTCCAAATCCTCGACGCTCCCGCGCTCGACGGGACGCTGGATGGCTTCGAGTCTGGCGAGCCGCTTCAGCTCGACCACGAGGATCAGTATCGCCGGAGCGAACTGCCCTACGCCGGTCCCGAGGGGTTTTCCGCTACCGCCACCGTCAACTGGAACTATGAGGCTCTCTTTCTTGCCGTGGATGTGGTAAAGCCCGAGGTCGTTCCTCGCGACCCGACGGCTCGGCCGCTTCGACTGGACAATGAGCCGGACGAGATTAATTCCGACGGGATCCAGGTGTACCTCGGCTTGCCAGGTGATGATGCCGTCGGTCTTCTTATCGTGCCGTCCACTGACAGCGGTGCGCTGACGGCACGCGGCATCTCCGGGACGGCCGGAACGCCCGAGATGGTTCAAGGCAGCTGGCAAGCCACCGAGTTGGGCTATCGGATTACCGCCGCGATCAGTCCTCCGGGCTGGGACGCGGTGCGCAGAGGCGAGGCGATCGGCTTCGATCTCCTGGTGAACGAAATGCACTCCGATCGGCTCAGACGAGCGGGTCAGCTGGTGTGGAGTGGGGGTGGCGGGTGGGTGTGGCTTCGCGGTGACCGGCAGGATCCGGCACGGTTTGGTACACTGGAGTTGCGATGATCGGAGGACCGGCACTTTGACCCAACACGTCGCTGGCTTCACCTCCACGGGCAGCAAGCGCCCCGACATTCTCTTTGGCGCGCTCGACCCTGACCTGCCATCCCGGATGGTCCGCTCTTCAGGCTGCCGGGTCTGGGACGAGAACGACCGCGAGTTTATCGACTACATCATGGGTCTCGGCTCGGTTGCACTGGGCTATGGCAACTCCGAGGTCACCCGGGCCGCGGTGGAAGCGGTGGAGGATGGCGTCGTGGGTCCGCTGGCTCCTGTCCTGGAGGAGGATCTGGCGTCCCGGATCTCCTGTCTTATGCCCTGGGTCGAGCAGGTACGCTTCCTCAAAACCGGTGCGGAGGCCATGGCTGCCGCAGTGCGGCTCGCCCGGGTGGTAAACGGCCGGGATAGGATCCTCGGCTGCGGGTACCACGGTTGGCTCGATTGGTGCCAATCCGCCGAAGGCGTGCCTTCCTCCACTCAGGACCTGTACGGCAGACTCCCCTTCAATGACGCGGCAGGCAGCCGGCAGCTCATCCGGGCCGCCGGCGATGCCCTCGCCGCCGTTGCCTTCGAGCCGGTCATCCATCGTGAACCCGACCCCGAATGGCTTGCCGTCCTTCGGGAGGAGACGGAACGGATCGGGGCGCTGCTCATCGTGGACGAGATCAAGACGGTGTGCCGACTCGCGGTCGGTGGAGCCTGTGAGCGCTACGGCATACGTCCCGACCTGGTCGTCATGGGCAAGGCGTTGGCCAATGGCTTTCCCCTGGCCGCAGTCGGCGGACGCTCCCAGGTAATGGCCGGGGTAACCCGGACCTGGATCTCCTCGACACTCGCCACCGAGTTCGTCTCCCTCGCCGCGGCCCGCGCCACACTCGATGTGATGGTCGCCCGCCAGGTGCCGCAGCATCTCGGCCGGGTGGGCGCCCGCCTGCGGGACGGGCTCATCCTGCTCCAGCAGGAACACCCCGAGCTCGTCACCGACGTGCGGGGTATTCCGGAGATGTGCTTCCTTCAGTACGCCGACGAGGCCGTCTCGCACGCGGTCACCGCCGGCTGCGCCGGTGCGGGCCTTCTCTTCAAGCGGTCGGCCTACAACTTCGTGTCCCTGGCGCACGACGAAGCGGTGATCGATCGGACGCTCGCCGGGCTGGCCGAAGCCCTCTCGGCCGTGGCAAAACCTGCCTAGATTGAGGGTAAAGGAGGTTGACATGTCTAGCCGCAAGCCGACGGTAGATGGCCTCGACGACATAGATGACGAGGATGGCGTGGTCGAGGAAGAGATTTCCGAGGAGAACGATCTGACTCTCAGAATCGAGAGCGCGGACGAGGTGATCATGGGGATTGATCCCCGGCTCGAGGGGCTCATAAATCCGGACGAACTCGACGAAGCGGACATGGTAGAGGAGGAGGAAGCATAGCGCCGCTCATCGACGTTCACGCGCACTTCCTCCACGACCGATCACCGCGCAGCGACTGGCAGGAGCGTAACGCCAGCCGTCTGCGCGCGGGGGAGCGGGTGGGGATCACGATTCACGTGGCGTCGATCCTGGGCAGCTGGGGTCTCACGTCTCCGATCTATTTTCCATCCCCCACCGACATCGGGTATGGCAACGACTTCCTGCTCGCGTTGCAACGAGCTCACCCCGCTCGCATCCGGGGTTACTGCGTCGTCAACCCCAACTTTCGCGCTCACGCCCAGACCGAGTTGAAGCGTTGTCTCGATGCCGGCATGATCGGGATCAAGCTCGCCGCGAGCCGACGGTCCACCGATCCGCTGCTGGATCCCATCTGCACGGTGGCAGCGCAGCGCGGCGTGCCGGTCCTGCAACATGTCTGGCAGCACCGTCGCCGGGAATACCCGGGACAGGAGGCCTCGGATGGGGTCGAGCTCGCCGAGCTCGCGGCCCGTCACCCCAAGGTCAATTTCCTGCTGGCCCACATCAGCGGCGGGGGCGACTGGAGCCACTCGCTCGCGGCCCTGCGCGATCAGCCGAATGTATTCGTGGATCTCTCGGGGAGCGGTGTCGATGGCGGCATGCTCGAGGCCTGCCTCGAGGCGGTTGGCGTCGAGCGCCTTCTCTGGGGCTGTGACCTGACCATCGACACCGGCTGGGCCAAGCTCCGTCACATGGAGCATCTCCTCTCCGGCTCCGATCTGGAGCTGGTCCGCTGGCGGAATGCCGCTCGCATTTTCCCCTCCACCGCGTTCACCTCGGACTGATGCGACTCGACGTCAACTGTTTCCTTGGCGCGTACCCGTTCCGGCGCGTGCCCGGCACGTCACCCGATGCGCTGCTTCGCGCCATGGACCGAATTGCGGTCGATCAGGCCTGGGTCACCCACCTGCCAGGCATCTTCTGGAGCGATCCGGCCGCCGGCAATCCCTGGCTGTATGAGACAACCGCGCGGCACGACCGGCTCCGGCCGGTGCCAGCGGTACATCCCGGCTTGAGCGGATGGGAAGCGCTGCTGACGGAAGCCCGTGCGGCCCGAGTGCCGGCGGTTCGTGCCGACCCGACGTACTACGGGCTCGACCCGGCCGGCGCCGAAATGCGGGCTCTCACCCAGGCCTGCGCGGCCGAAGGCCTGCCGCTGATGCTCGCGGTGCGGCTGGAGGATGCCCGGCAGCGCCACCCGAACGATCGGGCTGCCGAGCTGCCGCCCTGGGC
>JBKJZM010000180.1:0-10402 GCA_046715295.1 Gemmatimonadales bacterium | reverse complement strand
GGCGGCGGCTTTGCCGATGGAGTAGTGGACTTCGGGCTCTTCAACGCGAATGCGAGCATTGAGGCGCTCATTCGATTCCTTACCTCCAAGGGTATGCTGAAGAGCCTGGCGGAGCCGAACCTGATTGCACTGCCTGGCCGGGAGGCGACGTTCCTGGCGGGAGGCGAGTTCCCTTATCCCGCGGTGCAGGGAGGCGGTGCCAACAACGCAGTCTCGATCGTGTTCAAGGAGTTTGGGATCCGGCTGAAATTCACGCCCACGATCACCCGAGGCGGCAGCATCCGGTTGAAGGTGGCGCCCGAGGTCTCGGCGCTGGACTTTTCCAACCCACTCGTCTTCGGTGGCTTCACGATCCCCAGCCTGCTCACCCGCCGGGCCGAGACCGAAGTCGAGATGAAGAACGGACAGTATCTGGCTATTGCTGGGCTGGTGGACAACACGATGACGGACAACTCGACCAAGATTCCGATTTTGGGTGATATTCCGATCCTGGGCCAGTTCTTCCGGTCCAAGGACGCCCGGCAGCGGCGCACCGAGCTTCTGGTGCTGGTCTCGCCCAAGCTGGTGCTGCCGAGCGATACGCCTGCGCTGTTGCCCACGGGTGAGCCCGCGAGCTGGAAGTGGACCGGCCAGATGAAGATGAAGGGTACATCCGACACGGCGTGGAGAAGTTATCAGGAGCATTAGAGGAGGGGTGTATGCGTTCGAATCAGAATGGGCGGCGGGGAGAGCGCGGAGTTACCCTGGTTTTGATGGCGCTCATGTTGTTTCTGGCGATGGGGATGAGTGCCCTGGCCGTCGATTACGGGATGATCAAGGCTGCGAAGGCGGAGGCCCAGCGGGCCATGGACGCCGCGGCTCTGGCCGGGGCCAGCGCCTTCATTATTTCCGACCCTCTGATAGATAAGTCGCCCATCGCCGAGGCACGTGCCCGCGACTTCGCGAAGAAACATCAGGTTCACCGAATTCAGATCACGGACCCCGAGGTTGCCATCGATGTGGATCTCGCCAATCAGGAGCTGACGGCCACCTACACTGGCGGCGGGATACCGCTCTGGTTTGCCAGCATCTTCGGCAGCTCAACGATGGGCATCCGGGCCCTGGCCAGGGCGCATGTCGCGGAGACGAGCAACGCCGCCTGCGTCATGCCGGTGGCCATTCCAGACATCTGGAACAATGTGGATGTGGCGCCCGCCGGGAACAATCCGCCCGAGGAGGTGGTGGAGGACGGGCTTTGGGATTACGTGGACGCGAACGGAAACGGAGTGATGGATAGTAGAGAGCGAGAGCTCTGGGAATTCGACCAGGGTATCGACGTCTATGATCAGGATTTGTATGGCTATGGCTCGTCCTACCGCGATTACCTGGGCGGAACCAACGCGTTCCTGCACAAGACCAACGATTACGGCCGCCAGATCACCCTGATGACGTTATCCCCCAAGGACGGAACCACCAGCTCCAACTACTACGCGTGGGGTCTTTCATCGAGTGACGCAAACAGCGGGGATGTGTTGCGCGACAAGATCTCCGATCCCTCCTGTGAGATCGTCTCGGTCGGCGGAGCCGGTTACCCTGCGTCGGCCGGGAACGGTGCCACCGCAGGGGCTGTCAGTCCGGCTTGGGACACACGGATCGGCTATGATGGTGACGCAACCTGGAATGACCTTACGAACACCGTGGACAATTCGGACTTCGGTGATGGCGATGACGACGGCCTGCCCGATAGCCCGCGTGTCGTAATCGTCGCCCTCTACAATCCCGAGCTGGAGATGCTGTCTCCAAGCGACAACACGCTCGTGTTCAACAATTTCGCCAAGATCTGGGTGGATGAGCGTCCCGATGGCTGTACCGGTGCCGGTTGTAAGGCGCCGATCACCGGTCGATTCTTGGGATTCGTCGGCGGGCCAGGGGGCGGTCCTGGGGTGACCGGGTCGCTCATCAAGACGCTGGAGCTGATCAAATAGCACCCTCTGACCGCGTCTGCTGTTCGCACAGGGGGCCGACCGTATGAGTCATATAGGAGCCCAGTTGTCCTCATTGAGCGACGCTAAGCTTGCGCGCGCGGCGCTGATCTCCAGCGACTCGACATTCGTGGCCCAGGTCAAGCAGCTCCTGACTGGCCCCGACCGGCCGGTCTCCCTGGACTTGGAGCTTCACGTCCCCCTGCACCAATTCGGCGAGCACCAGATTCAGGCTTTGCGTGCTCTCGCGCCCGAGCTGATCATCCTGGACCTGGAGGACAGCAAAGACCTCGGTCTCCAGCTGGCGCAATACCTGGTGGAGCTGAACCCGGCGCAGCTCTTCATTGCTACCGGGCCAGTCCTCTCCAGCGAGCAGTTGATGCTGGCGATGCGGGCCGGAGTCTCGGACTATCTTCCCAAGCCGGTGGCCCCCGAGGAGCTCCGCGCCGCTGCCAACCGCATCGCCCAGAAATTCCGGAAGCAGGATGGAGAAAAGCAGCGTCAGCCCGGCCGGATCCTGCCATTCCTCAGCCTCAAGGGTGGCGGCGGCTCTACCACCCTGGCCACCAATCTCGCCATCCTCATTCACCGGACCACGCGCAGCAAGACGCTGCTCGTGGACCTGGATCTCGAGCTGGGCGAGAGCGCCCTGGTGCTCGGCGTTCAGCCCCGGTACAACTTCGTGGACTTCGCCGAGAACTTCCGGCGCATGGATGCCAGCCTGCTGGCTTCCTATATCGAGCATCACCCCTCGGGGGTGCATCTGCTGTCGGCACCCCTCCAGCCCGAGAAGGCCGAGTCGGTCACGCCGGAGCAGATACGCCGGATTCTGGCGTTCCTGCGGCAGCACTACGACTACATCATCGTTGATACGCCCCGCTCCTTTGCCCCCTCCACGCTGGCCATTTTCGAGCAGGCAGATCTGGTGTTCATTGTCGGCACCGCGGACCTGCCGTCGCTTCGGAACATCCAACGGGGGATCCCCATGCTCAAGCGGGCACTCACCAAAGGGGAGGACCAGGTGCGTCTGATCATCAACCGGTACGATCCGAACGACGCAATCTCAGTCGCCGACGTCGAGAAAAGCCTGGGTCTGAAAGTGTTCTGGAAGATTAGCAACGACTACGAGGCCGTGATGGGCTCGGTGAATGCCGGAAAACCTATCGTGCTGAACGGCGGCTCGCCCTACACCCGGGATCTCAAAGGACTCGCCGCCCAGGTAACCGGCGTGCCCGAGGAGGCTACACCGCGTTCACGCCTCGCGCAGGCCCTGGTGGCGCCGTTCAAAGGCCTGGCGGGCCGCATCGCCAAGCCGAAAGAAGGAGGAAGGTAAGTCATGTCCGACCTTAACATCCCGCTGATTGCTCCTGTCGGGGGCAACGGTCAGAAGCCCCCGCCTCCATGGGACCCCTCCCGCGCGAGCTCTACTCCAGAAGGCACGACGGGGGCCACTGCAGGCCTGACTGATGATACCCACGGCATACACGCGCTCCAGCAGGTCAAGGGTAAGGTTCACCGGAAGCTGCTCGAGCGGCTCAACCTCTCGAACCTCGATCGTCTGGAACGGCAGCAGGTGGCCGATGCAGTCCGCAAGGTGGTGCAAGACCTAATTACGCAGGAGTCCGTACCCCTCAACTTCGAGGAGCGGGACACGATTGTTATCCAGGTCCTGGACGAGATCTTCGGTCTGGGCCCGCTGGAGCCCCTGATCAAGGACCCGGAGGTCTCCGACATCCTGGTGAACACCTACAAACAGGTCTACATCGAGCGCCATGGCCGGCTGGAACGGACCGAGGTCATGTTTCAGGACGACAGGCACCTGCTTCAGATCATCGACCGGATCGTGTCGGCGGTCGGCCGCCGGATCGATGATTCGTCGCCCATGGTGGACGCCCGGCTGCCGGACGGCTCCCGGGTGAACGCCATCATCAAGCCGCTCGCCCTGGATGGGCCCCATCTCTCCATCCGTAAGTTCAAGCGTGATGCCTTGTCTGGTGAGGACCTCCTCCGGACCGAAAGCCTCACCGAGCAGATGCTTGCGCTGCTCAAGGCTATCGTAAAAGCCCGTCTGAACGTGCTCATCTCCGGCGGAACCGGCGCCGGAAAGACGACGCTGCTCAACATCCTCTCCTCCTTCATTCCGATCACCGAGCGGATCGTCACCATCGAGGACTCGGCCGAGCTCCAGCTTAAACAGCCTCACGTCGTCAGGCTGGAAACCCGCCCCGCGAACATCGAGGGTCAGGGAGAGGTTCCCCAGCGATTGCTGCTCATCAACGCCCTCCGGATGCGGCCGGACCGGATCATCATGGGTGAGTGTCGGGGGTCAGAAGCAATCGACATGCTCCAGGCGATGAACACCGGCCACGACGGCTCGCTGACTACCCTGCACGCCAACACGCCTCGCGACGCCCTCAGCCGGCTGGAAACCATGATCTCCATGGCCAACCTCGATCTGCCGGAGCGGGCCATGCGGCAGCAGATCGCCAGCGCCATCAACGTAGTGATTCAGGTCAGCCGACTCTCCGACGGTTCCCGCAAGATCATGCAGGTGTCGGAGATCGTCGGCATGGAAGGTGAGATCATCACCATGCAGGACATCTTCGTGTATGAGCGTGAGGGAATGGGGGCGAACGACAAGGTGCTGGGCGACTTCCGCGCCACCGGCATCCGTCCGCGATTCTCCGACCGGCTCAAGGCCTACGGCATCGATCTATCCTCGCTCCTGTTCTCCAACCTCGTAGAACCGGAGAAGGATCGGGGAGGGGGGTCACGATGGTAGGTCTGCCAGCCAACATCTGGGTGCCGGCGCTCGTGGCGTTCCTTACCGTCGCCTGTGCCACGGTATCGCTGGTTCTGCTCTGGGAGTGGCTGAAGGAGCAGCAGCGCAAGCGAGAGATGGTGGGTCAGCTCCGCTCCCTGGCCAATGCTCCACTCGAGGGCGGTGGCTCAAACCCCGCCGTCTTCCGGTCGGCTGTCCTCCAATCGCCCTGGCTGCGCCCGATCGTCGCCCGGGTACCTCAGCTGCGGGACGCGGAGTTCATGCTGCAGCAAGCCGGACTATCCTGGACCCTGCAGACCCTTCTCTTCTTGTCGCTGGGTACGGCGTTGGCTTTGGGAAGCGTGGCGCTGATCGTCACTCGTTCGGTACCGGCCGGAATGGGCGCCGCCGCGCTCGGGGCCATGCTGCCGAACCTTTACGTCCGGCGCCGTCGTACCAAACGATTCAACGCCTTCGAGGAGATGCTTCCAGAGTCCATCGATCTGGTGGGCCGGGCGTTGCGCGCCGGCCACCCGCTCACGGCCGGGTTCAAGATGGCGGCGGATGACGGTGCTGAGCCGGTGGCCGGGGAGTTCCGCCGGGTCTTCGAGGAGCAGCGGTTCGGACTCCCGCTCCAGGATTCGCTGCTGGGAATGGCTGACCGGGTGAACCTGGTGGACGTGCGCATTCTGATTACGGCGATCCTGATTCAGCGGGAAGTGGGTGGCAACCTCGCCGAGATCCTGGACAACCTGGCCGCGGTGGTGCGGGCCCGGTTCACCATCCGCCGGCAACTCAGGGTTTACACCGCGCAGGGCCGGATGACCGGGTACTTGTTGTCCGCGCTCCCGCTCATCCTGTTCTCGATTCTCTACACGCTGAACCCCGAGTACATGTCGATCCTGTTCACCGACCCGATCGGTAAACTGCTCATCCTGGTGGCGGTGTCGATGCAGCTCATTGGATTCCTCTGGATCCGCAAGATCATCAACATCGAGATTTGAGAAGCTTATGTTGGCAATAATCCTCCTCCTGACGGTAGTAACCGTTGCCCTCTTCGCGCTGACGCTCATGCAAGTGCGGCCGGGCCGAGGCGCGGTGACGGCGCGGCTACAACAGATTCAGACCGGCAGCGATCCGAACGACACTCTGGCTCGCCGCCGCCGCCAGGCCAAATCCGAGCGGCTGAAGAACGTGCTCCAAGTGCTGGGCCAGCGGGTAGAAGGTGGCCGAAAGGACAGTTCAGCCGTACGACAGTTCCTCACGCAGGCCGGGTACCCGGATGCAACCGCGGTCTCGGTCTACTGGGCCTCGCGAGTGACCCTGGCCGCGGGACTGCCGGTCGCAGGGATTCTGCTCCTTCCAATGCTCGGTGCGTCCGCCACGCAGGTAATGCTGGGGATCTTCTGGTTCATGGCCCTGGGGTGGGTCGGTCCCACGTTCTACGTACGAGGCAGACTCAAGGCGCGGCAGAAAGAGGTCCAGCTTGCCCTTCCGGATATGCTCGACATGCTGGTGGTCTGCGTCGAGGCCGGTCTCGGGCTTAACCAGGCGCTGGTGCGGGTATCCGATGAGATTGAGCATGTGAGCCCGATCATGAGCGAACAGCTGGCCATGGTCAATCTGGAGATGCGCGCCGGAACCCCTCGGGACGAGGCCCTCAAGAATTTCGCGGAGCGCACCGGGCTTGTCGATATCAGGTCCCTGGTGAGCATGCTGATCCAGACTGATCGTTTCGGGACTTCGGTCGCAAACGCGCTGCGAGTTCATTCCGAGACCATGCGTACCAAGCGGCGGCAGCGGGCCGAAGAGGCGGCCGCGAAGACGACAATAAAACTGGTCTTTCCTCTGGTGCTCTTCGTCTTCCCTGCGATGTTCGTGGTGGTGCTGGGCCCGTCGGCGCTCGCGATCTTCCGGACCTTCAGCAAGCTCTAATGCGGCTGCTGCGAGTTGTGAACACCGGGAGAAACCGTGAGCTGGGCACCCGAATCGGACTGGCCGACAGCTGGTTTGCGAGACTCAGAGGGATGCTGGCCCGGCCGGTGCCTGTACCTGGAGAGGGTCTCCTCCTGACGCCCTGCCGATCGGTGCATATGTACGGCATGACGTTTTTGCTGGATGTCGCATTCCTCGATGCCGAAGGTGCGGTGGTGGCCACCTACCGCTCGCTTCCGCCAGGGTCACGCACCCGGCGGCACCGGAACGCGGTGCATGCCCTGGAGCTCCCGGCCGGGACCCTCGATGACTCAGGAACCGTGATCGGCGACGTTCTGGTCTGGTCAACCGGGGCACTGTCTTCGGCCGGCAAGCAAGCTCAGAGAACGGAGGCAGTGTCGTGAGCGCCACTAGTGCCATCCCCAGCCAGACGGACCTCGTCGGCACCCCGGCCGTTCCACCGGTACCCGATGCGCTAAGCGACACCGGCCTCTCGCCCGACGCCCTCCGCGACTTGATCCTGAAGGTGCTTTACGTGCAGGGTGGGCGCACCGGCCACTACCTCTCCGAGTTCCTGTGCCTGCCATTCGCGCTGGTGGATGATGAACTGCTCACCCTCCAGCAGCGTCGGTTCATCGAGGTCCGCGGCACCACCGGCCCCAACCGCGCGAGCTACCTCTTCGACCTGGCCGGTGCGGGGCGAGACCGGGCCAAGGAGGCGCTCGAGGCCTGCCAGTACGTGGGGCCGGCACCGGTGCCGCTGTCGCAGTACAGCGCCTGGATCCATACCCAGTCGATCCGTCACGCCCAGGTGACCCAGAACACGCTGCGGGAGGGATTCGGCCACCTGGTGCTGAACCATTCGATCTTCGACATCCTGGGCCCGGCAGTCAACTCCGCAAAATCGATCTTTCTCTACGGACATACCGGAAACGGCAAGACGGCGATTGCCGAGGCCATCTCCCAGATGCTCGGCGGCGTACTCTACCTGCCGTACGCCGTGGACGTCGAGGGCCAGATCATGCTGGTCTTCGACCCGGTCCACCATGAGGAAGTCGAGATTGAGGAGGACGCGATCGGGAGGGATGCCCTCTGGCTTCGGACCGGGCCCGGGTACGACCGGCGTTACGCCCGAGTCAAGCGGCCGGTTGTCCTCACCGGTGGCGAGTTGACGCTCGACCAGCTCGACCTGCGATATGATCCTTTCACCAAGCTCTATCAGGCTCCGTTCCAGGTGAAGGCCAACGGGGGCGTGCTAATCGTCGACGATTTCGGCCGACAGCGAGTGCCGCCCCGGGACCTCCTCAACCGCTGGATTGTGCCGCTGGAGAAGCGGATCGATTACCTCACGCTCCACACCGGCGGCAAGTTTCCGGTGCCGTTCGACTGCCTCCTGATCTTCGCCACCAACCTCGATCCGGCTGAGCTGGTCGAGGAGGCCTTTCTCCGCCGCATTCACTACAAGATCCCGGTGGTCGATCCGACCCGGTCTCAGTATGAGGAGATCTTCCGGCGCTGCTGCACTACGGCGGGGCTGACGTACGACCCCGAGATGGTGGCCTACATCTTTTCCGAGTTCTACGATAAGCGCAAGATTCCCGCCCGGGGCTGCCATCCCCGTGACCTGATCGCTCACGTGGAAGACATCTCCAAGTATCGGGACGTGACACCGGAGCTCACCGTCGAGCTGGTCGATCGGGCCTGCCGCTCGTACTTCCTGGAGAGTGGCCCCGCATGACGGGGGTCAAGCCCGAAGCGACACCGGATCCGCTCCTCCGCCAGATGCGGGAGCTGGAGCGCGGAATGACCATCCGCACCCAGGAGCTGGAGCGGGAGAATCGCCGGCTGCGGCGGCTCTGGATGGGCACGTTGGTGAGCGTGGCCCTGCTTCTCGGTCTGGCCACCGCGCTGGTGATCGTTGCCGCTCGCCACGGTCTTCCGGGCGCCGTCGCCGACGTGGTCGAAGCTCGTCAGTTCCTTCTGCGCGATCGCAGCGGAGCTATTCGGGGCTCGTGGACCACTGACGCCGATGGCTCGATGCGCCTCCTCTTGCAGGCACCCGGGAGCAGGGCCGGTTTGAGCCTCTCCGTGCTCGGAGGGGGTGCCTCGGGTATCACCGTGCGCGACAGCGCCGGACGTTCCCGGGCGGTGCTCGGATTACTTCCCGATCAAACCGTGAGCCTCCTCTTCGCGGATGAAAATGGGACCACGCGGACGGTGTTGAGCCTGGTCCGGGGCGGCTCCTCCACTCTGGTCTTCGCCGATCGAAGCGGTACCGCGAAGACCGGGGTGGGAGTGGATGCCCGGGGGCAAAGCACAACGACCATGTCTGAACCGCCTGAGAGTCGGGCGACTCCGCCGGAGGACCTCGATTCAGACCCTGTGGAGCCCGCCCCAGCAACGCCCCAGAAACAACCCTCCGCACCTCGGCGTTAGGTTCTCGCTCTCCAGAACGGACCAAGATGCGCGTTCTCGTCACCGGCGGCGCCGGCTTCATAGGGTCCCACCTCTGTGAGCGGCTTCTCGCGGACGGCCACCACGTCGTCTGTCTCGACAACTTTTTCACCGGCCGCCGCGAGAATATCCACCACATCGTCGAACACGAGAACTTCGAGCTACTCCGGCACGATGTCACCGAGCCGCTGTTCATCGATGTGGAGCAGATCTACAACCTGGCCTGTCCTGCCTCGCCGATTCACTACCAGTACAACCCGGTCAAGACGGTCAAATCCAACGTCCTCGGCACCATCAATATGCTGGTGCTGGCCAAGCGTCTGCGTGCGCGGATTCTCCAGGCGTCCACGTCGGAGGTGTATGGGGACCCGGCCGTCCACCCCCAGCCGGAGAGCTATTGGGGGAACGTGAACCCTATCGGCACCCGCTCCTGCTACGACGAGGGTAAGCGCGTAGCGGAAACGCTCATGATGGACTACCACCGCCAGGATAAGGTGGACACTCGGATCGCGCGGATCTTCAACACCTACGGTCCGCGGATGGCGGACAACGATGGGCGCGTGGTGTCCAATTTCATCGTCCAGGCGCTGCGGGGACAGGAGCTGACCGTCTATGGCAGCGGCGAGCAAACCCGGGCCTTCTGCTACGTGGACGAGATGGTGGAGGGGCTCGTTCGGCTCATGGGGGCGGAGGGCAGACACGATCCAGTCAATCTCGGCAACCCAGGTGAGTTCACCATTCGTCAACTGGCGGAGGAGGTTTGCCGGATTGTCGGCGGCGACTTACGGGTGACTTACCGACCCCTGCCTGAGGACGATCCCACCCAACGCAAGCCGGACATCTCGCGCGCTCGTGAATGGCTGGGTTGGGAACCCAAGATCGATCTGGCCAGTGGGCTGGCACGAACTGTGGAGTACTTCCGCCACCGCCGGGTGCGCAGGCGAGCCCACGAGGATCTCGGAAGTCGAGACGTGACCACCGATTAGGTCTTCAGCTTCCGAGGCTGCCGAGCCACGCGCCGGGGATCACAGCCCGGGGGCACCGGACAGCTTAAAATTGGGGCTCTGCCGGGTACTAAGCCGGCCAACCACCGAGAGATCGGCGATCGTACGAGAACAAAGGACGCTCCCATGACTCGTCGCTCAGCCCTTGGATCCTTGCTTGTCTCCTCCTCCGCGCTGCTTCCCTCACTGGTCCTTGCGGGGCTCGCCGCTGGCCTCGCGGCCGGTCCCCTGGGCTGCGCGCGCAACCCGGTCACCGGCAAGAGCGAGCTGTCTCTGGTCTCCGAGTC
>JBKJZM010000179.1:0-13348 GCA_046715295.1 Gemmatimonadales bacterium | reverse complement strand
CCACGTGGGGTGTGCGCCACCTCGGGGTGGAATTGGACGCCGAAGAGGGCACGCTTGGTGTGCTCGATCGCCGCGATGGGTGAGTTCTTGCTCGATGCGGTGACCTTGTAGCCGGGCGGCGGGACGTCCACGTGGTCTCCATGGCTCATCCACACCGGTGTTTCCTCGCCCGCCCCGAAGCCTCGGAACAACCGGCCCCCTTCGACCCGCACATTCGCGCGGCCGTACTCCCGCCGGCTGGCCCGGGTGACGTTGCCACCGGAGAGATGGGCCATCAGCTGCATTCCGTAGCAGAGGCCGAGCACCGGGGTGTTCAGCTCCAGCAGCTTCGGATCGGCGGTGGGGACGTTCTCACCGTACACCGAATTGGGTCCACCCGAAAGAATGATCCCCTTCGGCTTCCAGTCCCGGATCCAGTCGACGGTGCGCGTCGGGGGGTGGATCTCGCAGTACACGTGAGCTTCCCGCACCCGCCGGGCGATCAACTGGGTGTACTGGGAGCCGAAGTCGATGATCAGGATGCCGTCGTGATGGCTTGCTGTCAGGGTGACACCCTTTCAGTGCGAAACAAATCCTCGACTGTTTCGCGTGGCCTTGCCACGTACCACTTGGCGCCTTCCACCACAACCTCCGGCGGCCGAGGCCTGCTGTTGTAATTGGACGCCATGACGAAGCCGTAAGCGCCGGCGCCCAGCACGGCGAGTGCGTCGCCGGCTTCCAGGCTGGGGAGCGTTCGGTCGAGCGCCAGGAAATCACCGGTCTCGCACACCGGCCCGACCACGTCGACGCGGACCCGGGGCCGCCCCTGCTCCACCAGCTCCACGATCTCGTGGTAGGCCTGATAGTGGCTCGGCCGTACCAGGTCATTCATGCCGGCATCCACCACCACAAACTCCTTGCCACCCGAGTGCTTGCGGTAGAGAACCCGGGTGAGGAGTACGCCGGCGCTACCCACTAGGAATCGGCCCGGCTCGAGATAGATCTTGAGGCCGGTCGGAGCAAGCAGCGGCACCACCGCATTGGCGAACGCCGTCGGGTCCATCGAGCGCTCATCCGAGTACCGAATACCGAGCCCCCCACCGATGTCGAGCACGCGCAGGGTGGTTACTCCCGCTCGGCGTAGGCGTTCCACCAGCTCGATCAGGCGGCCGATTCCCTGGCGGAATGGCTCGGTGTCCACCAGCTGGCTGCCCAGGTGCATTGCCAGCGTGGTGAGCTGGAGCCGGGGGTGGCCGAGGATGTACTCGGCCGCTGGGACGACCTGGTCGGTGGGGACGCCGAACTTGATCCCGCTCTTGCCGGTGGAGATGTAGGGGTGGGTCTCCGTGGTCACATCGGGATTGACCCGGATGCCGACCCGGACCTGCGCCGCCTCCGTCTCCGCGATACGGCCCACCAGCTCCAGCTCTTCCCGTGACTCGACGTTGAGGTGGCCGACACCCGTGCGGATAGCGGAGCGCAGCTCCTGCGCGGTCTTTCCCACCCCGCTGAAGACGATCTGGTCGGGCGCGAAGCCAGCCGCCAGGGCGCGTGCCATCTCGCCGGAGGACACGATGTCGGCCCCGGCACCGAGCTCTCTGAGAATCCGGAGAACGGCCAGATTGCTATTGGCCTTTACGGCGAAACAGATCCTGTGTGGCAGCGAGCCCAGCGCCCGGTTCAGGGCGCGGTAGCGACTACGTATCGCCTCCGCGTTGTACACGTAAGCCGGGGTACCCGCTTCCGTCGCGATGTCGGTGAGAGATACGTCGCCGAGATAAAGTGCATTGCCCCTTCGCGCCAATCCGGCGTCCGCGAACAGGAGGTCCGTCGGCGAGGCTGCCCCGCTGCCGCCACCCCCTTCGCGGGTACCCGGCCCAGAGGGCTCCCGACCCGCTGCCCGCCCGCTCAGTAGGCCTTCGCCCACACGGCCTCGACCACGCTGGGCTGGCCGCACCACATGCAGTGGGTCGGGGCCACGGGTGAACGGAACTCCGGATCCGGCAGCACGCGAATCGTCGCCTTGGTCTGCTCTTTGATCTCGCTTTCGCAGACGCCGCGGCCACAGAAACCGTCGTAGACCAGGCCGCCCTCGTTCTCCATTCTGGCAATGAACTGCTCCTTGGTGGCTCCCCGCACGCTGGCGGCCTCACGCCGCGCGAGCGCGGCGGCCAGCAGGTCCGCCTGGAACTGGTCGATGACGGCCGTGAGCCGGGCCGGAAGGCCGTCCATCGGCAGCGGTTCTTTCTTCCCTCCAGTACGCCTCGCCAGCATGACGGAATTCGAGGCCACGTCACGCGGCCCCACTTCCAGCCGAAGGGGAACGCCGCGGCCCTCCCACTCGTAATACTTGGCACCCGGCTTGATGCCCTCGCGGGCATCCACATGGACCCGTATGCCGGCCGCCATCAGCTCCTTGTGCACGCGCTGTGACGCCTCGAGCACGGTGGCACGCTCCTCGTCGGTCTTGTAGATGGGGACGATTACGACCTGGTACTGGGCCAGCCTCGGTGGGCAGACCAAACCCAAATCATCGCTGTGCGTCATGATCAGCGCGCCCACCAGCCGGGTGGAGACCCCCCACGAGGTGTTCCACACGTGGTCCAGGCCCCCCGCCGCCGTCTGGAAGGTCACCTCGAACGCCCGCGAAAAGTTCTGGCCGAGATTGTGACTGGTACCGGCTTGTAACGCCTTGTTGTCCTGCATCAACGCTTCACAGCTGTAGGTCCGGAGCGCGCCGGCAAACCGCTCGCTGTCGGTCTTGAGTCCGGTCAGCACCGGCATGGCCATCCACTCTTCCATGAAGGTGCGGTAAACTCCGAGCATCCGCCGCGCCTCCTCCTCCGCCTCCGCCTCGGTGGCGTGGGCCGTATGTCCCTCCTGCCACAGGAATTCGGTCGTCCGCAGGAACAGCCGGGTACGCATCTCCCAGCGCACCACGTTGGCCCACTGGTTGATCAGCAGCGGAAGATCGCGATAGCTCTGAATCCATTTGGCATACATCGCGTAGATGATCGTCTCGGAGGTCGGCCGGATGATGAGTGGCTCCTCCAGCTCCTTGCCGCCGCCGTGGGTCACCACCGCCACTTCCGGGGCGAACCCTTCGACGTGCTCCGCCTCCCTTGCCATGAAGCTCTGCGGAATGAACAGCGGGAAGTAGGCGTTCTGGTGCCCGGTGTCCTTGAACATCTGGTCCAGGGCGCGCTGCATCTGCTCCCAGATGGCGTAGCCATTCGGCCGGATGACCATGCACCCACGGACCGGACTGTAATCGGCGAGCTGCGCCCGGGCGATGATCTCGTTGTACCAGGCGCTGAAATCCACGGCGCGGGTGGTGAGCGCTTTGGTATCAGCCATTGATGCGGGCTCGGATGATGTCAACGGTCGATTGCAATGGAACTGTCTCCTGAGACCCGGTCCGGAGGTCCTTGATCACGATCTCACCGCGCGCCCGCTCATCCGGGCCCACCACGACGGCCAGCCTAGCGTGCCGCGCATCCGCGAGCTTCAACTGCTTCCCGACGGCTTGGGGACTTAGCGCATATTCTACCCTGAGGCCCGCATCGCGTAAGCGGCGAACGATCGAGAGCACATGCGGTAGATCTCCTGGGGTGACGAATGCGAGAAACACATCGATGCTGGACGTGTCGGCCGGGATCAGGCCCTTGTCTTTCAGCAATTCGCCCAGCACCACGTCTCCCATGCCGAAGCCGATCGCCGGGAGCTCAACCCCGCCGATTGCGTCGACGAGATTGTCATAGCGACCGCCTCCGCAGATCGCCCGCATGGTACGCTTAGCGTCGAAAATCTCAAAAACGGTGCCGGTGTAGTATGCAAGGCCACGAACAACCGAAAGATCAAGATCCACGTACTCCCCCAAACCCATCGCTTCTAGCGCTGCCTTCACCTCTTTAAGTGGCCGAAGAGCACCAAGAGCTACGTTGAAGCCTGCTTCACCTTCAAGCATTTCCCAGTTTCCGCTACGACTTAGACCCAAGATGGATTCGACTTTCTTCGCAGGGATACCAGCCTCCGTAAGGCGGCTCATCGACACCTCCTCCGGAACGCGAAGGAATTTGTCGAGAACCTGATACATGACAGCGCTCTGATCCTGGCTCAAACCTAGAGCGCCCAAAAGGGCAGCGATGACCCTTCGGTCAGAGATTTTGACGCGAAAGTCTGCCGGGCCCAGACCAAACGCCCGCATCACGTCGATCGCGAGAGCGATGACCTCCGCATCGGCAAGCGGGCCAGCCTCGCCGATCAGATCACAGTTGAGCTGGAAGTGCTCTCGAAGTCTCCCCCGCTGC
The DNA here is from genome assembly GCA_046715295.1 of Gemmatimonadales bacterium. Classification (GTDB taxonomy): domain Bacteria; phylum Gemmatimonadota; class Gemmatimonadetes; order Gemmatimonadales; family GWC2-71-9; genus CAVVWJ01. The sequence continues at coordinate 9,059 of JBKJZM010000179.1, read as the reverse complement.
TGCCGCTCGTAACGAAACAGCTGAGGGATCGAGAACCATCGGATGGGTTTGCGGAGCTGGCCGGCCCGCGCAGCCACCATGCGGGCCAGCGTCGGCGTCATCTCCGGCCGAAGCGCAACCGGACGACCGCCCTTGTCGGTGAAGTTATACAGCTGGCCCACGATCTCGTCCCCACTCTTGGTGGTGTAGAGATCGAGCGGCTCCAGAGGCGGGCCGTCGTACTCCTCGAACCCATACCGGGTGGCCACCGTACGCCAGGTTCGGAAAATGTGGGCACGGAGGGCGAGATCATCGGGGTAAAAATCACGAAAGCCCGGCAGGGCCTTGGTTTTCATGGGGGGAGTATAAGGGGGGAAGGCGTGAGCGGGAAGAACAATAAGATGGGTTGGTGACATTCAGGAGACGTCCATCCCCAATGCCGACATCACGTCGCCCACGGTATGAAACGACCCGGTTACGAGCATAGTCCCGGCGCCCTCCTGCACCGTCTCGATCGCCTCGCGAAAATCGGGAATCAGGGTCCATTCCGCGTGGGCTGGTGGCCGACCCGGGTCCTTGAGCCAATGGCGTAGCCACTCGATGTCCCATCCCCGCCCCGCAGCAGTCGGCGCGATGGTCAGCACCCCACGGTCGATGACCTGATCCAGCTGCACCAGCATCTCGGGCCACTCCTTGTCACCCAGAATCGATACCAGCGCATGCAGGGGCCGCCTCGGTTGGGTGGAGGCCAGCGCCTTGGCTAAGGACCGCATCCCGTCCCGGTTGTGCGCCACGTCGAAGAGCCACCGGCCTCTCTGGTCGAGCCGCCCGGCGATCCTGGCCAGCCCGAACGCGCGCTCGATCTGGCTCGCCGTCGGGCGATAGGGGGACGGCAGGGCCATCAGCATCCCCTGCGCCACCGCTGCGTTTCGCCGCTGATGCGGACCCGCCAAGCCGAGCGGACCCCGCCACTCGTAGTCCGCGGGAAGCACCCGCACATCGGCCCGTGCGCGTCCCACCGCCCGTTTGGCCTCGCGGCGCAGGACTTCGACCAGGATGGGGTCGGTCTCACCGACTACGAACGGAACGTTCGGCTTGGCGATGCCGGCCTTCTCGCAGGCGATCAACTCAAGAGTGTCACCCAGGTACTTCATGTGATCCCGCTCGATCTTGGTCACACCGCTGGCAAGGGGCCGCACCACATTGGTGCTGTCGAGGCGCCCACCCAGCCCCACCTCGACCACGGCGATCTCCGCCCCCCGCGCGGCGAAATCGGCGAAGGCGAGCGCGGTGGTGGCTTCAAAAAACGTCGCCTTGCGCTCGAGGATGGCCGAGTGAAGCCGGCTGATCCACATCGCCACGGCCTCCTCGGAGATGGGCACCCCGTCCACCCGGATGCGCTCCCGGAACGAGATCAGGTGGGGCGAGGTATAGAGCCCCACCCGCCAGCCGGCCTCGCTCAGCGCGGCGGCCACCAGGGTGGACACGCTTCCCTTTCCGTTGGTACCGCCGACGTGAACCGACGGCATGACCTGGTGGGGGTTCCCGAGAGACTTGAGCAGCGCCCGCGTCGTCGCCAGCCCGAACTTGATGGTGGTGGTCCGGGGGAAGAGAAACTCCAGTGCGTCAGCATAGGTCAGCGACATCATGGCTCGCGAGATAGTGCTGGTGGAAACGACGACGCCCCACCCGATGAGGCCGTGGGTGGGGCGTGGAAAGCGGGCAACCCGCTCAGCCTCAGCTCAGCTCGGCCATCTCGACGTGGGGGCGCTGCCCCTGCATGTGGCGCACGAGTCGGGCCGTCGTATCGCGAAGCGAGGCGCGGGGCACCACATCATCAACCTGGCCGTGCTCCAGCAGGAATTCGGCAGTCTGAAATCCGTCGGGAAGGTCCTGACCGATGGTCTGCTTGATCACCCGCTGCCCCGCGAAGCCGATTACCGCACCAGGTTCGGCAAGCACCACATCGCCCTGCATGGCAAACGACGCCGAAACGCCGCCGGTGGTGGGATCGGTCAGGATCGAGATATAAGGGATACAGTCGCGGTGAAGCTGTGCAATAGCAGCCGAGGTCTTGGCCATCTGCATCAGCGAGAGAACGCCTTCCTGCATGCGGGCCCCGCCGGAAGTCGAGACGATGACGAGCGGGATCTTCTTCTCCACCGATCGCCGCGCCAAGCGGGCGATCTTCTCCCCCACCACCGAGCCCATCGAGCCGCCCATGAAGGCAAAATTCATCACCGCGAGGTTGAACAGCAGCCCATCGATCTTGGCAGTGCCGGTATACACCGCGTCGGCCTCGCCGCCCTTCTGACGCGCCACCTTCAGCCGGTCGGCATAGCTCTCGAACCCCAGCGGGTCGACCGAGCGGAGTCCGCCGTACAGCTCGCGCCAGGTGCCAGGATCGGTCAGAATCTCGATATAGTCTTCGGCCCCGATTCGCCGATGCCAGCCGCACTCGGGACAGACGTTCAGCGCCTTCTCAAACTTTTCTCGAATGTCGATATGGCCACACTTGTCGCACTTCTCCCACGCGTCAGCCGGAATCTCCAGCCGTTCGCGCTGAGAAGTACGTGGTTTGCGTTCCTTCTTAAACCAGGCCATCACAGCCATAAGATACAGGTGGTATGGAGGATAGAGGTTGCCGGATGAGGCGTTCGAAGCCCATGGAATCTCACAATTCCCCGGCTTTCGCGCTAGACCCCTGCGCTTAAGCCCTTATCAGGAATCGAGATAGCCGGACGACCTCGAGTCATATGCCACCCTCAGAGCCACCCCGAGGCACAGCGAGCATATGATGAAGAAGGAGCCGCCATACGAGAAAAGCGGCAGCGGTATGCCCGTGATCGGCATCAGGTTCACCGTCATTCCAACATTCTCGAACACGTGGGTGAAGAACAGGCCAATGATGCCGAACACGGCCAGACTGCTGAACGGATCGGTGGCCCGGCGGGCAATGCGAAGCAGGACCAGGAAGAGCGTCAGAAAGAGTCCCAGCGCGACGAGGACCCCTAGAAAGCCCAGCTCCTCTCCCACCACTGAGAATACGAAGTCGGTGTGCTGCTCCGGCAGAAAGGCCAGCCGCTTCTGGGGACCCTCGGTGTACCCGGTTCCGAACCACCCGCCGGATCCGATGGCCACCCGGGATTGGATGGCGTGGTAGCCAGCCGCTCGGGGATCTGCTTCGGGATTGAGAAAGGTGAGCAGCCGGTTCTGCTGGTACGGGGCCAGACGGGTCCACAACGGCATGGCGATGGCACCCATGGCAACGTTGGCCGCCAGGAACATCGTCCAGTCCCACACATACGGCCGCCAGGCAATCAAGATCAGCACGAACACGATGATCCAAGCGCTCCAGGCCAGCGTATTGAACGCCAGAAACAGGCTGATGCCGGGAGTGGCCATCAGGAATAGGAGCCGGGGCCGCACGCCGGACCAGAACAGCATCGCGAAGAAGATGCCCACGAACACGAGGGCACTGCCGAGATCCGGCTGCTTGAGAACCAGGAGAAACGGCACACCCACGATGAGCGCCGGTCCGATCAGGTCCCGGAGCGAGCGACAGGCTTCCTTCCGGCCGGAGAGAAACCGGGCCAGCATCAGCACGGTCGCCACCTTGGCGAGCTCGGACGGCTGACCGATCTGATGGCCACCGATCGAGAGCCAGCTGTGGCTGCTCTCGGCCGTTCCGGCACCGGTGCCGACCACCAGCACGATGCCGAGCAGCAGGATGCTGAAGGCATAGAGCGCTGGGGCCACCCACTCCAGGACCCGAAGGGAGAAGTTGTAGACCACCCAGCAGGTCACGATACCCACACCAAACCAGACGATCTGGCGTTGCCACATACCGGCTGCACGGGTGGGCACATCGGTTTGGCCGGCCGAATAGAGCGTGGCCAGGCCAAACAGCATGAGAGCGAGGCTGACCAGGACCAGGTTTCGGTCGATGGCAGGGCCCCTCACTGGTTGCCCTCCGCGCGCCGTACGGAGTCTGCGGCGGCGCGTGCAGCCGCGGAGTCGGGGTCGAGCTCCAGGGGCCGAGGCGCGGTATCTCTCGACGTGAGCGATTCGTCGAGCAGCACGCCGAGCTTCACCGGGCCGACGGCTTCGGGGCCGAGGATGTAGCGCCGCAGTGTCCGGACGACATACGGAGCCACCGTGGTACCGTGCTCGGCAAACTCCATGATCCCGCCCACCACCAGCTCCGGCTTATCCGCCGGCGCGAAACCGATGAACCAGCCGTGGTCGGCGCCGTGCGGATTCTGCGCCGTCCCGGTCTTGCCGGCCACCGCGAGATCGGCTCGGCGGTTCGCCGCGGCGGTGCCGCGTTCGACCACCGCGATGAGCGCGCTGCGCAGGGCGTCGAGCTCCTTGGTGGTGAGCCCAAGCGACCTGCCTTTGTCCGAGCTCGGGCGCACGATGTACGGAGTCAGCGCCACGCCTGGGCCTGCCAGACCCTGATAGAACTTGACCATGTTGACCAACGTCTGGGTGTTCTCACCCTGGCCGATGGAGAAATTCAGGGTGGTGCCCGGCGGGCTCCAATAGCGCGGCCCATACAGCCGGTCGAAGTAGGCCTTGGAGGATGGCCAGATGGGGCTCAGCTCGTCTTCCAGGTCGATCCCGCTCTTGTCCCGGAATCCCATGAAAATGCCATCCTGGATGATGGCATCGAGCCCAAGCTGTAACCCGAGCTGGTAGAAGTAGACGTCGCAGCTCGCGGCCACAGCCCCGATGAGGTCGAGGGTGCCGTGACCCTCCTTTTTCCAGCAGCGGAACACCCGATTGCCCAGTCGCATTCCACCGCGGCATGGCTCCGGCATCCTGGTGCTCAGCTTGATCAGACCGCGTTTCAGCGCCATGGCCGAGATGGCGAGCTTGAACGGCGAGGCCGGAGGGTAACGCGCCTGTATCACCCGGTTGAGTAGCGGCCGGGCGGGATCGTTGTTCAGCTTTCGCCATTGGGCGGAAGAGATGCCGCCGACAAAATGGTTGGGGTCGAACGTGGGCGCGGAGTAGAGTGCCCGGACCTCACCCCGGGGCGTCAGGGCAACCATCGCACCGCGCACTCCGGCCGGCCAGATGCTGTCAATGAAGCGCTGGAGATCGAGGTCAATGGTCGTGGTGATGGGGCTACCCGGCGTCGGCGGCAACGAGGCCGACGCAGCCCCCTCCCGGACCAGGCGGCCCCGGGCGTTTACCTCGATGTAGCGCACCCCTTCGTTTCCCCGAAGGGTATCGTCGTACTCCCGCTCCAGCCCCGCTTTCCCCACGATGGAGCCGAGCACGGCCCCCGGATACCGGTCGGCACGGAGATCGGCCTCGGTGACCTCGGAGACATAACCGGCCAGGTGCCCAACGGACTTTCCTGCCGGGTAGAGTCGCTTGGGCTCCGCCTGAATCACCAAGCCGGGCAGGACCGATCGGTGTTCCTCGAGCTTGGCGATGACCTCGAACGTTGCGTCGCCGAAGATGAGGGCCGGTTGATAACGAGCCCGCAAGAAGCGTTCGACGATGTCGGTCACCTGGGCGCTGTCGACCGGCACGAAGCGACGCACCCGGTCGATCACCGCGCGGAGCGAGTCGGCCGATGGAGCCAGGAGTTTGACCGAATAGCCAGGCACGTTCTCGGCGATGATGTGGCCATGCCGGTCGAGGATCGAACCCCGGGGCGGAGTCAGCGGGATCGGCCGCAGGCGGTTGGTTTCCGCCTTCAGCTGGAACTTGTCGTGCTGGATCACCTGGGTGCGGAAGAAAGCGCCGCAGAGCACCACAAACGCGACCAGGAGGATCAGCCGGGCGATATCGGCCCGCTGCCGAAGGCGGTACGAATCGAAGCCGTTCATGCGTCCAGACGAACTGAAAACATGCTGCGGAACGTGATCAGCACGATGAGAGCGAAGCCCGCGGTCGTCAGGGCCTGCAAGGGACTGTACAAGGTCAGCTCGGTAAACATCTGGCGGTGGTCGGTTCCGCTCGCCATCAGCACCAGCAAGTCCCGCAGCCACAAGCCCGCAGCCACGAAGCCCGCATTCACCAGCATGTTGTCGGCAAAGAACACGGCACGGCCCCACGAGGCCAGATAACCGACCAGCGTGTGGGCCAGCGCGCCGGCCCCGAAGCGGGCCGGGGTGAGCGTGTCTGCAATGAGCCCGACGGCGAAACCGGCAAGGGCCGCCAGGCCGGGGCTGCTTCGCATGGCAAAGAGCATCAGGGCGATGAGCAGGAAGTCGGGGCTGATGCGCGCGTCCCACAGGCGGGGGCGCAGATAGAACTGCAGCACCACGAGCAGCAGCATCACCAGCAGCAATTGAACGCGACTTACGCGGTTGGGGCTCATGGGGTTGAGTCCGTGGGCGCTGGTGCTGGACCGCTCGTGGTGCCCCCCTGAATCGGGGAAGCCGGAGTGCCGCCCTGAATCGGGGAGGGCGGAGCACCCCTCGGAATCGGGGAGATCCTCGTACCGCCCTGGATTGGAGAGCCTCGCAGTGCCAACGAATCTCGCCGGGCAGCACGGGCGGCCCTCGCAGCCTGCACCACCGAGTCGGCCCGGCGTATGCGCGCGATCGAATCCGTCCGCACCGCCTCCAGCAGTGAGTCGCTGGGGAACGCGCCGGCAAGGTCGCGCACCTGGGGCGTTCCCACCAGCACAAGGACGTGACTCGCGGATCCCGGGTTGGCAGCGGGTCGCAGCCGGTAGACTCGCTCCCAACCCGCCTCTTCCCGCACGGTGCCGATCACCGTGCCGACCGGGATTCCCTTGGGAAACACTCCGCCCAACCCGGAGGAGAGAACCAGGGTGCCCAGCGGCACGGAGTCGCGGTAAGGGACGCCGCGGAACTCCAGCGCCCCTTCCCCATTGCGGCCCTCATTAGAGGGAGCCACCACGCCGAACGCGTTCCCGCTCACGGTAAAGGCGCTCACACGAAACTCGGGGTGCGCCCAGGACATGGCCACGCTGCTCTTTCTCGAGACGCTGGAAACCATGCCGATCAGTCCCTCGGGCGCAACCACCGGATTGAACAGTCCCACGCCCTGTCCCGACCCCGCGCTCAGGAGCAGCGTCCGTCCGTCCATGGCCTGGGGCTGGTGCAGCACCTCGGCCGAGACGTAGCCGCTATTGACCCTGCGGCTCAGCCGCAGCAGCTGGCGCAGGCGTTCGTTCTCGGCACGAATCGAGGGGAGGAATTGTGACAGGTAGGCGGTTGAATCGCGCTCGAAGGTGACCTGGCGGAAACGGACCCGGCTGGTCCGTCCCTCTTCCGCGCGGGTCTGAAGCCAGACCAGTGGGGACAGCACCGTCCCCCGCAGCGTGTCGGCCACGCCACGCCCCCAGGTGGCGGGCGAGAAGAGCCCAAACAGCGAGAGGCCGAGACAGAGAAGAAAAAGTACTGTGTCCCGGCGCGTGTAACGGCGATCTGACGTGCTGATCATGCTCAGGAGGACAGAACGCTGCGGTATTTCTCGAAGTCGTCCAGGATCCGGCCGGTCCCGCGGACGACGCAGGTCAGCGGATCCTCATCCACGTGGATGGGAAGGCCGGTCTCCTGGGCGAGGAGCAGGTCCAGTCCTCGAATCAACGCACCGCCGCCGGTCATGACGATTCCGCGATCGACGATATCACTGGCAAGCTCCGGCGGCGTGATCTCGAGCGCGCGCCGCACTGCATCGACGATCTGCTGAATGGGCTCCTGCACCGCCTCCCTGATCTCGGTCGAGTGCACCCGCACGGTCTTCGGGATTCCCGACACGAGGTCCCGGCCTTTCACTTCCATCTCGCGCTCGTCACCGGTCGGAGCGGCGGAGCCGATCTTGATCTTGATCATCTCGGCGGTGGGCTCGCCGACGAGGAGGTTGTAGTTCTTGCGCATGAACTGGACGATAGCCTGGTCAAGCTCGTCGCCCCCGGTACGGATCGAGGTATCGGAGACGATGCCGGAGAGAGCGATGACCGCGATCTCCGTGGTACCTCCACCGATATCGATGACCATGTTCCCGGTCGGCGTTTCCACCGGCAGACCGACGCCGATGGCCGCGGCCATCGGCTCGGCCACCATGAGCACCTGCTTGGCCCCAGCGGTCTCCGCCGAGTCCCGCACCGCCCGGCGCTCGACTTCGGTGATTCCGGACGGCACGCAGACGATCACCTTCGGCTTGACCCGAAACACGTGCTTGTCGATGATGGTCTTGAGGAAGTAGCGGAGCATTTTCTCGGTGACATCGAAGTCGGCGATGACCCCGTCCTTGAGCGGCCGCACCGCGAGGATCCCGTCCGGGGTCCGGCCCAGCATCCGCTTGGCCTCGAGCCCGATGCCCTTGATCTTGCCCGTGGCCTTCTCGATTGCGACCACCGAAGGCTCGTTGAGCACGATCCCTTCGCCCTTGACGTAGATGAGGGTGTTGGCCGTACCGAGATCCACCGCTATTTCATTGGCGGGCAACCAGGACATCAGATTCAAACCGGGAAATTTCATCGAGGCGCCGCTGGGCACATAGGTTGAGAAGGTACTCGGACGCTTTACCGACTGGTAGCGGGTGTCCCCATTACGTGCCGCTGCTTCCGAATCCACCTGTGCCTCGTGCGGTGGGGGGCAACTCTTCAACTGGGTGAAATGTCACTCGCTCCACCGGTGCCACGATCATCTGGGCGATGCGCATGCCCCTGGTCACCTGAAACGTTTCCGAGCCAAGATTCACCAGTGCGACCATCAGCTCGCCCCGGTAGTCGCTGTCGATGGTGGCCGGGGTGTTCGGCAGCGTGATGCCGTGCCGGAGTGCCAGGCCTGACCGGGGTCGCAACTGGCACTCGTACCCGACAGGAACCGCGATGCTGAACCCGGTCCGAAAGAGCTTTCGCTCGAACGGGGCCAGCTCACCCTCTTCGGCGCTGGCCAGATCGTAGCCGGCGGAGCCCGGTGTGGCAGCGCCGGGCAGCGGGAGCCCCTCAGCCAGGGGAAGGCGCGCGATCAAGACCTCTACCGCGGCCTCGGACCGGGCCCGCTCAGACAACGCTGTTGACGTCGGTCAGGGGGAAACGGAAGGCTTCGGCTACTCCCGGGTACACCACCTTACCCTCGACG
>JBKJZM010000178.1:0-21984 GCA_046715295.1 Gemmatimonadales bacterium | reverse complement strand
CCCAGGGGGGTGGAGCGATCGGCGGTCAACGCCGAGAGCTCGCCTTCGGGTGTGAGCCTCGCGGTCCAGCGGGTTCCCCATGCGGGAACCAGCGAATCCAGCACGGCCGGTACTCCGCCGGCCGAGGCCTGAAGCGAATCGAGCACGATGGTGACCTGGTATCCCGCGGTGTCCGGCAGGAGCGTCAGGTCGAGATATGCGGTGCGGTCGATGAGCTGTTGCTGGCTGGCGCCGCCCGGTAACTGGAGCGTCAGGCTATCGTGCCGCTGGAGAGTGTATCCCGCGTTTCGGATCGGCCGGTAGATCACGCCGGTCGGCGCTGGCACACCGGGCACACCGGGCCCACCGGGGCCGGGTTCCGGGGTAGGACCGCCGGGCTCGCCGGCTCCCGATGTGGACGAACCACAACCGGCCACCGCAAGCGAGGTTACCACCGCCATTATGCGCTTCACAGTGTCTTCCCGCTCACTTGAGGGTTGTCACTTTAATCTTCTGCACAATCGTGATCGGGAGCGGCTGAGGCGCAAACGACCCCGAGATCTTCAGCGAAGACTGCTGCTGCCAATCCCCTCCCAGGTAGCGACCGTCGCTCCCGACATAGTAGGCGCCCTTGCCGCTGCCACTTCCCTCGATTCGCGCCGGGCCGCTCGGGGTGGGTTGGGTGCCCGCCACCGACGACGTAAAGTCCTCCGTGATCCTGACCGTTTTCCTCGTGCCACGGGTCTCGTTCGCCGAGGCCTTGTAGGCGCTGACCCGCCGCACTGTTACGCTGTCGACTCCCACGCCGTTGACCTTGGCTGTCGTATCGGCCCAGCTGTCACCAACCTTCAGGCCGGCCCTGATCCAGGGAAAGAAGTCGCTCAGCAGACCCTGAATCTGCGCTGCGGCGGACGTGCCGGTGCTGGGCTCCAGACCGAGCGGCTTGCCCGACTTCTCTACGAAACCGTGGAACTCAGCTCCGCGGGCGCTATCGAGCACGGCGGCAGGAATCGGGGTTGTACTGTCGCCCCGCACCGAGTCTACCACCACCCGCATCGCCTTGCCGCCGGCGCTGTCGGCCAGAATCACGGTGATGAAGCTGGAAGTCGTGAAGGAAATGCTCTGCCTGGCCCCGCCGGCGGCGGTCGCGTCGATTTCCTGAGACAGCGACTGGTCGATACGGTACCTGGTACTGGTCGGTGCCAAGTCTGATGCGGAAAGAACCAGGACGGCGGCAGCGAGCACGGCAACACCAGCGGAACGTGACAGCATCTGGATCCCTATAATTAGGAGAGCGTAGGACTGGAAAAGGTAACTGCCAGCCACCCCCAAAACCAACAGCCCCCCGGGATATCTCCGGGGGGCCGCTGCTGGTCGAGCCGTAAGCCGAGTTCTGTTTCCCCTTTGTTCAAGAGGAGATGGTCATCTGTCTGGGATGGCCGTCGCCGGCCACCTCGAGCAGCCTACCCGCGGCTATAGCGGTGTGGGTCACACCTCGCCGCCTATTTGGCCTTGCTCCGACTGGGGGTTACCCTGCCACCGCTGTTACCAGCGGCGCGGTGGGCTCTTACCCCACCGTTTCACCCTTACCCTCGGGAACCTTGCGGCCTCCTCCGGGCGGTCTGTTTTCTGTGGCCCTGTCCGTCGCCTTCCGGCGCCCAGGCGTTACCTGGCAGTCTACCCTATGGAGCTCGGACTTTCCTCGGGGAACCTTGGCGGCCCCCGCGACCATCGCGCTTGACCAGTGGAAGTAAGATAATGAAGTCAGGGGCTGGGAGCTAGGTGCTGGGACCTCCAAGCCACTACTAAATTTGCACTTATATAGGCTCGGCAAAGCCGAATAGCTCCCCTCTCCTAGCTCGCCACCCCGACCCTCGCCAACCCCCGCCGAGCCTGGTCCAGGAACGGCTGCAGCTCGGGGTCCGCCGTTTTCCATTGGGTCATGACCTCCCGGTACTCGGCCCGGGCTTCGGTCAGTCGGCCCAGCCGCTCATACGCCGCACCGCGCAGCAGCCGGACCCGCCCCACCATACCCCAGCGGGCGTCGAAGCCTCCGGTGTACAGATTGGAGGGCTCGAATCCCTCCAGCACCCGGAGGGTCGTTTCATAGTCGCCCAGGAGATAGTAGGCCTGGGCCGCGTAGGGGCGGCTGTACACCCGGTACATGTACTTGGAGGTCGAGTCCGGCTCCGCGAGCGCCCGCCGAGCCGCGGCTGAATCTCCCCGGCTGACCGCCAGGAGCGCCCGCACCTCCTTGGAGGGCGTCTCGCCGGAAATCGCCCGGAGCTCAGTGAGAGCGGTGCTATCGGCCGCCAGGCCGGTAAAAAGTCCGATCGCCGCGGTGGCACCGGTATGGACGAGGTGCTTCCGCTTGTCCGGCGTGGCCATCCGTCCGGCCTCGGCAGCGCTTTGCCAGATCTGCCGCAACGACGCCGCGGGCCCTCCGGCGGCGGCGTACAGCTCACCGAGCATGGCCCGTCGCCACGACTCACCTTTGAGATCCCCAGCCATCCAGCCGGGTTCATAGAGGACCTCACGCCGTACCTGATCGGCGAGGTCGATGGCCTTCGCGGCGTTATCGAGGTCGCCTTGATAGGCGAAAACATTCGCCGCCGCCGCGATGTCCGCCAGGACGGTGGGTGTCCCCTGGTAGGGCTGGAAATCCTTCGGCGCCACCGTGTCCAGGGCCGTCCGCAGCTGGGCCGCTGCGCGGTCGATTTCACCGGAGGCAAACTGGATCCTGGCCTGGACAAAAGGCAGCTCCGGATGAAGCGGAGTCGCTTCGCGGAATCGTTCCACCTCCGCCAGCGCCCCGGGATAGTTACGCACGCCCACGTAGGCATTGACCATCGCGCCGTGCGCTCGGAGGGTCGTCGGCTGGCTGGCTACCCAGCTGCGCGCCGAGTTGAGCGCCTCTCCCCGTGCCCGCTGGACCGCGGCCGTCAGCTTGACGCTGTCGATCAGCTGCCGCCCGGTTGTGGTTCGGGCTACGGCAAAGGAGTCGGCGGGCAACAGGGCGTAGAGCGGATTGGCTACGGCCGCCTCGCTCAACATGGCGTGCACGTGTTCGTAGGCCAGGGCGTAGTTTGGGTCGAGGGCAAGTGCCCGTTTGAACGCACGCATCGCCTGGGTCCATGCCGGCGCCTGGTCGGCGCCGGCAGTGTCGTGGAACCATGCATCTCCCAGGCCGTACCATGCGTCCGCGTCGTTGGCATCGCGGGCCAGGAGCTGCTGATAGAGGGCGCGAGCTTCCCCAGTCTCACCCTGCACAAACGCGCGGTGTGCGTTGATGACTGCGCGCTCGTGCGGCGGAAGGTTTAATGAGAAGGTGGTGGCGCGACGGATCGCACGGCGGGCGATGGAATCCTCCGTGCCTCCCACCCAGCCCCGGGTCAGGGCCAGCTTGTAGTATGCGAGACCGAAGGTGGTGTCGAGGGCTATCGCGCGCTCGAGATCACGCTGGGCGCCGGCCAGGTCCCACCGGTTGAGGTGCTCGACTCCCCGCAGATAGGCGCGAAAGGCCTCGAGCGACTGGGTGGTAGCGCGCGCCAGTCCGATCCGGATTTCGTTGGGAGCGCCGGACAGGTCCAGTAGCTTGGCCGCCAGTTCATCGAAGAGCGGCCGGACGTCAGAGCCGGCCAGGTTGTCCACCCGCGCGACGTCCACTCGGTTCCCGGTAGCGACATCGAACACCCGGGCGGTGAGATGCAGGGAATCGCCGGCCGGCGTAAAATCGCCCAGCACGACGGTCCAGACTCCGGCTTCGCGACCGAGGCGCCGGGCCATGTCCAGGCCGATGTCGTCGCCCACCTTCAGACGGTGTTGGGCCAGCAGATCGTGCAGTCGCTCGTGGTCCACGACCGTGAGATCAGTCCACTGGGACAGGTTGAGCCCCAGCATGCTCACGCTGCCGTCCCGGAGCCAATCGACCGCGCGCTCGTCACGCAGGTTGTCGAACGGCAGGACCAGGATGGAATGGCGGGGATTGACGCCGCTCGGGGGCCCTGGGCTGCGCCGCACCAGGGCTACAGCGGCCACCAGGAGGACGAGTGCTGCGGCTGCCAGCGAGATGACCCGGCGACGCCCATGCCGTGTGGACGCTGGCGTCGGTCGCTCGCCGGCTATGGCCTGTTGAAACTCTTCACCGGTCTGCCACCGGTCGGAGGGCTGTTTTTCCAGCGCCCTCATCACCGCAGCAGCCAGCTCTCGCGGTGTCTCCGGACGCAAACGCTCGATAGGAACCGGTCGCTCGGCGATGTGTCTGGAGACCACCACCCGGTGGGGCCCCTGGAAGGGGGGCTGTCCCCCGAGCATCTCGTACGCAACCACGCCCAGGGCATACAGATCGCTGCGGGTATCGATCTCCTCGCCGGCAGCCTGTTCTGGGCTCATGTAGACCGGCGTCCCGACTGCGACGCCTTGCCCAGTGCTGGAGCCGGTGGCCTCGACCGCCCGGGCAATGCCGAAGTCAGCCAACATCGCCCGCCCGGTGGCCGCGTCCAGCAGCACATTCTCCGGCTTCACGTCCCGGTGCACCACCCCGGCCCGGCCCGATGCATCCAGGGCGGCGGCGAGGTCGCACAGGATGCGGGCGGTGTCCGCTGGAGGGAGACGCCCCTCGCGGAGGAGCTTCTGCCGGAGGCTCTCGCCAGCCACCTCGTCCATCACGTAGTAGAGGAGGCCTTCCGCGCTGCCCGCAGCATGAACCGCAACGATGTTGGGGTGCCGCAGCCTCGCGATCGTCCGGGCCTCTGCCAGAAAGCGGCGAGTGATCGAGTCGTGGGCGGCGAGCTCGGGGTGTACGACCTTGATGGCGACCGGTCGATCGAGGGCGGTGTCGGTGGCCAGAAAGACCACACCCATGCCACCGCGTCCCAGCTCTCGCTCGAGCCGGTATTGAGGACCAAGCGCCTTTTGCAGGGCGGTGAGGAGGTCGCCGGGCGTATCGCTCACATCAGAGACCAATGAGGGTGAAGTAGAGAATACACCCGGTCTGCAGCCTTGGATGCTGCGGAGCCCGGCAGGGTTGCCCTCGGCCCCTGCCATCGCACCCGCATTTTAATAGCCCGACGAGGTCGAGCTTCGCGCCGTTTCGGATTTAAACTCATTTGACGAGCCTGGGGTACTCTGCCGCACGACCTACCGAGAGGACAACGTGCGTTTTGGCTCAGAGGAAGGGGGTTCGCCTACGGTCGCCACGGTCCTGCTGCCGATCGAACGACCCCGGGTGGACGCAGCCGGTAGCGGCTGTTTCGCGGTGGTGCACCGGGATTCGATTCCCGACGCGGTCCGCATCGTCCGAGAGCGCCCGGTCGACGCTGTGCTGGTGTCGGTACACCGGTGCGGGCCGGAGCAGGTCGAGGTGCTGGGCCACCTGGTTCGGGAGTTTCCCAGCATTCCCACGGTGGCGCTGGTCTCCCAGCACGATCCGAGCGCCACCGAAATGCTGCTCCGGCTGGGCGCCTCCGGCGTGCGGCAAGTAGTGGATGTGACAGCTCCTGCGGGCTGGAGCCGGCTTCGCCAGGTGGTAGGCCAGCCGGCAACCCGGGCGGTGGCCCGGATCCAGGGGCCCATCCTCGACGCCTTGGCCGACGCTCCAACCGACACCAGACTCTTCCTCGAGGCCATGGTCCGGCTGGCGCCCGATACCCCGACCGTCACCAACCTCGCACAAAGGCTGTATGTGCGGCCCAGTACCCTGATGTCTCGTTTTGCCCGGGCGGGACTTCCATCTCCCAAGAACTACCTGGCTGCCGTGCGCTTGCTGCACGCGTCCTATCTCTTCGAAGCCTCGGGTCTTTCGGTGGCTGATGTCTCCTACCGCCTGGAGTACTCCTCGCCGCAGAGCTTTGGTCGCCATCTGAGGGCCATGCTCGGCGTCACTGCGCTCGAATTTCGCCGCCGGTTCCCGTTTCCAGTGGCGCTGGAGCGGTTCGTGGAGCTTTTGATCGCTCCTTACCTCCCCATCTGGAAAACCTTCCATCCTCTGGCGGCGGGAAGCTGGATTGAGAAGTAAAAGTCACTTCTCACCTCTCACCTCCAGCCGATTGTACTTCCGCAGCGCTGCTTTCAGCCGGTCGTGCGGAAGCGCCGGGACCCGGAGGTAATCCGCGCCGGTCATGGTCTTGGCGGCCAGCATAGCGTTGATGATTGCTTCTTCCGTGGCTTGCACCGTGGCCTCGTAGACCGGATCGATCCGCTCATCCTGCAGCATCGGAACGGCCGTCACACCAAGGCTGTCTGCAGCTTTCGTTCGGGCGGTGGAAAAGGCGAGGAACAGATCTCCCGAGCCGGCGCCAGCTATTCCCCCCATGCGGCCTACCCCGAGCGAGGCCCGGCGGGCCACCCGGCGCAACTGATGTGGAAGGAGTGGCGCATCGGTTGCGATGATGGCAATGATGGAGCCGTGCTCGCGCTCCCGGTCAACCCCTCGGGGGCAGCGCAGGTCCGCCTGCTCTTGATCGAGCCGGGCGTCGGTGTCGTAACACGGCTTTGGCTCGGATATCTCCTGTCCCACCGGCACCCCCGCAATCCGCAGCTGCCGTCGAAGGCCGAAGTTGCACTGCACCAGCACGCCAACCGTGAACCCGCCTGCTCGCCCGGGGAGCCGCCGACTGGCCGTCCCAATACCGCCCTTGAACCCCAGACACTGCATGCCGGTGCCACCGCCCACGTTGCCCTCGGCCACTGGTCCGGGCCTGGCGGCGGCAAGCGCCCCGAACACATGCTTCTTGGTGATGTGAAATCCGTAAATGTCGTTGAGGTCGCCATCCCAGGTCTCGGCCACAGTCGGGAGGCAACAGTTGAATACCCCCGGTACCCGGGTCCGCCCCCACTCGATCACGGCGTCTCGCACGGTCCCGACGCTGTTGGTGTTGGTGATTGTGATGGGATAGAGCAGGAGGCCGTAGTCGTCGATCCACGCAGTGCCGGTCATTTCTCCGTTGCCGTTGAGGCTAAACCATCCGGCAAACACGTCGGTGAGATCGCCAGTGCCGCGTGGAAAGATCGCGGTCACCCCGGTCCGTACCGGTCCGGCACCGACCCGCAGCTTTCCCCAGCCGGAGATCAGCGTGATGTGCCCCACGGCCACCCCCGGCACATCGGTGATCGCGTCGAGCGGTCCCGGGGTGCCGTCCAACGGGATGCCCAGTTGCGGCGCCCGAATCTGGGTCTGCGCCTGCCCCGTACCGGCAGTCAGGCATAGAACCAGGTTTGCCAGGAGTCCGCCTGTACGCAGGAAGATCGACGTAGGAATAGCGCTCACGCCTAGAACGCAACAGAGTTTGATTGGGACGGCAACAGCGGACGCCGCCGTTACCGAATGTGGCAGCTCGCTAATCCCTGCTTCTCGAGATACCGCTGGTGGTACTCCTCGGCCCGATAGAAGGTTGAAGCAGGGGTGATCTCGGTAACGATGGGACTGGTGAATCGGCCCGACTGATTCCACCGCTCCTTCGATGCAGTTGCCGTGGCCTTCTGAGCTTCGTCGTGGAAAAAGATCGCCGATCGGTACTGCGTGCCGCGATCCGGTCCCTGACGGTTAAGCGTGGTCGGGTCGTGGCTGGTCCAGAACACGTTCAACAGGTCCTCGTAGCTGACCCTACTCGGATCGTAAGTCACCTCGACGACCTCGGCATGACCGGTACGCCCGCTACACACGTCCTTGTACGTCGGGTCGGGGAGCGTTCCTCCCAGATAGCCGGCAATAGCGTCGCTGACGCCGGGTACCTGCCGGAATGCCACTTCTACCCCCCAGAAACATCCGGCCCCGAAGGTGGCTTTCTCCAACTGTGTCATGGTCTCCTCTCGTTGTCCTTCTCACCGGCAACCAATGGCGTCGCGAATTGTTCCCGCTCAGTCCCACTCCATTCGCCGGCGCAGTGATGTGATATGGGCGACGTGGTGCTTGCCGTGCCAGGCGTACAAGGCCAACGCTTCGTTGACATCGAACACACGGCCGTGCTCAGGATGGCGAAACCGCCGGGCAAAGTCGCTCGGACGCAATGTACGCAGCAGCAGCAGCCAGCGCTGGTGGAGGAATTCGAGTAAAGCCAGCGACGGTTCTACCGGTCCGCTGCGGGCATCCGGCAGCTCGGCCCAGCGCGCTTCCTCGTACGGTTTGATGGTGGGCTCCTCTTCCGTCAGGGCGAGCTTGATGCGGGTGTACGCATTGAGGTGACTGTCGGGAAGATGGTGCACCACCTGTCGCACGGTCCAACCCTCGGGTCGATACGGCGTGTCGAGCTGCACGGCGGACAGGCCGGCCACGGCGGTGCTCAGCCGGGCCGGTGCGACGGCGAGCTCGCCGATCCATTCCTCGCGCTGGGCCGGGCTGCCGTTTGGAGTGTACCGGAACGGCCCGATAGGGTATCGAAGATCATCCGTCACGGGGCTGCTTCCGCTCTACTCGCCGATTCTATCCGCGGTTCGGGCGCTGCCCGGAGCGCGTGGGGCTCCATCGGGGCTCTCACCTCGAAACTCGAAATGCTCTTCCCGGAGCACGCGGTCCTCCAGCGGCTTTTCCGAAATCTCCAGCAGCAGGAGGCGGGCCAGCACGACCTCCGCCACTCGCGCCGCAGGCTCCCACTGGGCGGGGGTGAGTGTCGGATAAAGATCGGCAAACTCGGGCTTCAAACGCGCTTCGCGCATGAGAGAGGCGCTCCGGAAAGCGAACACTATCCTCGATCCTACCTTCACGTGGAATGGTGCGCCATACCCAGCCGCTCACGCGCTGTTCATCCCCGTGGCACTTTCGCGCTGAAAACCGGTAAGCGGCCCCGTGGTCTTGCGCAGCAAAAGCTCGGAATGGCCCCGCACGATGTAGTCGGTAAGCTCTCCTAGGAGGGTGTAGCCGAGCCGCTCATACAACCGCCTGGCGCCCTGATTAAAAGAGGACACGCACAGGAAAATATTGGGCGAGACCTGCAGGATCCGCTCTTCGGCGAACTCGACCAGCCTGGACCCGAGCCCCCGCCCCCGTCGGGCCGGATCGATGCAGACCGTCTGGATGTACCCCACGAACGCCCCGGTCAGGCACAGGATGAGGAACCCACCCAACCCGGTTTCATCGCGGACCAGGTAGACCTCGCGGCTGGGATCCTGGATGATATCGAGAGATGTCGCATAGCTCCGCCCCAGCGTGATCCACGGCTCCGACATCGCCATGAGCCGGGCGCAGGCGCGAGCGTCGTCCTCGGTCTGGAGCAGGGACACGACGAGCTCACCGGTGTGCATTCTGGTGGGGTTCATGACCTAGATCGGATCCTCCCATGTCTGCCGAGCCCGCTCGGCTACCGCCGCCCGCGCCTCCGCGGTGGGGTTTCGCAACACTCCGGACTTACGCATCAGATTACGGGCCTTGCGGTACAGATCGGAGATCACGTGGCCTCGCGGCATGTCGGCCGTGCGGGGCAGGAGCAGGAAATGGACATGACGTATCCGCTCGTTGAACGACACGGCATAGACGCGCTCCGCCACCACTACCCTCTCCAAGGCTCGGACTCCCGCTCGCAGCACTGGCCCCAGGGCATCCGCTTCTGCGGGGGTGAGTTCGGCCAGCGACTCACAGTGTCGTCGAGTCTTGACGATGAGCTCGCCCGGATCGGTAAAGGGGCCGGTATGGTGACTCACATACCAGAGGCCGTCATCGAGGATCACGCCGCCGGGCGCCTGGACGTGGCCGGCGATCTCGGCGCAGGCGGCGCACCCCAATGCGGGCGTAAACACCCGCGTCATGCTCCCAGGCTGATTCCTTCCTTCAGTATCCATACCTTGGTGGCAAAAAAGAGTCGTATCATCGCTGCGTGGTCCTGAGCGGCAACAAGCACGACGAGGTCCTCGCCATCGTTACCCTTCGTCGGTCTTACGCTCTGCTTCACCCGCATCCGGCCCTTGAGTGCGTCGAACCAGGGTGGCAATTGGCTTCGCTGGTCGCCTCGTATCACGTCCCGGCTTTTCGCTCCGGTAGGATCGGCGAGGGCCACTTTGCAGTACCACTTGCCCCGGGCTCCTCCCTTGGTCGCCCGCGAGAAGGTGACTGACCGATCGGGCAGTTCGGCCCACACCTTCACGTTCGGCGTGGTGCGAGGCCGCACCTCGATCCGTCCGTCCCGGCCGCTCGGGGTTCTGACCACGAACTCCCACTGATTCCGCGCCGGGAAGTTGCCATCTTGAACCGAGTAGGCCTGTTCGATGCCGGACATCGGCGCGCCGCCGAAAGTCCAGGTCGACGCGCGCTGCTCACCCGCCTTTACCGTCACTCGATCCAACCGGTAACGGGCCCGTGGTGCCATGGCGACCTCCTTGATAGTAGGCGCTCAGCCGGGACAAGACCTCGACGGATTGTGTATCGTGCGGGTGAGCGGTCGGCCAGACCAACGATGCGGGGGAGGACGCCGAGATGCAACGGGGCCATGCTGCCGGGTGCCGTCATTACAACGGCACACCGGACAAGCATGTTACCTGCGAAGGTCAGGCGGCGAGCGTGTTCCCTGCCATGGGTACCTGACTACGGGCAGGAATTGCTACACCGGCCTTGAGGAGAGCCGCCACCCTCTTCGGGAGCAGTGGATGGGATGACATCAGCTCCGCGCGCCTGATCCAGAAGCTCTGGTCCTTCTCCGCCTGTGCAGCAAACTCTCGCACGTCTACATGAGAATGCAGCTGCTTGCCTGCAGCCAGGGCGAGCAGGCCGCTGATGGCGCCATCCGGCTGGCAGGCGGCACCGATGCGATCGCAGGTGTACTCGCAGGCCCGGGAGTAAGCGCTTCCCAGATACGGCAGGAACCGGGCTGGGGTAGTCAGCCACCGGTGCCGCAGGTGTCCGCGCCAGAGATGGGCCAGCTCGTGGCCTACGATGAAGCCAACCGCCGGCTCACCCTGGTCGAGCGCCAACTCCAGTACATCGGAGTTGATGATGACGAAATCACGCCCCGAGAACCGGGTTGCAAAGGCATTCAGCAGTCCGCCTGATTGAAGCACGTATACTGCCGGCACCTGCTTCAGCTCCAGCCGCCTGGCATGGGCCAGGGTGAGCCGGTACAGCTGGGGGAACTGCTTGTCGGAGACCCGGACGGCGCTGCCGCGTACGTGTCCCAATGCCATGCCGTGAGCGTACCAGCCAATTAGTGGGATGACGATGGCAGCGACCAACTAGCTCGCCCCGGTCTCGGGCTGGGAAAGGCTCCACAGCACCAGCCCTGCGTAGACTCCCAGGCTAACGACAACCATGAGGCCATACAGGATCCGCTCGCGGGAGTAGACGAGCTGACCAAGCGGTGTGCCTGCAGTCCCGCGCGGGCTGGGCATGACGTGGCTCCGGGGTGCCTGTTTTCTAAGGAAGGGGGGCAGGAGAAAGATCGGCCCCGGGACCGCGCGGCTTTAGTAGAGTGCAGTTTGTTGCATTATCGCGGGAAGGCACAGCCGGCCGAAATTCGGATCCGGTGGCGGGCAAAAGTGCGGTAGGCCCACTCGAACAATTGACTCAAGCCGGGCAGCCTGGAGAGCAAGTACAGCGGGTAGGCCCACCAGATCCGCCGCATCAGGTACCGGTAGACTTCTGCGCCTGAGAGAAGCCGTCCGTTGGGCTGCAGGAGCCGGATATCGCTCAGGAGGTCGGCAGCAGGGAGGCCGATCCGTTCCTGAACCCAGGCACTCTGGAGCGGCGCGATGGCCAGGCCGCGTCGCCTGAGCGTTGGCTCCCACGCCGGGACCCAGCGGCTACACACGCCGCAGTCACCATCGTAAAGCAACCATCCTCCCGGTGGGTCTCCGACGGGGTGTCCCGGGGGAGCGCCGCGGGTAGTCACGAGGGTACGTCGCCAGAATCTCGCTGCCAATGGTAGCCCTAGTTCTTCAGCCCTAGATCAGACGCGGTTGTCAGAGTCGCTACCCTGCGCCCGTTGGTTTCGAGCATGGCCCTGCCGCCCTCTTCCCGATCGACCACCGCGAGCACCCCGAGCACTGTTCCACCTGCCGCTTCGACGGCGGCGATCGCCTTCATGGCAGAGCCACCAGAGGTGATCACGTCTTCCACCACCACAACCGCCTCACCCGGGGTCAAGTTTCCCTCGATCAGGCGCCCGGTCCCGTGATCCTTTGGCTCCTTCCTCACACTGAAGGCGTCCACGGGGGCGGCGCTCCCGAAACTGGCGGCCGCGATGGCGAAGGCCACCGGATCGGCGCCCATCGTGAGGCCACCTATTGCGATGGGGCGCCACCCCATCCGCTGAATCATCTCCCAACCCATCCGGCCGATCAGCGCCATACCCTCCGCCGACATGGTCGCCAGGCGGCAGTCGATGTAATACGGCGACTGCTGCCCTGATGCGAGAACGAAGCTTCCCCGCTTCACTGAGCGCTCCAGCAGAAGACGCCGGAGCGACTCACGATCGGTCACGTCCCGCCCTTGCGAAACAGGCCGGCCAGAAAGCCGGGGCGTTTCGGCGCCTCTTCCCGCACCGCGGTGCAGAAGGCCTGCGCAAATTCGTCCACCGTCTTCGAACGCCTGGCCAGATCTCGCTCCAGCCCGTGCATGAGGGCGGCTTCGACAGCCGGCGGGAATCGCAGGCCCTTTCGGGCATCATTGAGGGCGATAGGAGGCTGTGTTAGTAGTTGCTGAAACAACTCCCTAGGGCTCTTCCCGGTGAACGGCAACTCGCCAGTCAGCAGATAATAGGTAATCGTCGCCAGGCTGTAGACGTCCGCCTGTTCCTTCACCAATTCCCCGCTGAGGGTCTCGGGAGCCACATACTGCAGGGTTCCCACAAAGAATCCGGCCCTGGTGAGCCGCTCTTCCGGATTGGACTCGGAGTCCCGCGCGATCCCGAAGTCGAGCAGCTTGGCACTCTGCTCCACGGGGTTGTACATGATGTTGGCGGGCTTGAGATCGCGGTGAATGATGCCCGCATGGTGAGCAGCCGTAAGCGCGGCACCGATCTGCTCGATGATCTTGGCGACGAGGGCCGAAGCCAGGGGGCCGGAGCGAGTGACGAACTCTGCCAGGGGTTCGCCTTCGGCCCACTCCAGGGCGAGGTAGTGGAGTCCATCGGCTTGGCCATAGTCGTAGGCCCGCACGATGTTGGGGTGGCTGACCCGCGCGCCGTATTCCGCTTCGCGCAGGAAGCGTTTGACGGCAACCGGGTCTCCCGACAGACGGGAGCGAAGGATCTTCACCGCCGCCGTACCACGTTCCGGGTGCTCGGCGCGATAGACGGTCGCTGTGCCGCCTTCGCCGACATATCGCTTGAGGTGGTATCCGGCGACAGTCCGACCGACCAGCGTGTCTCCGTTCATGCAGTCGCCAAGCTAGTTAATCCATCAGAAGCCAGCAAGTTGAAGTGGCCCTGGCGCGCTTGACGCCTCTTGGCCGCCATCACTAACCTTCGCCACCTTCGCCGGCCTGCAATCCTGCAGGCCAAAGGCGGTTCCTTCATGCGGGGTCTCATGCGTCGGCAGGTCATCGCAGTCCTCCTTGGCGGAGCCGCCCTCGGTTGCGGCAGCTGGAAGCGGGTCGGGAGCCAGGATGGCCCGGCGCCGGCGGAGCAGCTCACGCAGCTCATGAACGTCTCCGGCTTTTACCAGAAGCTGGGGCGGCTGGCCGCCGCCGAGCCCCTGCCGTTCGTGGGAAGCGTGGCCTTTGCCGCCGGGCCGGCCGACTCGGTCATCGCAGCCCTGGGACTCTCGCTGGAGAATCGAGCGCTCGCCTTCCAGCGAGAGGGCAACCTGTTCGTCGCCCGCTACCGGGTGGGCATCTCGTTCCAGCAGGAGGGCGCCAGGTCGGTTGACCTGACTCGTGAAGAGATCGTTCGGGTCCCGACGTTTCAGGAGACGCTACGGGCTGACGAGAGCGTTCTTTTTCAGCAGATCCTCCGGCTCACCCCGGGCGCCTACAAGGTGGTTGTGACTGTACGGGATGGGGGCTCGACTGCCGAGAGCCGGGCTCAAGGCCAATTTGTCGCCCCTTCCTTTGGCTCCGGCACCACGTCCGCGCCTATCCTCGCCTACCAGGCCACCGGCCGGGGTGCCTTGACCGACCCGCTTTCCGTAGTGCTCAACTCCCGGGGTGCCGTTGGGTATGGGGCCGACACGCTCCTGGCGTATGTCGAGGGCTACAACTTCCCTGGGCCGGCTACCGTGCCGTTCCGGGTAACGGATGAGCAGCAGAACGTCGTCTACACCGATTCGCTCCGTTTCCGTGGCGGTCGGCCGGTCGAAAGTCAGGTCATCCGGTTGGCCCCGGACAGCATCTCGCTGGGCGAGCTCAAGCTCATGGTGGGTACCGCACCGGCCGAGCGCAGTGTCTCGGCTCTTGTTTCGTTTTCCCAGGCATGGGTGATCACGAATTTCACCGAGATGCTCGATCTCCTGAGATATTTCGGGCAGGGCCCTCGGGTGAGCGCAATGCGCAAAGCCCCGCCGGCCGAGCGCTCCCGCCTCTGGCGAGAGTTTTACGCCGAGACTGATCCCAACAAGATCACACCCGAGAACGAAGCGCTGAATCAGTACTTCGGCCGGGTCAGCGCCGCCAACTCCCGTTTTACCGACGAAGGCGTCGCCGGCTGGCGGACCGATCGGGGCGAGGTCTTCATTGCCCTCGGGCCGCCCGATGAGACGATCGAGACCAGCCCGGGGACGGCGGGCAGGGTCGTTCGCTGGACCTATCTCAACCACCGGCTCGCCCTCTTCTTCCAGGACGAGACCGGTTTCGGGCGTCTCCGCCTCACGCCCGGCTCCCGGGCGGAGTTCGAGCGGACGCTGAATCGGGTGCGTCGACAGGAGTAAACCAAGGCGTGAGCGGGCAAGCGGTAAGCGGGGTCATTCCGGGAGCGCACCCGCTCACCCCTTACCGCTTGCGTTTATTTTTCCCGCATGCCCTCCAACCACACCCCTCCGCAGCTCTTCCTCATTGACGGCTATGCGCTGATCTACCGGGCCTTCTTTGCCATGATCTCGCGGCCGCTCCGGACGGCCAAAGGGGAAAACACCTCGGCAGCCTGGGGCGTGGTGAACTTCCTGCTCCGCCTGCGAGAGAAGTACCGGCCCGATTACGTGGCCTGGATCAACGATGCCGGGACATCGTTCAGGGAGGAGCGCTACCCGGACTACAAGTCCACCCGGGAAAAGCTCGACAACGAGCTCCAGGCCGACTTCGACCGCTCGGTCCAGCGGATTGGTCAGCTGCTGGAGGCGTTCGGCATCCCTCTGGTCGCCATTCCCGGCTATGAAGCCGACGACGTGATTGGCACCCTGGCTACCGCGGGCGCCGAGCGGGGGCTTCAGGTCGTGGTCGTCTCCGGTGACAAAGACTTCTATCAACTCGTCGGTCCTCGCGTGGCCCTGCTGAACCCCGGCCGAGGCGGGCCGGCGGCGGTGGACGAGACCTGGGTCGACGAAGGCAACGCCTCCGAGCGGCTGGGTGTGGCGCCCCGGCAGGTAGTCGACTTTCTGGCCCTCGTCGGCGACGCGTCCGACAACATTCCCGGGGTGAAGGGGATCGGCGAGAAAGGCGCGCAGAAGCTGCTGGCCGAGTTCGGCGACCTGGAGACCCTTCTTTCCCGTGCGGGCGAGGTAACCGCCAAACGGGCCCGGGAGGCTCTCCTGACCCAGGCGGACAGCGCGCGGCTTTCGCGCGAGCTCGTCACCATTAAGTGCGATGTCCCGGTGGAACTGGACGCCGGCGCCCTGGTACCCCACGAGCCGGACCGCGAAGCGGTGATCAGGCTCCTGACGGAGCTGGAGTTCTATTCGCTGGCACGCAAACTGACGGGGCAGGGAGGGGCGGCTCCCGTCGAACAGAGCGTGACTGCATCCGCTGCGTCGGCCGACGAAGGACAGACCTCACTGGATCCCGGAGACGCGTCCATCGCGACGCTGACGGAACACGATGAGTCCTCCTTTTCGGCCGAGTCGTGGCTCACCCTGTCGGACCTGACGGGCCCATCCGTCGCGACTGTAACCGTGCTCGACGACCCCGCCAACCTGGCCGACCTGGTCGAGCGGCTGCGCGCGGTTCCCATAGTCGGGCTCGATACCGAGATCTCTTCGCCCGACCCGCACACGGGAGAGCTGATCGGGCTTTCGCTGGCCGCGGGTCCGGAAGAGGTCTGGTATCTGCCCTTCGGTCACCGGCCGGGCGAGGGGGAGCTCGCTGCCCCCACTCCGATTCGGAATCTACCGCCGCTCACTGCCCCCGCTTCGGCGCCCCTTTACGCCCTCCTCACTGATCCGGCGGTGCCCAAGGCAGGGCATGATATCAAGTTCGATTGGCAGGTCCTGCGGCGGGCCGGCGTCGAGCTCGCCGGAGCGGCATACGATTCCATGCTTGCGAGCTTCGTGCTCGATCCCGGCCGCCGATCTCATGCTATCGACACTCTCTGCCTCGAGCACCTGGGCCGGGCGATGCAGACCTATCAGGACCTGGCAGGGAAGGGAAAGTTGGAGATCCCCTTTGCCGAAGTGGAGGTTCCGCTAGCGGCGAACTACTGCGGCACGGATAGCGCTACCGTATTGGCGCTGCACCGCTTCTTCGGGCCGATGCTGGCCGAGATGAAGCTCGAGGCCCTGCTGCGGGATATCGAGATGCCCCTGGTCGAGGTGCTGACCGATATGGAATGGGAGGGCATCACCATCGATCTCTCGGTCTTTCGTCGTCTGAGCGACGAACTGGGAAAGGATCTTCGCCGCTTGGAGCAGGAGATTGCCCGGGTGGCTGGAACCGACCTGAACCTCAATTCTCCACGCCAGCTGGCCAGCATCCTGTTCGAGAAACATCAGCTGCCGGTGTTGAAGAAGACCAAGACCGGCCCTTCTACCGACGCGGACGTGCTGGAGCAACTCGCCGCCATGGGACACGAGCTGCCGCGGCTCATCCTGGAGTATCGCGAGCTGCAAAAACTGAAGAGCACCTATGTGGACACGCTTCCGCAGCGAATCAATCGCAGGACTGGGCGAATTCATACCAGCTTCAATCAGGCGGGGGCAGCCACCGGGCGGCTCAGCTCCGCGGAGCCCAACCTCCAGAACATTCCTATTCGCACTCCTCGTGGCGAGGCCATCAGGGCCGGCTTTGTGCCCCGGGAGGGGTGGGTATTCCTCGTAGCGGATTACTCACAGATCGAGCTCCGAATCATGGCCCACCTGTCGGAAGACCCGGCCTTCATCGAGGCGTTCCGGCAGGGCGGCGACATCCACCGACAGACTGCCGCACTCATCTTCACCGTCCCGCTGGCGCAGGTTACCGGAGAGATGCGGGCGCGCGCCAAGACGATCAACTTCGCCACGATCTACGGCCAGGGGCCTTTCGCCCTGAGCCGGCAACTCGGCATCTCTCAGGATGACGCGAAGGGGTTCATTGCCCGCTATTTCGAGCGGTTCTCGGGAGTCCGCAACTTCCTCGACCGGCAGATCGAGCTGGCCCGGCAACAGGGATATGTCGAAACCCTCTTCAAGCGCCGCCGCTACATCCCCGAGATCAAGGACCGGAACTTCAACCAGCGTGCCTACGGCGAACGGAACGCGCAGAACTCCCCCCTTCAGGGGTCGGCAGCGGATCTGATCAAGCTCGCCATGGTGCGGATCCATCGCGCCATCCGAGAGCGCGGACTCGCCGGCCGCATGCTGCTCCAGGTGCACGATGAGCTGGTCTTCGAAGCGCCACCCGATGAGATCGAACCCCTGTCCCAGCTTGTGCGGGCCCAGATGGAGAACGTCATCCCCCTCCGGGTGCCTCTTGTGGTGGACATCGGGACCGGGCCCAACTGGCTCGAAGCGAAGAGCTGAGCCGCTGCGCGCAGAATTTGCATCAAGAGCGGTGGCATTCCGCCTGCCTGTCTCGGGAGTCGGGCGCCTGCCACCTGGTGAGCGCCGCAAGCCTGCCCGCGGCAGGAGCCTGGAACGCATCTGCGCCGCTGCTCACACGCTGGAGACCTATGAGGACCGTTGTGCTGCCCGTGGTGACATTCGGGCTTCTTGCCATGGTCGTTGCGGACCGGGTATCACACGCCTTGGCTACGGCTTCTCGGGAGGCAGCGGTCCAGGGTGCCATGGATAGCCTGCCAGCTGCCGTGGTTCTCGTCCGAAACCCCGCCGCTGGCTCGGTACTTGGCACCAGATCCACCGATCGGGCCGCAGCGTCCAACACACCCACCATCGACCGCCTTGCCCGGCTCGCCGCCCGGCAGCACCTCACCCGGGAGGGCGGCAGGACCTATCTGGATTCCATGATCGGTACCGACTCGTTAGTCCGGCGCTGGCCTGATCGGAGGGGAACACCCCTCAGGGTCTGCCTGATCGAAGGGGGAGCTCCTGGCTACCAGCCCCGCATGGCCGAGTTCGTTCGGGATGCCTTGTACCGCTGGGAGAACACCGGCATGGGCGTTCGTTTCAGCCAGATCTCCGACAGCGCCACTGCCGATATCGTGGTGCGCTGGATCGACCACTTCGGCTTCGATCGCGCCGGGCAGACCGACCTGACGTGGGATCAAGCGGGGCGCGTTCGTAGGGCGGCCATCTCGCTGGCGCTTCGCACCAATACCGGGTTTCCGATGCCGGACGCGGCCCTCCTCTCGGTGGCTGTACATGAGACCGGTCACGCGCTGGGCCTGCCCCACTCGCCCGATTCGACCGACGTCATGTTCCCCGCCACCCGAACCGGTACCCTCTCGGAGCGCGACCGGCGCACGGCCCAGCTGCTCTATCAACTGCCGACCGGACCCCTCCGGGATCTGGCCGTGACACCATGAGACCCGGACTGCACTTTTTCTGCGGCGCGCTCCTGGCAACGATTGCCCTCGGAGGAACGTTACGGGCACAGTCGCTTACCGAGGTCGATGCGATCATTCGGCAGGGAATCCGCCAGGGCGTGTATCCCGGTGCGGTCGTGGTCATCGGCAGAAAGGACTCGGTGCTGTACGCCCGCGGGTACGGCCACTTTACCTGGAGCCCATCGTCTCCGGTGCCAACACCCGACTCGTCCCTGTGGGATATAGCCTCCATCACCAAGGTCATGGGCACTACGAGTGCGGCTATGCGGCTGGTGGATTCCAGGCATCTCAGCCTGGACGCCCCAGTCCGTCGATATCTCCCCCGGTTTTCCGGAGGCCCGAAGGATCGAGTCACCGTAAGGATGCTCCTCGACCATACCAGCGGACTGCGAAGCTATGTGCCGTTTTTCAAACAGGCGCGAACCCGCGACGGGGCTAAAACGCTGCTCTTCGCTGAGCCGCTGGTGCGGCAGCCCGGCAACACTGCGGTGTACAGCGATCTCAACGCCATTCTGATGGGTCTGGTCCTTGAGAGCGTGTCGGGATTACCGCTGGACAGTCTGGTTACTCAGGAGGTGTTTGGGCCGCTCGAGCTTCATGCGACAACATTTCGGCCGCCCGCCTCCGTCCGCCGCCGCACGGTACCCACCGCCCTCTGGCGCGGTCACCCGGTTCAAGGCCAGGTGAATGATCCCAACGCGGTGGTCTTCGGCGGCGCTGCGGGTCACGCCGGCATCTTCTCGAGCGGGATGGATCTGGCCCGCTACGCCCAGGTCTGGCTGCGGAATGGCGTGGGCCCCCGGGGGCAGTGGGTGACCCCCGCGACCATCCGCCAATTCCTTACCCGCGGCGTTAACAGCGGGCCCAGACTCCTCGGGTGGGACACCCCCGAGCTCGATGGCAAGGAGCCCAGCCTGTTTGGTACTCTGATCAGTGATGCGGCGTATGGCCATACCGGATTCACCGGGACCGAGATCTGGGTAGATCCGGCTCACGACTTGTTCCTGGTCTTTCTGACGAACAGGACGTTCGAGCCCAGGGCTCGCAATGCCCACCATGCTCTGAGAACGGTCCGGACCTCCCTGTCCGACGCTGCCATCCGCCTGGTCCCTCGGGTCTGTGAGCAGGAGCTGGTATCGGCCTGCTGAGCGAGCGAGCGGTTATCTTCCCTGCAGGACGGACCGTTCTCAGTTGCCTCAGCTGCCTCGAGTGTTCCCATGTCTACCGCACCCACAGCCGAAGCCATCCGCAAAGCCATCCGCGCGGTGAAGGATCCTGAGCTCAACCTCAACATCATCGACATCGGTCTGGTATACGAAGTCGACGTCGATGAGGCCGGCAGTGTGCAGGTGCAGATGACCCTTACCTCGCCCGGCTGCCCTGCCGGAGCCGAAATCATCGCGGACGTCAAACGGGTAGTGGGGGATATGGAGGGGGTGCAGTCGGTAGAAGTTGAGCTGGTGTGGGATCCTTACTGGACACCGGAGAAGATGGACCCCCGCGTCCGGACGTTCCTCGGATTCTAAGCCCCAGAATCGCGGGTGAGGGGCGGCCTATGCGGCCGGGCGCTGGAGGGCAGCGAGGAGCCCGCCGCCGATCTCGCGCAACTGCCAGCGGCGCAGCTCGGGCACCTTGGCGAGCTCATCGACCGACGCCGGATTGAGACGGGCGATCGCCTCCAGGGTGCCGTTCGGGCAGAGGACGCCAGGCGCCAGCTCGTACTGGGCGGCAAGCAGGTTTCTGGCGGCCTTGAGTCGTTCCAACCTGACTTCGTAAGCAGGGTCGGCGGGCCGGCGGGGCGGTCGCTCTACTCGGGGCAGGTCAGCCTCAGGAACTGCCATGCCCCGCTGCACCGCCGCCAGAATTTCAGGCCCTCTTCGCTCCGCCTGCTCTCCGCCGATTCCCCGCACCGCCTTGAGCCCCGCTAGATCGGTCGGGGGCGACGAGGCCATGGTCAGCATTGGCTCGTTGTTGAGAATCCGAAACGCCGCCTTGTCGGTGCGCCGAGCCAGCTGGTCGCGCCACTCGAACAGCTCCCGCAGAACGGCAAGGGCCCTCCCGGGCAGTACCTTTGCGCCCTTGAGCCGGAGGTAGGCCGGCTCGGCGGCCTCGGGCGGCGACCATCGAGCTCCCGTCGCCAAGGCGAACTCCTCTTCGGCCCACTCCAGGCGGCCGCGCTCGCGAAGCTGCTCCCGCAGCAAGTCCCGAAGGACCGGAAGGTGGTGGGTGTCGGCCGCCGCATAGTTCAGCATCTCCGGAGAGAGCGGCCGCGCCGACCAATCGGCGCGCTGATAACGTTTGTCCAGCCTCACCCCGAGGTATTTCTCCAGCAGTGCCGCGAGCCCCACGCCGGGCTCGTTGAGCAGCTGGGCGGCAATGCGAGTGTCAAAGAGGTTGCTGATCCCGAAGCCGTACTCGAGGTTGAGCAAACGGAGATCATAGTCGGCGTCGTGAAAGACGATCTCAACCCCCGGATCAGCCAGCGCCGCAGCGAGGGGCACCAGGCTGGTCACGGCGAGTGGGTCCACCACGGCCGTCTCCTGCCGGGATGAGAGCTGGAGCAGATAGATGCGGTCGTGAAAGCGATGAAAGCTGGCCGCCTCGGTGTCGACCGCCAGCAGCGGCTCGCCCTCGAATCGTTGAAAGAGATGCTCCAGCTCTGCCTGGCTGTTGATCAGGCGGACCGGCAGATGGGGCGGATCGTCGGGTCCAGGGGGAGTGGTCACTTCTCCGCCTTGGAGACCAGCTCGAGGCCCGCGGCAATCTCGTCGAATGCCTTGGACAGCGTCTTGTAGAACTCCGCGTCCGGCTCTGGGGTGCTCCCCATGGCCGCGTCCATCTGAAGCTTTCGGGCAAGGCGGGCGGCGTGGCGGATGTAGTCGGTCGGTGGCTTCATGGCAACGGGGCGGCGGGGCCGCGGGGCAGCAGGGCAGTTGTTGGCGACGTCAGATCGTTGGAACATAGGCGGGCGAAAGGAAATCAGCCCACTCCGGCCACTGCCCACCGCCCCGCTGCCCGCTGCCCCACTATTTTTCCACCATGTCCACCCCCGAGATCGACCTCGTCATCTACCCTGACGAATGCGACGCCTTCGGCCACCTCAACCAGGCTTCCTTCCTCAGCCTGTTCGAGCGGGCCCGGTGGGAGATGCTCC
Source organism: Gemmatimonadales bacterium (assembly GCA_046715295.1). Classification (GTDB taxonomy): domain Bacteria; phylum Gemmatimonadota; class Gemmatimonadetes; order Gemmatimonadales; family GWC2-71-9; genus CAVVWJ01. The sequence continues at coordinate 87 of JBKJZM010000178.1, read as the reverse complement.
GCGGTGGCCCCGGCATGGACGTGTTCACCAGGAGTAAAGCCTGGCCGGCGCTGCGCAAGACGGTTATCGACTACCGGGCGGCCGCCT
>JBKJZM010000177.1:0-20377 GCA_046715295.1 Gemmatimonadales bacterium | reverse complement strand
CGAATTCGCTCGACCGTCAGCTGTTCCACCGGCGGAAAGGTCTGCCGGAAAACGCCGACCGGTCCGACCCTGAGGAATAGGGTCACCAAAGCCGCGAGCAGCACCAGCGAGGAGCCCTGGAAGGCTCCGGCAACCAGCGTGGAAGTCTCCGCCGCTTCTACCAGGGCATCGACCCCGAGGAACACCAACAGCCCCATCGTGAGGCTCAGGAAAAAATCGATCCAGCGCCGGCTCACCGACCGTACGAAGGGCAGCCACAGCAGGCCGATGAACACCGGAATCACACCAGCATATACCCCGAGCAGCGCGAAGGTGGTGAGGTAACGGGCATCAACCGCCGGCGACAGCGTGGCCACCGGAACCTCGCCCGTGAAGGTGAGCCCGGTGCTGGTCACCAACGCGACGGTGTGAGGCTCGCCCTCGACCCAGGGATAGGGAATGGTGATGGTGCGGCTTTCGAGACGGTTCAGCGTACGACTTCCATTCACCCGATGCACCCAGTTGGCATCGTCCACCATCACCTGGGCTACCGTGACCGCCTCGGGCCCGCCGTTCACCACCCGAACCTCCATCACACCGGGCTCCGGCAGTCGAATTCGCTCGACCGTCAGCTGTTCCACCGGCGGAAAGGTCTGCCGGAAAACGCCGACCGGTCCGACCCTGAGGAATAGGGTCACCAAAGCCGCGAGCAGCACCAGAGGCGCGAGTCCCTTGAACCAGAGCGGCATGCCGGGACGGCTGCTGGGCGCCGCGGCCGGTGCCGGCGTTCTGCTGGGCGCGGTCTCCGGCGGGAGAGGCAGCTCGACTTTAGACAAGGGGCGCCTGCACCAGGAAGATCCCGCTCCAGCCGAGCTCGGCGAACTCGCTCTGATGGGCGTGGAACATGAAGGGACCGGCGTGCTTATAACTGAACTCGAGCACCGCGCGCTCACCCTGGCAGAGTGCCACGATGTCGGTCCACTCATAGCGCTGCAAGTCGGTTCCGGTGCGGTAGAGCCGGAAGAGATTGCCGTGCAGGTGGAACGAGTTCAGCAGGTCGAACTCCGTCACGTTCACCAGGTAAACCCGAATCAGCTCGTCCTTGGCACCTGGATGGGATACTTCTGATAGTGGAAGGCGACGGTGTTGACCGCGTAGACCTCGTTCTCACCGTCCAGATTGGTGTCGAAGCCATTCATCACCATCACCATTTCGCGTGCCGGTGGCCGTCCCTGCTTCGGGTCGATGATGAACGCCCCGTAGAGTCCCTTGTGAATGTGCCGCTTGATTGGAACGGTGTGGCAGTGGTACAGGTGCAACCCAAACGGCTCGTCGTCGAACTCGTAGACGAAGCTCTGCCCCGGGCGTACGGGCTCGAAGGCGCCGTCCATGCCCGACGGATGGATCCCGTGAAAGTGGATGCTGTGAGAATGACTGCCCTTGTTGACGAAACGCACCCGAAGCCGGTCGCCCTCGGTACAGCGGATGGTAGGGCCGGGGACTTGGCCGTTGTAGGTCCACGCGGGATAGAAGACCCCTGGTGCAACCTCGATCTCACGGTCTTCGGCCACCAGGTCGTATTCCCGCAGCACCTGTCCTGAGGCGAGCCGGGACACCTTGCCGGTATCGAAGTTGGTGAGGAAGGCACCGGGATCGAAGGAGCCGGGAGCGAGCTTGCCCACGGTCATCATGTCGTGATGCGTCGCCTGGTCCTGTATCGTGCCGGCATTCGACTGACCCAGGCCGGGAAGCGCGAGGACACTGCCACCAGCGGCCAGACCCACCGTCCCCAGCGCGCCGGCTTTCAACAGGTCCCGCCTGGTCAGGGACCGGTCCAACATCTCCTCTTTTTTCCGAGCCATCCTACCCCCTAATCCTAGGTCAGCCACGTCCTGAAAGTCCCCACCAGTTAGCCATCCGTTCAGCCCCGCCTGCTACTACGGTCCCATCACGGCGTTGCTACGCGCCTCTTCCCGGGCACAGAGGAGCGCATGACCGAGCTCCCGCCCGATTACCTGTCGCTCGCCGCCCACCGCAATGGTAACCAGATCATCGAATGGCTCCCGGTCCACAACAGTCACCTGCACCCCGGGCCTCAGCCCCAGCGACGCGATGTAGCGAAGCCGCTCAGGCTGGCTCTCATGTACCCGCTGTATCTCCACCGTTTCGCCAACCGGGACATCGGAAAGCGCGGTGCACGCCAGCTCCTGTATGGATCCATCGGCCGAGGGAATCGGATCTCCATGGGGGTCTACCGTCGGATTTCCGAGCGCGGTTGCCATCCGCTCGATCATGGTTTCCGAGACAGCGTGCTCCAACCGCTCAGCTTCCTCATGGACGGTATCCCAGGAGTAGCCGAGGAAATCGACCAGGTACGCCTCAATCAGGCGGTGCCGACGGACCATCCTGAGCGCCGCTCGCCGTCCCTCCTCGGTAAGCTGCACCCCGCGATACGGAACGTGCTCCAGCAAGCCGTGCTCAGATAACCGCTTGACCATGCCGGTTACGGATGGCGGGGAAAGCGCGAGGAGGCCGGCAATCTCGCTGGTGGATGCGGGACGGCCTTCGGGTGAAAGTTGGTAAATGGCCTTGAGGTAATCTTCTACCGACCGGGTCAGGGTGTCGGGTACCACGGCGGCTCGCATGGGGTTCCAAGCGGTTTAGGTTCAACTAATACTGTATTGAGAACCTCCTAATGTCAAGTTTATCCAGCGCAAAAGACGAGTGTGCCACAAGATGGGTTCGGCCCCGGTGGCCTGACTTCCCTAGTCCCGCATCTGAGTCAACAGACCGGTGAGGATCCGCTCGGTCATGCCCCAGACGATGGCATCGGCGAGCCGGTAGGCCTGGACGTCACGGCTCTGGCCGGCGATCTCGAGCGTGGCGAGGTGGTATCCCCTCGGCTGGAGGAGCTCATCTATAGTAACCCATTGAATGGCGGCAACTTCGGGATTGAGCAGGAGAGGCGGGCGGGCTGTCAGGAGAAAAGCGAACGGTCGTACTGCGATCGGGGGAAGGACCGGATTCCGGGGCACAACGTCCTCGAGCCCGCCGAGCAGCTGCTCCCGGTCGAGGTCGATCCCTACTTCTTCACGAGTTTCCCTGATAACGGTGGCGAGTAGATCCCCATCCTCAGGATCGCGCCGGCCGCCGGGCAGCGCCATGTGTCCCGACCAAGGATCGCCAGGGCGGTCGGCCCTGCGTATGAGGAGAATAGCGTCAGGGTCGGGCGCGATCAGGACGGCCACTGCGGCCCAGATCAGGGTGGGATCGTCAGCGACGGTTGGGTAATGGTTGGCCAGCCGCTGCTTGAGCCGGGTAAGCTGACCGGTCAGTGCGAGTGAGATCCGCAGCCCCCTCCACAGCAGCCGCCGCCGGGGGGAGGGCCCAGCCGGCTGTAGTCGGCCGGCTTGCCAGCCGTGGCGGGGCGTGCCGTCAACGACATCAACCGCTCCAAATCTCCGCCCGAGCAATGCGGACAGGACGCCGTCTGGTCGCCCCGAATCAGCTGCTCGAACTGAGCCCCACAGCCGCCGCAGCGGTAGTCGTAAATGGGCATGGATGGAGATTCGCCGGTGGCTCCCTGGGGGTCAAGAGGTGCCGGTCATACGCTCGCTGAGCTCCCATAGTCGTCGCGCCGGCGCCTCATCGTAGGACTCGCGCGACGAGCGCCTGGCCTGCCTGTGCTCGAAATACTTCCCGGTTACCGTCTCGACTTCGACGGAGGAGGCCAGATAGATGCTGGTTTCCGCACCCTCTTCGGGCTTGGCACCGAAGGTGCTTGCAGTGCCCGCACCGGGGGCTACCCCCATGTAGTCGGCCAGCATTCCTGTCGCGACGACACCTGGGTTGAGACAGTTGGCGGTGATCCCGGTCCCCCGGAGCCGGCGGGCCAGCTCGTAGGTGAACAGGACGTTGGCCAGCTTCGACCGGCTATACACCTGCTTGGGGTCGTAGTCCCGCTCGGCCTGCAGATCGTCGAAATCCATGCCGGCGTGGGTGTGGGCCCCCGACGAGACGTTGATGATCCTCGAGGGAGCCCCGGCCTTGAGCTGCGGAAGCAGCAGGTGGGTCAGGAGAAAGTAGGCCAGGTGGTTGACGGCGAGCTGCATCTCGAGCCCGTCTACCGTGACTTCACGCCTCCGGGGAATGACGCCGGCGTTGTTGATGAGCACATGGAGCGTGGGGTATCGGCCATGAAGTTCGGCGGCAGCCCGCCTGATAGAGGCCTGGGAGGACAGGTCGGCGGTGACCACGTCAGGGATGACGGAAGACTTGGCCCCGATTTCCTGGGAGACCGTGTCGCCGTTCTCCTTGCTCCGGCAGACCAGGATCACTCTGGCGCCGCGCCGCGCCAGACCTTCGGCGGTGGCCCGACCGATTCCCCGGTTGGCACCGGTAACGACACAGACGCGACCGATCATGTCAATTGCCATTGGACGGCGTCTGCCTTAGCTGAGGTGGGACGCGAGCCACTCGATGGTGGTGTCGAAAACAGTGTCGATCTGGGGCTGTCCGGAGCGCCACGGATGAGTGGCTCCGAAGGTATGGCCGCCACCCTCGACCGGCATGAGCCGGGTGGTCTTCCTCGAGCTGGCCCCCTTCAGCAGCTCGGCCTCGCTGAAGCCGACCGACTCGTCGGTGGTTCCGTGGATGAGCAGCCAGGGAATGGTGATGCGTCCGGCGGCCGCCTCGATGTCCAGCGGACCAGCGTTCTGCTCGAGGTCGTCCAGCACATCGGTATAGAGCGGGAGTATCTGCCCGGTCCGAGCGTTTCGCACTTCACTCCGGCCGGCCGCCCGCCAGGCCGTGCGCTCTTCCAGCGGCCAGCGCTCGACGCTGGCAATGGCGGCCCAGGTGACGAGGGCGCGGACCCGGGAGTCGCTGGCGGTCTGAAGGACGGCCACTCCGCCGCCACGAGAATGGCCGATGAGGCCGAGTGTCGAGGGGTCGGGGACACCGAGCCGGCCCTGCATGAGGGCATCGATCACGGTGCCGGTGTCCTGTAGCTCGGCGGAGAAGGTGTTGTGGCCGAAGCGTTCCGGGAGAGTGAACTCGCCTCGGTCGTCCACGCCGCTGCCGCTGAGATTCGGGCTTACGGCGGAGAAGCCCGCCAGGGCCAGTCGCTCGGCCAGCGGGGGAAACATGCCCCAGTCCTTGAAGCCCTTGAAGCCGTGCAGGACGAGAACCGCCGGCCGCGGCGCGGTCCTGCCCCCGGCGCGAACGTCGATCAGAATGGGACCCAGCGCGCCGGGGAGTGAGTGCTTGGTAAGGGTGGGAGTGGCCATGGAGTCTCGGGTGACCCTACGCGACGGCGGATTCCAGCAGCTCGACCTCCCCCGCATCGGCGTCGAGCCGGGCCGACACACCGAGCGGCAGGGTCCATTGAGCGTCTATGTGTCCGACGGGGAAGCCGTAGGCGACCGGAATGCCAAGCGGGGCAAGATAAGTCTCGAGCACCTCGTCAAAGCCGAGCGCTCCGTCGCCGCCAGACCGTTCCAGCCCGGTGAACCGGCCAATCATGACCCCGGCCAGGCGGCGAAGCGCTCCGATCAGCCGGAGATGGGCAAGCATACGGTCGACCCGGTACAGCTCCTCGCCCACGTCTTCGAGGAACAGTATGGCGCCCGCGAGCTCTGGAAAGTAGGGCGTACCGATCAGGCATTGGAGCAAGGTGAGGTTCCCGCCTGCCAGTGGACCTTCGGCGACGCCGCCGCGCAGGGTGACGATCCGGTTCTCCTGGGGCACGAGCACGGTTGGGGGCTCGGGGATGCGGCCCAGGCGTCCCGGGGCTTCCGCCCGGGTCAACACTCGCTCGAAATGCGAGCGGCTGAAGGCCGGCATACTCGCCCGGGCCACCGGTCCGTGAAACGTCACCACCCCGGTCAACCGGGTAATCGCGTTCAGTAGAGTGGTAATGTCGGAATAGCCGATGAGTGCTTTGGGACGGCGGGACATCGCGGCGTAGTCTACCCGTTCCAGGAGACGGATCGAGCCATAGCCGCCGCGAATGCACCAAATTGCATCGATCGAGGGGTCCTCGAGCGCGTGGTTGAGATCTGCGAGCCGTTCGTCGTCGGTGCCGGCCAGGTAGCCGTGCCGAGCGTGGGCACTCTTGCCCAGAACCGGCTCGTAACCCAGCGCACGGCAGAGCGACTGAGCACGCGTTAAATCATCTCTCTCGAGCAACGGTCCGGCCGGCGCCACCAGGCCGACGCGGTTGCCCGGGGTGAGTTTTGGAGGCCGTACCAGTGGTTTTGACCCCATGATATCCCGGCTGTAGATTGACGGACCTTTTTAAGGGAGAGCGCGTAGTGCGTGCTTCCGAGCCTGTTTTCCTCGATGCCGGTCACGTCATCGCGGAGATGCGCGAACCGATGGTGTCTCAGTGGGCCGACTGGCTGGGAGACCGGGCCAGCGCCGCCTCCACGATACCGCGTACCACGGTCGAGCGGGAGTTCCGGCTGTTGTTCGACGTGCTGACCGAGATGGTCGGCCCGCTCCGGCGGGAGGCCAATACCGTCTGGTTTCACGCCTGCGAGCACTACGGCCGGATCGCATCGGCCCGCGGTCTGGCGGCTGGTGAAGTAGTGGAAGAGCTCTCCTTCCTCCGCGAGCTCCTCATCAGGAACCTGGCGCCGGTGCTGGTCGCCATGCGGGCCCGACAGGGCATGGCCATCATGCTCCTCCTGAACCGGGCGATCGACAAGGGCATCGCCGTGGCGGTGGTGGGCTACACCGACGCGCTGGTCGCTACACTCTTCTCGCAGAACGGAGTTCCGTCGTTCGGCGGCAACCACGACTTCGGGGAAGTCGAGCGCCAGATCAAATTGCTGGAACACGAGCTCCGCACCATCGCCAGACCAGTCAAGTAGCAGAGACGCGCACCGGTGCGCGTCCAGGATGTGATGGACCTGCTGCCAGCGCTGCCTTGGGTGCTTCCTTTTTTTGTCCTTCCCCGCCTTGCCCGCCGCACTCCCAGCCTGATCGACACCAAGCCTGCGTCCGGAGGGCTGGTCTCAGTCATCATTCCGGCGCGCAACGAGTCGTCAACCATTGCGACCGCGGTGGGCTCGATCCTGGCCACGACGTACCATCCCATCGAGCTGCTGGTGCTGGACGACCGGTCCACCGATGATACCGCCGCGATCGTCGAGCGCTTCAGCGACCCTCGACTCCGGCTGGTCAGCGGCGAGGAGCTGCCCGACGGCTGGTACGGAAAGCCGTGGGCCTGCTATCAGGCCTACCGTGCCGCCAGGGGCGAGATTCTCCTCTTTACTGACGCCGATACACGGCATGCGCCGGAGCTGCTGGGACGGGCGGTGGGGGCGCTCGTCAGCCAGCAGGCGGGTCTGGTCACGGTTGCACCACTGCAACGCTGCGTGACGTTCTGGGAGCGGGTCGTCATGCCGCAGATCTGGTTCCTTCTGGCCTTACGGTACCAGCCCGACGCAGTGAATCGAGCCCGGCGCGAGCGTGACGTCATAGCCAACGGACAGTTCATCCTCACGACTCGCGCGGCGTACGAGTCGGCCGGCACCCATGCGGCGGTCCGCCACGAAGTGGCCGAAGACCTGGCCCTGGCTCAGACATTCCTGCGTCAGGGCCTCAAGCTGCACTTCGCCTTCGCCGAGCGGCTGATGGAGACCCGCATGTACCAGGGTCTCTCTCACCTGATCGAGGGGTGGTCGAAAAATATCTATCTCGGGGGGCGCCGCTCGTTTCCTCATGAGCCGCTGCTCAGAGCGTTGGTGCCGGTCATGCTGATTGTGGCCATGCTGTATTGGCTGGTGCCGCTGGCGGTGCTGCTGGCGGCCGCTGTCGACCCCGGTCTCACCGACCTGGCGCCCGCAGCTCTGATCGCGACCCTCTTCTCAGCGGCGTTCTGGATGCTGATCTGCCACGGCATGCGGATACCGGCCTGGTATGGGCTGGCTCACCCGCTGGGTGCGCTCATGGCGCTCTACATCATTCTGCGATCGACGTGGCGGGGAAGCCGGAGAGTGGAGTGGAGGGGGAGAGTCTATAAGGACAAAGCGTGAACGGGGCCGAGGCGAGGGCCGGTACGAACAAGTTGAGTGCGAGCGCGAGATGGATGGGTCGGGTGGACATGAAGGGGGCTATTGGCTATTGGCTATTGGCTATTGGCTATTGGCTATTGGCTATTGGCTATTGGCTCCTGACCTGAAACTAACGTAGACCTCGACCCCAGACCCTAGAACCCCTCGACCATTTCCGCCACGCCTCGCGGCATTCTGATGCAGTGGCCGCGCCTTCCCCGCCCTACCGTGGGACTCCGCACTACCCTGGAGCGCCCCGCGGATGGATCTCGAGACACTCCTCCCCGCAATCCGATCGCTGCACGACCTCACCGGGCTGGTGGCCGCACTCGGTCACCGGCCGCTCTGGGAAGAGGTGCCGGACGAATCCCTCAAGCTGACCGTGGTTGGCCGAACGGGGGAGCTCCCCTGGTTTGCCGTTGAGAGCAAGTCCCCCGAGCGCGATGCACAAATACTGGCGCGCCGCATGAGCCGGCGCGGGCGGATGTGCCTGGTGCTCGCACTCGACCCTCGCAGCCGCCGGCTGGCGGTCGCGGTGGGGTTCGACCGCTGTCCCCGACTGGAGCTAGAACTTGCCGGCTCCAGCACTGAGGCCGTGGCTTCTCTGATCCGGCTTACTGCATCGGCGGAGGAGGGGACACTGGCGTTTGCGGCCAGGGCGGCCGATGCGCTGGCCGCTGAGAGCGTGGGGCGCCGCTTCTTCCGGGTGTTTCGCGAGACTCTCGACCGGCTGGCAGCCGGTCTCCCCGGCCCCATGCACCAAGAAGACCGGCACGGCCTGGCGCTACTTCAGCTCACCCGGATCCTCTTCCTTTACTTCATCCAGGCGAAGGGCTGGCTCGGCGGACGGGAGCGGTTTCTGGCTGAGGAGATGGAGCGGTGCCTCGCGCGTAAGCGGAGGATACACCGCGATCTGCTCCGGCCGCTCTTCTTCGGCACTTTGAACCGGTCCAAGGATCTTCGGAGCCGAGCCGCAGCCTCGTTCGGCTCTATTCCGTTCCTCAACGGCGGCCTGTTCGACCCCCACCCACTTGAGCGGCGCTTTCGTGCCGACATCCCCAACGATCTATGGCGGGATGCGTTCGACCAGCTCTTCGAACGGTTTCACTTTACGGTAACGGAGGGTAAAGGGCTCGGTAGCGTAGCTCCCGATATGCTGGGGCGCGTGTTCGAAGGAGTCATGACTCCCGAGGCCCGCCGCGCGTCGGGAACGTTCTACACACCCGCTTCACTGGTCGGGAGCGTGCTCGATGCCGCACTGATCTCGCTGATCGCCGGAAGGCTCAAGTGTGGCGAAGGGGAGGCCGACCGACGGTACCGAGCCAGAGATCCCGACGCGGTGAGGATACTTACCTCCATCACTCTGCTCGATCCGGCTGTGGGATCGGGGGCGTTCCTACTCGGGGCGCTCGAACGTCTCTCCGCCCTGGATACCAAGGGCACTCTATCGGCCCGAAAGCGGCGGGTCCTGCAGCAGAACCTGTTTGGGGTAGATCTGAGCGCCGCGGCGGTCCGGCTGACAGAGCTGCGGCTCTGGCTGGCCGTCATTGCGGATGATACCGCGGAAGGAGCGGCCGACGTTGAACCGCTCCCGAACCTCGACTGTCTCATTCGCCAGGGAGACAGCCTGTTCGATCCGATCGGCCACGGAATCGATGCCTTGTCCCACCATCCTGAAATCGTAACCGGGCTCTCCAAGCTCCGCCGGACTGTGATAACGGCAAGCGGGGCTGAAAAGCATGCGCTGATACGGCGGCTCCGTTCCATGGAGGCTCGAGCACTCGATGCATCTCTCACGGCTGCCGAAGGCCGGGCTCGGGGTGAAGTGGCCAACTGCCTGCAGGAGGCGAGAGGTCAGGACCTGTTTGGTCAGGCACGCGGGCTGGACCGCGAGCTGCTGGCTCGCCTGGGAGTTCTGCGGAGCCGGCTCCGGTCACTGCGGCAGGCTCGCCGGAGACTGGCCCGTGATGGAGAGCTGCCCTGGTTTCACTATGGCAGCCACTTCGCCGATGTCTTTGCCCGCGGCGGCTTCGACATGGTCGCCGGCAATCCTCCCTGGCTCCGATCGGAGGAGATCCCGCCATTGATGCGTGGACGATTAGCCGGGCGCTACCGCTGGTGGCGGACATCGGCGGGTAGTTACGGTAACCGGCCGGACCTCGCCATTGCGTTTCTCGAGCGCTCACTGGAGTTGGCCGCGCCGGGCGGAGTCATTGCCATGCTGGTGCCGGCAAAGATCGCCAGCGCCGGATATGGTGTCACCGCCCGGCACTCGCTCGCGAGCACTACGACACTACACGCGATAGCGAACCTCACCTCATGCGCCGGCGCCGCTTTCGATGCGACGGTGTACCCCATGGCGCTCATTGCCAGCAAGGCTGCGCCGCCACCGCACCACCGGGTGAGAACCACCCTCGCTTTTTCCAGCGAGGTTAGCGAGGTGGGGATCAGCCAATCATGCCTGGTGGGCGGAGGGCCATGGATACTGGTCGGAGATCGCCTGAGTCGGGTGCTGAAAACCCTGCAGAGAGATCACCCCGCGCTAGGCGAGAGATTCACTTGCCACTTGGGGCTGAAGACCGGCGCCAATCATGTATTTCTGAGCCCGCCGGAAGACCTGGAGTCGGAGGTGCTCCGATGGGCCGTTCGCGGGCGTGACGTCGCGGCATTTCGATGTAAACCCAAAACCAGGCTGCTCTGGACCCATGATGCCGAGGGATGGCCGCGATCCGCTCTCCCGCCACGGTGCACTGCATACCTGGTCCGGCACCAGGCTGACCTTCGCGCGCGTCGGGACTACACCGGTGGCCCCTTATGGACGGTGTTCCGGGTACGTCCCGCCATCGCTCGGCACCGTGTCATCTGGTCGGACCTGGCTCGACAGCTAGTGGCGGCCGCGCTCACGACGCGGAAGGAATTGTCCCACATCCCGCTGAACAGCTGCTACGTGGCCACGGTAAAGAGTGTCGTCGAGGCGGAGCGGCTTGCGGCCTGTCTCAACTCAACCTGGCTGCGGGCGGCTGCCCGGCTTGGCGCGGTACCGGCAGCCGGTGGATTCGCCCGCTTCAACGTCCAGACCATCACCCGGCTCCCTCTCCCTGACTCGGCCTTCGCCGACTCCGCTCTTACGCGGCTCGCCCGGGAGGGGCGGGCTGGCACTCTCATGCAGGAGGAACTCGACGAGGCGGTGGCGAGACACCTGGACCTTTCCCGTGACGCGCAAAATGCACTTCGTGCCGTGGTGGACGGCGCCACCCTCCATCGTCGCTGAGTCGCTGGTGGCCGTGCCTGACCCGCTGCTGACGGCGCTACACCCGGGGCCACGCTCATCGGGTGCGGCAGTTGTCGCATCGCTCGCTCGGAGTCTGTTACCGGCTGAGGACGCTTCTCCTCCCCCTCACTGGTTGCTGCCTTCGCAGCAACGGAGCTTCCGCCGGGTGCTGGCCGCCCTGAGACGATATCGGGGAGCGATCCTGGCCGATCCCGTTGGAAGCGGTAAGACCTATGTCGCGCTTGCGGTGGCCGAATCGATCAACGGCGGAAGGCCCACCGCTTGCCTGGTGCCGGCCGCGCTTCAGCCGCAATGGGATGCTGCAGCAAAGACCCTCCGCATCCCGTTGCTGCTGTGTTCACACGAACAGGTGAGCCGAGGAAAGCTCCCCGAGGGTACGCGGGGGCTGGTCGTAGTCGATGAGAGTCATCGCTTCCGTAATCGGCACACCCGGCGTTACGCCCACCTGGCGCGCTGGCTGGTCGGCCGGCCGGTCCTGCTGGTGACGGCCACTCCCATCGTGAATCAGCTCTCGGATCTGGGGCACCAGCTACTCCTCGCAGTCCGGGACGATGCCCTGGTAATGGACGGCGTAGTCTCGTTACGCCTGACGCTGACGAGCGGCTGTCCCGCTCCAGCGCTCGGCCAGCTGGTGCTCGAAAATCAGGGTGTGGAGGACACCCGCCCCCGCAGGATCATGATGATCAGCAACCCGGCTCCGGACGAGTCTGCGGCTGGGGTCAAATCGGCGGAGGTCGTGAGCCAGCTGCGCCTTTCGAGCAGGGACTCGATCGCGGCCTTGATTCGCGGAGTCTTGCTGCGTGCGGCCGGCTCGAGCCCCGCGGCGCTACTCGGCGCGCTCCAGCGGTACCACAGGCTGCTCTTGCACGCGCGCGATGCCCGAGACGCGGGACATTCCCTGGAACGGTCGGCGCTCCGCCGGTTCACGGCTGAGCTGGGAGATCAGCTGGTCTGGTGGCAGATGCTCCCGTTCAATGGGGCTTCGAGTGACCTTGATCTGACAGACATCCCCACGTTAGAAAGCATCATTCCGGCGACAGCGGCATCACTGGGAAAAGGGGACGCGAAGCTGGACCGCTTGCGCCGGCTTCTGAGCGAGGAGAGGCCGGCCCTGGTCTTCACGGCGAGCCGGGATACCGTCCGCTACATCCGCGAGCAGCTCGGTGACCTGCGATTAGCATGGTGTACCGGGAATCGAGCTGGGCTCGGTATCACCCCCCTGCCCCGGAGCGTCGTGCTGGGATGGTTCAGGGAGGGCCTCGAAACCAGTCCGGCCCCGCGCCATCTTGTGGTGACCGATGTCGCGGCCGAAGGGCTGGACCTCCAGCGCGCAGCTCGGGTGGTGCACTACGATCTGCCCTGGACCCCAATGCGGCTCGAGCTGCGAGAGGGACGGGCGGCCCGCCTCGGCTCACGCCACTCTGAGGTAGAGGTCGTGCGATTCGCGCCGGTGCCGGTGCTGGAACGACTGCTGCGCGTGGAGGCAACCCTGGCCCGCAAAGCAAGACTCCCTGCCAGCGCCGGACTGGGAGCCGGCGGCCGGCACATCTGGCGCTGGCGAATCGAGCTGGCCGAACTATGCGGGGGGTCCGATTCAGTGGCCGGGTTGGCTCAGGTCTCGTCGCAGCACGGCGGCCTCCTCGCCGGCTTTGCCTTCCATGGCTCGGATAGGCCCAAGGAGCGTCTTGCCTCAAACATCGGCTGGCTCGGGACGGGGGGGGTCTGGACCGAAGCACAGGACGTGATAACCGATCGGCTCAACTGTGCCGCAGCGCAGAAGCAGACGGACAAGGTGGATGCTGAGGAGTTGACCAGATATCTGGCGCTGCTCGCACCGTTGATCCACACCCGGCTTTCCCTCACCAGCGGTCGCCGCTGGCTCTCACCGGAACCGACGCCGGCAACGCGGAAGGTCGCGGCCCGTCTGAGGCAGCTCATCGGGCAGGCTGCCAGGGAGCGCAACCACGGTGCGCTGCTGCAGCTCGAGCGAATCCTGAGATTTGTGGCCAGCGGGCATACAGCCGGGGAGGAGATGCTGATAGAGCGACTCGTGGAGGCACCCGCCCGGGAGCTCACCAGCCGGCTGAGCCGAGTGGTTGCGGCTCAGGCCGACTGGAATGGAATCGAGGTGCAACTCACTGGGCTGATCGTTTTCAGCCCGGACTCGGCTGACTAGCGGGGTGAGTTCGAGCGGTTGGCGGCGCCTTCCCCACCCCGAAACTCGAAGTGGCTCGGGTCCAGTACGCGTTGGGGCAGCTCCTCGTCGGAAACCCCCTCGCGGAGCAGCCGGGTGATGAGCTCTTCCGCCAACCCGGCGGCGCTGAACCACTCGCCGGGCTCGATACCGGCATACTTTTCCGCAAACTCCGGGCGCAGCCTGGCCTCCCGAACGACCGGCTGCGAGGAGCGCGGCGCGCTTACGGCTCCAGGATCGGTCCGAAGGGGCGCGGAACCGGATCGACCCCCCCCTCCATCGTCAGACGCCATATCGTCCATGCCTCCTCGACGGCTGCTTGCTTGGTGTCATGCCCGGCGCTCGGGTCCCGGCCACTGTAGATGATGGCCGCCATGACGGCTACGAGCTCTGGTGGTTGCACCGAAATTACCCTGGTTGGGAACGTCGGAGATTAGGGGTCACCTGGCCACTGCGCAAGCGGCGAGTACCTGGGTAATTTCAGCGATGCCGGCATTCCGCACCGTACTCTTCGATCTCGACGGCACCCTGATCGACTCCGTTCGCCTCATTCTCGACAGCTACCATCACACGCTGGCGCAGCACGGGCTCCCGGCCCGGACGGACGAAGACTGGCTCAAGGGAGTGGGTACGCCGCTGACGGTCCAGCTGGCCGAGTGGCGGGACGAGCTCGGCACGATCGAGGCCATGATCGCCACCTACCGGGAGTACAACCTCAAGCATCACGACCGAATGGTGACGGTCTATCCCGGGGTGATGGACGCTATCCGGGAGATCAAGGCCGCCGGACTCCAGACCGGCCTCGTCACCAGCAAGAACCGCCCGGGCGCGCTCAGGGGGCTCACGCTGGTCGGGCTCGAGGCGCTGATGGACGTCCTCGTCTGCGCCGATGAAGTGACCAATCCGAAGCCGCATCCGGAGCCGGTCGAGAAGGCCGTCTCCCTGCTCGGCGCCGACCCCGCAACCACCGTGTATGTGGGCGACAGCGCGCACGACATGCATGCCGGCCGGGCCGCCGGGGTATGCACCGCGGCCGCGCTGTGGGGCCCTTTCGGGAGGGCTCACCTGGAGCAGTCGAGCCCGGACTACTGGCTGGAGACCCCGCAGGACCTGGTCGATCTAGTGCGAAGTGAGAAGTGAGAAGTGAGAGGTGAGAGGTGAGAGGTGAGAGGTGAAAATCACCGGTCCAGAACTTCCCGCAGCCGCTGCATCAGCAGCTCGACCGTGAAGGGCTTTTCCACGTAGGCCGTGCCCTTGCTCACCGCCCCGTTGCTGGCCACGGCCTTGTCCGCATATCCCGACATGAACACCACCCGGAGATCCGGGCGGCGGGCCCGCAGGCGCTCGACCAGCTCGTGCCCGCCCATCCCCGGCATCATAAGATCGGTGAGCACCAGGTCGATCCCCTCTTCATCGCCCTCGTAGATCTGGAGCGCATCGGCACCGTTCCGGGCTTCGATGACGGTGTATCCGTGCCACTCGAGCAGTCGGCGGACGGAGTCCCGAACGGGTGCTTCGTCCTCCACCAGGAGCAGGGTCTCCTTTCCGGGCGGAGCCGGCCGCTGCTCCGGCTCGGGAGTTTCCGTTCCCGCGTAGCGGGGAAAATGAATCCCGAACGTTGCTCCTTCACCCGGCGCACTGTCCACCGTGATATTCCCACCGCTTTGCTCCACGATCCCGTACGCGGTCGAAAGCCCGAGTCCTACTCCGCTCCCAGGCTGCTTGGTCGTGAAGAAGGGCTCGAAGACCCGGCTCTTGGTGGCGGCGTCCATTCCGGTGCCCGCGTCGCTGACCCATAGCGAGACATATTCCTGCGGCTGGATCCCACCTGGCCGCGGCCCCGCCTCTTCCCGCCAGTTGGCACTACTGATCCGCACACGGCCGCCCTCGGGCATGGCATCTCTGGCGTTTGCCACCAGGCTGACCAGCACCTCTTCCAGCCGGGCCGGGTCCACCAACACGGTGCCGAGCCCGGGATCGAGGTCGGTCTCGATCGCTATGGTCGGCCCCGCCAGCCGCCCCAGCATGGGCTCCAGGTCGGTAACGAGAGCGTTCAGTGACACGACCTGCGGCTGGAGGAGCTGGCGCCGACTGAAGGCCAGCAGATGTCGGGTCAGGTTGGCGGCCCGCCGGCCCGCCGCCTTGATCTGCTCCACGTCGGCCCGGATCGGGTCTGCGGGTCGGAGCTCCTGGAGGATGAGGTCGCTGTAACTCAGTATCCCGGTGAGCAAATTGTTGAAGTCGTGCGCGATGCCGCCCGCGAGCCGCCCGACCGCTTCCATCTTCTGGGCCCGATGGACCTGTTCCTCAAGACGGGCCCGGGTAGTCTCGGCGGCTTTGACCTCGGTCACGTCCTGGCTGACGTTGACGGCGCCCACAATCTCGCCGCTGTCGTTCAGGAGCGGCGTGGCCGAGTTCCGGATTGTCTTCTGCTCGCCTTCGGCGGTATCGATCATCATTTCTTCGTCGGCTGAGAACTCGCCCCCAATGGCGCGCAGAGCACCCCACTCCTCTGGTCGGACCGCCTCACCGGTATCCGCCCACCACCCCCGGTGCTCGGCGAACTCCTCGACGCCCCGGTCACGGCCACCGCCCCAGAGCTGACGGTCCGAGGTATTGGCGACCACGGTGCGACCCTGCTTGTCAATCACGGATACGCCGACCTGCAAGGCATCGAGAACCTGCTGGAGCTGGCGGTCTGCCTGATCGGCATTAGTCAGACCCGAATTGGCGCTGATGACCCTGACCGGAGCTCCCATCTCGTCGTGGGCGATGTGGGCACGATCCTGGACCACCGCAAACGAGCCATCCGCCCGGCGGAAGCGGTATTCCTCGGTCCAGGTATCCCGCCCTTCGGCCATGGCGGCTTCGAGACTGGCCATGACCCGCTCCCGATCGGCGGGGTGGATCCGCTGGTACCACCACGACGCGGTGTCGCCCAGCTGAGACGGCTCGTAGTCCAGCAGCGGCCCGGCTCCTTCGTCCCAGACCAGCCGGTCGGTCACCAGATCCCAATCCCAGAGCGCCTCCTTCGAGGCATTGGCAAGGAGGCGGTAACGTTCCTCTCTTTCACGCAGTGGGGTCTCGGCGTGCTTCCGCTCGCTAATGTCCTGGATCGCTGCAATGAAATGGCTTGGCTGGCCTTCGGCGCCGGGTACCAGCGAGACATGGGCCAGCGTCCACACCGCCTTACCCGACGGCTGAACGTACCGCTTCTCCATGGTGTAGGTCCTGCATTCCCCGGCCAGCAGAAGTCGGAGGGCCTCACGGTCGGCCAACACGTCGTCAGGATGGGTGCGTGCCTCGACCGAAAAGCCGATAAGTTCGTCCGGTGACACCTCCAGAATGTCACAGACCGCCCGGTTCACCCGCTGCCAGCGGCCATCGGTCGAAATGAGCGCCATCCCGAGGCCGGAATCCTCGAAACTGCTGTGGAATTGCTCCTCGCTCTCCCGCCGCCCGTGCTCGGCCTGTCGGCGCTCGGCGATCTCGGTGCGCAGGTCGATCGCGGTGGCCACCGATGCCGCCAGGTCCTGGAGGAGCGCGATGTCTCGTTCAGACCAGAGCCGGGGCGTCTTATCGATCACGCAGAGGGCTCCGATGGTGTGACCCTGACGGGTGACCAGCGGCACCCCGGCATACGCCACCCACCCGAGCTCGCGAATGACCGGGTTGTGCCGCAGCAGTGGGTGGCGCCGAACGTCCTCCAGGACCAGCGGCTCCCCGCTAGCCACCACCTGGCCGCAAAAAGAGAACGAAATCGGGTTGGACCGTCGGGTAGCCCACGGCTCAGGCAATCCGATAGCACTCTTGAAGAACTGATGGTCGTCCGCCACCAGGGATATGAGCGAAACCGGGGTACCCAGCAGGCGGGCAGCCATGCGGGTCAGGCGGTCGAAAGCTTCCTCGGGAGGGGTATCCAGCAGCGCGGTGCGGCGGAGAGCGGCCAGCCGGTCGGGGCGTGTCAGCAGACTAAGGGTCATCGGGGGTTGGCCTTATCTACCTACGCCGCCACAACTTGTTAGTTGGTGCTGCAGTCTGGTGGTACGGTTTGGGCCGCTTTTGGCCGGTAATAGGGTAAGGGTCGGCCTTAGTGCACGGGCCCCTTCGGTGAAGTTATGCCAGGGACAGTAGACCGCAATGTGAATGCCCTTGCACCGGGCTTCCCAGAACGGCCTTTAACAGTCCCGCCCAGGGAGCAGTTCGTCTTGCCAAGTCCCTCCGTGGCGGTATTTTGCGCCGCCGAACCTGCAAAAGGATCCCGATGCGCCTCCTGCCCCGCGACGAAAAGTTCTTCGATCTCTTCACCTCCGTTGCGGAGCTCAGCGTCGAAGCCGCCAAGCTGCAGCTCGACCTGCTCCGCGCCGATGGCTACCACCGCGGGGCCATCGTCGACGCGATCAAACGGCTGGAACACGAGGCCGACCAGGTCACTCACGAGGTGGTCACCCGCCTGGACCGGGTATTCATCACCCCACTCGACCGGGAAGACATCCACCTGCTGGCATCCCGGCTGGATGATGTAGTGGACCTGATAGACGGAGCGGCGCGCCGGGTTGAGATGTATCACGCCGGAGAAGCGCCCCAGGGCGCCGCCCTGTTGGCCGACGTGGTGTATCGGGCCACCAAGGAGCTGCTGGTGGCAGTCCAGGCCCTGGAGAAGAACAAGGACAAGAGCGTCCTGGACGCCTGTGCCCAGGTCAAGCGGCTGGAGGAGGAGCGAGACTCCTTGTACCACGAGTGGGTGGGCCGACTCTTCGATGGGTCGCCCGACCCGCTGATGGTCATCAAATGGAAGGAGATCTACGACACCCTGGAGAAGACCCTGGACCACATGGAAGACGCGGGTAACGTCCTGGAGTCGATCTCCATCAAGCACGCCTAAGTATGGACCACGCCATCTTGTATGTAGTCGTGATCGTCGCGGTCGCCCTCGTCTTTGATTTCGCCGCCTGCAACTGGTCTCCGCGGCCCTTTACTCGCTGAGTCACGGCGCCAACGATGCCCAGAAGACCATGGGAATCATCGTGAGCCTCCTGGTGGCCAGCCAGGCGGACTTCGCCAACCAGACAGGGTGGCTCCGGCATCTCTATCTCCCTTCTGCGGACCACATCCCCCTCTGGATCGTGCTCGCGGCCCACACGGCCATAGCACTCGGGACCGCAGCCGGCGGTTGGCGGATCGTCAAGACCATGGGCATGCGGATAACGAGGCTTCGGCCGTTCGGTGGATTCTGTGCGGAGACCGCTGGCGGGATCACGCTCCTGTTCGCGTCGCATTTGGGGGTACCGGTAAGCACGACCCATACGATCACGGGTGCGATCGTGGGTGTTGGCGCCGCACAGCGGCTGTCCGCGGTACGCTGGGGAGTCGCCAAGCGGATCGTGTGGGCCTGGATCCTCACCATGCCGATGAGCGCCGTGATCGCGGCGCTGTCGTATCTGATTTTGAGTCGGCGGATTGGGTTCTAGCGAAAAAAGCGTAGCTTGGAAGTCTTCACGCGGCCTGAATCAGCGGCCTGTTCTCGATGGCGTCCTGGTAGTCGGCAAGCAGTTGGTCATACACCTCATCCCAGCCCCGCTCGCTGGCGGTCCGCAGCCCGCCCTCGGCGAGGCGGCGACGCAGCGCTGCATCCTCCAGCAGCCGGCGCAATCCCTCCGCAATGGCCGATACGCTGTTTGGCGCCACCAGCCAGGCGTTCCCTCCGTGCTCGGAGAACTCGAGCACTCCACCCCCGGCGGCCACCAGGGACGGCAGCCCCGAGCCCATGGCCTCGAGTAGTGAGTTGCCGAAGGTCTCGGTGGTCGATGGAAACGCGAAGATATCGGCCGACGCATAGGCAGCCGAGAGCGCCGGGCCGTCCATCAAACCTGCCACATGCACGCCGGGAATCTCCCGCCGCCTGATGTCCGCCTCGAGCGGGCCCCGCCCCACCAGCGAGAGCTTGGCCGAGCCGCGGTGAGGAGCGAGCAGGTCCCAGGCCTCCAGCAGCAGCCCGAGATTCTTCTCCCGCGCAATCCGGCCGATGTAGGTGACGAGCAGGTCGCCGGGCTGGACGCCGAGCGCCCGGCGATAGGCGTCGTTTCGGAAGCGCGGATGAAAACAGTTGGGGTCTATGCCGCGGCTCCAGATGCCGGTCTGAGCAACGCCTCGACTATGCAGGTGCTCCTGGTAGATTCGCGAGGGGCAGAGCACCCGATGACTCTGGCCGTAGAACCAGCGCAGGTATCGCCAACCGGCCCCCAAGACCCAGTCCACTCCGTAGCGGGCGGCGTATTGGTCATAATCGGTGTGGGCGGAGGCAATGAGGGGGACACGGAGTTGGCGTGCCACTTTGAGACCGGCGAGGCCGAGGGCAAACTCGGTGGCAACATGGATCACATCGGGGCGGAATCGGGCGGCGTCATCCAGGAGGTCGCGGTGGCGCGGAAATGCCCACTGCACATCAGGATAGAGAAACAGCGGAACGCTGGGGGACCGATGCACCTCCGGGCGGTCCAGCTGCCCTTTGGCCAATGCATAGTTGGCGGTGTAGACCCGGACCTGGTGGCCGCGCTCCTCCAGGGCCTTGGTGAGTCTAAGCAGCGTGACTCCCACGCCGCTGACCATGGGCCAGTACACCTCGGAAAACAGGGCAATGCGCACAGACTAACGCTAGAGCAACATCCTACGGCCGACAAGGCTGGGGGCCGCGGTCTGGCCAGTCATAGCCTGGGCTGCGAGGCTACTTAGATTCCGGCATGCACATTCGAGAGCCGGTAAACGGCGCCTCCCATCTGGTCGGGCTCCTACTCGCGGGGGCGGGGACCATCCTGCTGCTTCGAATGGCGAAGAGTCCTGGTGAGCTGGTGG
>JBKJZM010000176.1:0-10221 GCA_046715295.1 Gemmatimonadales bacterium | reverse complement strand
CTCGATCCGGGCGCGCACCGCCTTGGAGATCGGGCGCGCAACCACGTTCCGGATTCCCTTGCGCTCCCGGTAGGCGTCGTCCCACTTGGCCAACTGGGTGGCTATCCGCTCCTCGGGGCGGGTCTTTTGCTTGTCGAACACCATCTCGATTATCGGCAGGATCTCGAGCGAGTCGTCGTTGCCGATGACGCCGACGTAGAGCTCCCTTCCGTCCACGAACTCCTCGGCGATGGCTCCCTGGCCGAACCGCTCCTGGATGAAGGTGACCCGGCCGGCCAGGGAGGCAACGTCCTGCACCACTGAGGCCTGAGCGATCCCGGCTGAGCCATCTGCCTGCAGCGGCTTAACGAAGAGGGGAAACCTCAGGTCGGGAGTGGCCTCGACCTTCTCCTGCAGACGGTACGAAGTGAAGCCGGGCACCTGGATTCCGAAATAGGCCAGAACCTTCTTGCTGATGGCCTTGTTGCGGGTGACCTGAAGCGCCAGCGGTGGAGCGCCGGTGTAGCGGTACCCCTCTGCCTCGAGCAGCCCGGGGAGCAGGTATTCCAGCGCCTCGTTGCCCTTGAAGGCCTCGGCGCCATTGAACACCAGATCCGGCTTCCACTCAGAAAGGCTGCGGACCAGGTACTGCAAATCGTCGCGCACGCCGATCAGCCGTATCTCGTGGCCGCGCTCACGGAGCGCATGCGCGATCTGATACTCCATGTCGGGCTCGTCCGTCTTCCAGGCGGCGATGTCCTTCTCCATCTGGACCTCGTGCTCGGGATGATCCCAGCACGCGTACGGGGTGTCAAAAACGACGGCTATGCGCATAGGGCAGCAAGATCCACGGGTCGAGCATGTAACGCTAGTCCGGCTCTAGTCTTGCGTGACTTCACCGACCCCCGCGAAATGCCCGTCATTCAGCCGGTTGAAACTCACTAACTCGTTGGGTTTACGTCACTTGGTTAGTGGCTCAGCGATTGCTCTTGTTTCCGGTGTTCCTGCTTACATATAGAGCGGTCATACCGTCAGCCGAATCGAGCTGCCCCATGCACCAACGTCTGATCTCGACGCTGGTCATCGCTATTTCCCTGAGCGGTCTCAAACCCGCCGGTACCGTGGCTGCCCAGACACTGACCGCCGGCGAGCTGGCCCGAGTGGAAGACTGGTTCCGCCGCACCTCCGCGCGCACTGGCGATGGGCAGTGGGGCATCGCCATCGGCTCGATGGATGGTAGGATACTCTGGAGTCTGAATCCTCATCAGGAGCTGATTCCGGCGTCCACCGCCAAGGTGTTCACCGTGGGATTCTCCCGGGCCCGCGCGGGAGGTGGTGCACGTATTGCCACCCGTGTGATCGGCCGGGGCCAGCTCGATTCGGCTACCGGACGCTGGCAGGGTGGATGGCAGCTGGAGTTGGGCGGCGACCCGACGTTGGAACGCTCGGGCCGGGCCGGTCCCACGCTGCGCGTCCTCGCGCAGCAGCTTCGCGAGCGTGGCATCCACATCCTCGAGGGTCCGCTCGTGCTCACCAGTCGCACGGGGCCTGCATCGTCGACCTATCCGACAGTTTGGTCGACCGACTTCACCGGTAAGCTCTACGCTCCTCCGGTAGGTCCGGTCACACTCCATGAGAACACGATCTCGCTGAACCTCAGGCCCGGCCGCGACGTCGGATCGCCGCCCAGCTTTGTCTGGGCCTACCCGGCTGGCGTCGACCGGCTGGTCCGCATGAGCGCGACCACCGTTGGCGGTAGCCGTAGGAGGCTGGCCCTGATTGCGAACAATGAGGGCGGCTGGACTCTGGCAGGCACCATCGGGATCGACTCGAGGATGGCGGGAATCTCAGCCGTGGCGCACGACCCGGTGAGCGTGCTGGGCTACGCCTGGTCTGCGGCGCTCGAGCGAGCGGGTATCCGCTGGATCAACCGGACGGATCCCCCCGCCACCTGGCCGGCGGTTCCGTCCGTGCTGGCCAAGGTCGAGTCTGCCCCGTTCGACAGCGTAGCGGTGGAGATCAACCGGCGGAGCCTGAACATCGGCGCCGAGCTCGTGCTCCAGTGGGCATCCGCCAGCCAGACGTTGGGTCCCGCTTTGCTTACTCAGCACGTCCGCGATGTGGTCGGCCCCCAGGCCCGGGTGCACCTGGTCGATGGGAGCGGGTTGAGCGAGCTCGACCGGGTCAGCCCGTTGACGACTATGCTCTACCTGGCCCGCTACCCTCAGCTCCGTGGGGCTGAGCGCTTTCCGCTGCTGCTTCCCGCTAACGGGGTGGGCACGTTGCGGACGCTGCGCTTCGGAATGGGGCGCGGGGTGGTACACGCCAAGACCGGGACCCTGGATCGGGTCGCTACCCTGGCGGGCTACCTTGGCCGGCGCGATGGCGTGCTGGTGATCTCTTTGATGTACAACGGACGGCGGATTCACGCCGCCCGGGCGGCCGAATGGGAGCTGTTCCGCCTGCTCGGGGCCGAAGGGGTGGACCTGACTGGTGCGCTGGAGACTCACATGGGCGGCGGGAACGATATTGAGGTTGTGGACTAGGCCGACGCTGCTCCGGTCACAAGCGCTCCAGTTCTGCGGTTCCGGACTATTGTCGAACAGCAGCCGCCTCAGTCAGTTGGTTCCTGTTGATCCCACCTCGAACGACGATCCCGTTTCACGCTCCGAGCTCAGACAGCCCGGTATGGCTGCCTGCCCCGCCTTGAAGTCGGTTGCGGCCCAGGGGTTGCGGTGGATTTGAAGTTGGGCCACAAGCTCGCAACCCCTGGTGGACTGGTGCGCAACCGAGCATTATGTCTGCCTTCCAACCCGCGGGTACCACCGCGCCAACCTGAAGTCCCCGGAGGGGGCATGGATTCGACAGCCCGGCAGGCCAGGTTAAAGCCGGAGTATGCGGGCCTGTACCCTCCGCTGACGCCCGACATATGGGAGCCTGCTGCCGAAATGGGTGCCCGGGTGCTCCTCTGGCAGGTCCAACAGCGGGGCACAGAAGCGCTTGGCATGCGGCTCCTGGACGAGCGGCATTTCGAGTTCCGGGGGGGCTGGTACCGAGGACAGGAGACCGACCTCCGAACCAGAGTGTGTGACCCCGCGTTCAACGGGCCGGTGTGATGAGAAGGCTATTGGCTATTGGCCAATGGCTACTCCGTGATACGAATAGCCCCGTCGGCGGTGGCATTCACGAGTGAGCACCAGACATTGGGAACGGCCAACAGCCAATAGCCAATAGCCCTCCTCTAATACTGCTGGATCAAGACCTTACAAACTCGCTCCACGCCGCGTCGGAAAATCGAGCGCTTGCGCCAGTCCTCCAACATAATCTCCCGTGATCGCGCGAAGTCGGCCGTCACTCCCCGCTCGATAGCCTGGGCAAAGTCCTTGTCGGCGATCCCCAGCACGTTTTCCTCGTTGAGCTCCATGCTGCGCTCGTCCAGATTGGCCGACCCCACGATAGACCAGGCCCCATCCACCACCGTGGTCTTGGCATGCATCATCGCGGGTTGGAACTCGAAGATCCTGATCCCGGCCGAGAGCAGCTCCTCGTAGTAGCTCCGCCCGGCCGCTTGAACCGGCAGCGCGTCGGTATTATTGCCTGGCACCAGGACCCGTACGTCCACCCCGCTTTTCGCTCGCTCGATGGCGGCACTTCGTAGCCGGTCGTCAGGAATGAAATAGGAGTTGCAGATCCAGAGACGGCGCTTGGCGTTGGTGAAGCTGACCCAGAAAAGGAGACGAATGGGTTGCATCGAGTCGGATGGAGAGCTTACCACGGAAAGACCGCAGGGTCCGGGACCGGGCTTGCAGGTGGGGAAGAAACGGGGTCCGGCAATCACTTCGCCGCAGCAGTAGACCCAGTTGGTCGCAAACGCCGATTGGATGCCGGCGACCATGGGCCCGGTCACCCGGGTCATGCTGTCACGCCACTCATGCGGGTTCCCGACGTTACCCTTCCACTTCTTCGACACCGCCGCGCCGCCGGTGAAGCCTATCCGGCCGTCGATGACAATCGCCCGCTGGTGGGTCCGCTTATAGAAACGCACCAGACTTCGCAGCGCGAGCGGGCGGAAGCGGGAGACAGTCACACCCGCCTCGCGTAGCTCGTCCCGGTAGCGCTTGGTCATCTTGATCCCACCGAAGCCGTCGAGCAGCAGGCGCACCTCCACCCCCGCGCGCGCCCGTTCCTTGAACGCATCCATGAACTCGCGCCCGATCTCGTCAGGCTCGAAGATGTAGACCTCGAAATTGACCGAATCCTTGGCCTTCCGGATGGCATCCAGCATGGCGGGATAGAACGCGTCGCCATTCTGCAGGATGGCGACCTCACCTCCCCGGAAGACCGGGATGTTCAAGTAACACGAGGCCCACTCCACGAATGTCTCCGAGCCAGGATCGGCCTCGAACCCCAACGTAAAGTCGTCGCTGGGCCAGTCGGGCAAGAACAGGGCGCCGATGACCCCTATGATCGCCATGACGCCGATGACCATCAGGGTCCAGGCCCACCAGGGTAGATCGGATCCCAACCCCAGCAACTCGCTCATTGAGACTCCCCGCTCGAGGGTTGGAGATCGATCCGCGCCAGCAGCGGATGATGGTCAGAGCCGAAGACCCGTGCCCCCCGGTCCTGGGGGTGCTGGTCGAGCCGCTGCACCGTGGCCTCGGTGATAACACCAGCCCGATCGCGGACGAGAAGATAGTCCAGTACCAGGCGGGGCAGGGCGTGGAAGGTGTGGCGCCACCGGGGAAGCGAGGGTGGAACACCGAAGGTGAAGCCGGCCTCGCCCAGCAGCCGCCAGGCACGTTCGTGTCGGCCCCGACCCAGATTGAGATCGGCACCGAGGATGGCGGTGTCGTCATCGACCGACGCGATGAGATGTTGAGCCTGTAGTGCCCGTCCCGCGGCTCCGAGCCACTTGTGCCCCGGTGGGCCGCGGGGATCGAGATGAGCGCTCACCAGCCGAACGCTGGTGTCGCCCAGCGTGGCCGTGGCGGTGACCGCTACTCGACGTTGTAACACCAGCGGCAGCTCGACCGCGTGGGCGCCCTCGAGCGGCAAAGTGGAGAGGATCGCATTCCCCCGGTCGCTCTGCTCGGAGCCGTTCCGCATCGAAGGAGCGTAGCGCAGGTTCATGCCCAGCGCTCGCGCCGTTTCCACCACGTCTTCCTGCGGTCCGAGCTGAGCAATCAAGACTCGTCCTGACTGCCCCTCCTGATGCTGTGGAATGGAGGAGTCGCTCCGGTACGCCTCCTGCGCAAGCACCACCAGCGGCACGTCAGGGTCGGCGCCGAGGTCGGCGAAGTCCCCATTCCGAATCCGGGAGACGACCTCCCGCAAGCGCCCCCGGCCGATCCAGACGTTCCAGCTCAACACAACCAGACTGCGAGCGCTCCGGGCCCGCTCAGTGGCCTGAGGGTCTGTCAGATCGAGGGCAACCCGAGCACCGACGTTGCGGCGCCACGCGTCCAGGCGGAGCCGCTCGTCGTCATCGTGGCGTGTCAGGCCAAAATCGGCGGGGTTGGCCAATGGCGAGCGGTCGGTCCCGGGGCGCTTGCACCGCCCTTAAATGGTGGACTGCGAATGCGGCTTACGTGAAGGTAGAAACAACAGGCATCCCGCCGATGTGTCTAGGGTGGCCCACTCCAAAGTCGTGGATGCCGTGTATTTTCAGTGCACACGGGGCGGAGCCCCGCCCACCGTCACCCAGAGGGAGCTCGGACGCATGAAGGCCACTGATATACGCCGGGGTCATGTGATCTTCTTCCAGGGCCAGCCCTGCCGGGTCATGGAGTTCACCCACCGGACGCCTGGGAACCTTCGGGCTTTCGTCCAGGCCCGGATGAGAAATCTGAACACCGGCTCGACCTTCGAACACCGATTCAGCGCCACCGAGTTCGTCGATGAGGCCCGGCTGGATACCAAGCACCTCCAGGTCCTCTATCGGGACGTCAACGGTGTCCACGTCATGGACGCGGAAACCTACGAGCAATACACCCTCGACCTGGAAACTGCAGGAGAGCACGCGCAGTGGCTGGAATCAGGAGTGAACTTCCAGGCGGATTGGCTCGATGGGCGGCCGATCTCGATCGAGCTGCCGTCCACGGCCGAGCTGGAGGTGATCGAGACCGCTCCGGTGATGAAGACCGCCACGAAGACGGCGAGCACCAAACCCGCGAAATTGAGCAACGGCGTGACCATCCAGGTTCCCGAGTTCATCAGCGAGGGGGAGCGGGTGCGGGTAAATCCCCGGGATGGCGTGTATCTCGAGCGGGCCAAGTAGGCACTCCTCATAGGGGCTCACGCCTCTCAGAGGGCCCGACCTTTCTTCGCCTCGCCATTGCCGGAGAAGCGGGACTGCTGCTCCTGGCATGGGGCGGGGGACGCTGGCTCGACATCTCGCCACTCGAGCAGCTTCAGCCCACTCTGGCCGCCTTCGGGACCGGAATCGTCGCGGTGGTGCCGCTGCTGCTCGGGCTCCGCTGGACCCTCCTCACCGGTACGAAATCCATACGGCGCCTCGTGGCGCTGGTCGTCGAGCAGCTCGGGCCGCTGCTGGCCCCGCGTACTCGGGTGGAGCTGGCCCTGCTGGCAGC
The DNA here is from genome assembly GCA_046715295.1 of Gemmatimonadales bacterium. Lineage (GTDB taxonomy): Bacteria > Gemmatimonadota > Gemmatimonadetes > Gemmatimonadales > GWC2-71-9 > CAVVWJ01. Next base: position 3,649 of record JBKJZM010000176.1, on the reverse strand, counting down.
TCTAGCCGGAGTTGCCGAAGAGGTGCTCTTTCGCGGCGTGGTGCAGGTGGGGCTCTCTCGTGTGCTGCCGGAAGCGTGGGCGCTGGTCGCTGCCAGTGCAGCGTTTGGGCTGGCTCACTTCATCACCCCGGCCTACGCCGTCCTGGCTGGGTTGGCGGGGCTGTATCTCGGAGGTCTGTTTCTGCTTCAGGGCAGCCTCACCGCGCCGATCGTAGCTCACGCACTCTACGATGTTGCGGCGCTGACCTATGTGGCACGGCTGTATCGCGATCGGAATGAGTCTCCGGTGCTCGCCAGTACGGGGTAGATTCAGTGCATGGATGCCATCACCGCGATCAATCAGCGCACATCGGTGCGCCGCTTCCGATCCGACCCCGTGCCGCGTGAGGTGGTTGAGCAGTTGCTCGACTGCGCGGTGCGCGCGCCGAACCACAAGCTCACGGAACCCTGGCGCTTCACGGTGCTGACCGGCGGGGCCAAGGATCGCCTGGCCGACATCCGGGCCCGGCACCGGCTCCAGCGGTTCTCCGATCCGTCCAAACCCGAGGCTTTGGCCGGCGCCGACAAGGTACGCCGGGAATCGCGGGAGACCCCGATTTACATCGTGGCCATGGCGGCGGTCAATTCGGATGAGATTACCCGTGAGGAAGACTACGCCGCGACCATGATGGCCATTGCCAATCTGATGATCGCGGCGGAGTCGCTGGGCCTCGGCACCTATCTCAAGTCCGGCGGAATAATGCGGGACCCGGAGCTGGTTGAGCTTGCCGGCGTTCCCGAGAAGTTCCGGGTGGTGGGCCTCATCTCCCTCGGCTATCCCGCCGAACAGGATCCGCCGCGCCGCCGGAAGCCCGCGTCCGAGCTGAGCCGGTGGGTGGAGAGCTGAAGGAAGCCTAGTGCTGGACCCCTAGCATCTCTCTCAGCCTGACCGCATCTCGTATCGCGTACCCGCCCCAGTCGTTGTTGAAGTACACGTAGACCTCCTTCCGCGAGCTTCGAAGCGCGCGTATTTGCGCAGCCCAGGATGCAAGCTCACCCTCCGTGAATCCGCCTTCGGGCTCCCGCCCCCGGTGCATTCGGATGTAGGTAAACGGCGCCGTGGTGATCCGATCGGGGTGCAGCCCACCGCCGACCGGAATGCGCAGTGCAACGCCGCGGTCGATCAGCCGTTGGTAGGAAGCTGAAACAGAAGGGGACCAAGCTTCGGTCCCAGGTGGTCCGCGCGGTCCAGAGATAGAGCCAGCTCGTCCCCGACGCCACGCAGCCGTTTAACATGGGTAATGTACCGGCTGGCCTTCACCGTGAACTGAAAATTCGGCGGCGTGCTGTGCCGCCACCGCTGGAACATCTCGGTGGTGGGCAGACGATAGAACGGGTTGTTGAGCCTCAGCGGGCCCGGTCATTTGAGAGTATACCGTTGCAGGGACGCCGCTCCCGGGCTAAACTTGCGGGCCCCTCGGTATCGACCAATGGCACAACGGTGAGACATATCACGGCACCGGTTGGCCGCTGAGTTGCAACATCTAGGTCCGTTCCGACGGATCGGACTCGGGAAGCAGGGCCCAGGGCTGGGCGGGAGCAAACTCATTGAGGGGGACAAATGAAGACGATATTGGCAGGATTAGCGCTGGTAGCCGGGCTGACCGCGTGTGACAATCGGCGCGCCGAGGACTCAGGCCGGACCGAATCGGTCGACACGACCGTCACCACCAGGTCGACCCAGGATACCACGATCGTCACCAGCGACACCACTATTCGGGCGGACACCGTCCGCAAGGAAGGTGAGTTGAAGAGGGACACTGCAAAGAGCCACTAGCTCCCTTCCGGGCGTGCTGGATACTTCATCCGCCCGCCGGCGCCGGCTGTGTCCGGCGCCGGGCAGTTGGGGCGGGCAAGACCTCTCGTGAAAGGCAGACCCCTCACCGTGCCCGCACCGCACTCCTCGCGTTCGGCGCAAATCCTGCTCTTTGGCCGCAACTTCATCAAGCATCCGAAGATGCTTGGTAGCTTGATCCCCAGCTCCCGATTTTTGGTCAACAAGGTGCTGAGTGAAGTCGATTGGGCCCGGGCTCGGGTATTTGTAGAGTATGGGCCTGGGGTCGGCACGTTCACCACCGAGATCCTCCGGCGGATGAGGCCGGACGCGGTGCTTATTGCCCTGGAGACCAACGCCGACTTCGTCCGGTTTCTCCGGGGTAGGGTGCGGGACGACCGGTTGCATGTCGTTCACGGCTCGGCGGCGGACGCCGATGCCGCGTTGGCACGCCTGAACCTGCGCCAGGCCGACTACGTGATATCCGGTATCCCGTACACGACCATGCCGCCCCATGTTCGGGACACCATCCTGCGCAAGACCCACTCGATGCTTCATCCCACAGGCGCGTTTCTGGTCTACCAGTTCACCCGCACTGTGCTGCCGTACCTTCAGCAGGTCTTTGGCCTGGTACGTCAGGACTTCGAGCCCCTTAACGTGATGCCGGCAAGGCTATTCTTTTGCCGGCATCACTCTGATCGGGCCAACGGGGAGCGAAACGGTCAGCGTACTAACGGTGCGGTCCGATCGATACCTCTTGAGCCCGTGGCGCCTGATCCGACTCCGAGTGCCACACCGCCTCTATTGTCCGGCTGATCTCCGGCAGCACGTCTTCACGTACCGGTAGCCCGTCTTCCTTGAGGAACCGGATCACCGCCGCCGGTATGATGTTGTGCAGCCGGGTGACGGCTTCGGCGTAGTCCGCAAAGTGCTGGTGGGCAAGATCAGCCACCTCCCGATCATCGAGCCCCAACCCGGTGGTGTGGAGCATCACGTACCCAATCGTCGCAAGACTGAAGGCCGTGTAGTCGTCCCGGAGATTCTTCGGTAGCCCCTCGGTTCGCACCAAGTCGATGGCCGCGGCCCCGAGTCCCAGCACTGCCGAGCCCGCCCGCTTGATCAAGCCTGCCGGACCGCCCGCCGCTCGCCGCTCCCCCAGCTTCTTGAGGTCAGAGATGTGGTGCTCGACCTTCTGGTGAATTTGCTTAAGCTCGCGGGTCACCTCGGGATAATCCTTCAGGTCCTCGAGCTGTCCCCGAAGGGCCTTCTCGATATGGTCCTCGAGCGCGAGCATATCGGTAATGTAGCTGTTGACGGCTTCGTTCTTGTCCTGTGCCACGTTAACCTCCTCTGAAGTTGTGATCGTCGTCGCATAGGATCGCGGCTCGGCTCACTTTCGTCTGTGGCGACCGTCACTGATTCAGCGGAACGGAGGGCTGGTGGATCGGTTTATTGGGGCCCACACAGTGGCCAATGGCGGGATCCACATGGCGGCCCTCCGCGCGGGCCATGCCGGAATGCAGGCCCTGCAGATCTTCACCGCGCCCCCTCAGTATTACGGCGATAAGGCGTCAATCCGGCCGGAGCGCGTCGAACGCTTTCGTGCGGCATTGGTCCAGGCGAAAATCGCCCCGGAGCACGTGGTGGTGCATGGAGCGTATGTGCTCAACACGGCGACTGAGGACGAAACCAAGCTGGCCCGGGCCCGCGCAGGCCTGCGCAAGGAGCTGGAGCGGTCGACTGCCTTATGAGTGGGAAGTGTCTGCTTTGATACGGGTGGAGCTAACTCCGGCGACCGGACAGCCCCGGCGGCGCGGGTGGCCAGCGCCCTCACGG
>JBKJZM010000175.1:0-16526 GCA_046715295.1 Gemmatimonadales bacterium | reverse complement strand
AGAGTACGGCGTTCCGACGTTCCCGATCCCTGCTGCTCCGCTTCCCTCGGACTCAGGACGAGCCGCCAACCGCTAGCCAACCCTGCCGGCCCACCAGGTTTCTCAAGCATCCCTCTCTGCCCGAAAGGATCGCGCTGCGAGCATGCGTACGCCCATCTCGACAAGGGCCCGCCTGATGTTGCTGGGAGCCGCCCTGGTCTTGGGCCTGAGCTCGGTTGCCGCCAGTGTGCAAGCACAGGAGCTGCGCGACCAGTATCATCAGGCGCCTCGGGACACCGTATCCCAGGAGGTGTACGACGGCTGGAAGCAGTTCAACCTCAACTGCGCCCGATGTCACGGAGAGGATGTTCAGGGCCCCACCATCGCCCCGCATCTGATCCTGTCGCTCAAGCCCGATGGCCCGATTAACACGAAGGAGCTTTTCGTGCAGGCCGTCTGCGCCGGCCGTCCGGCCAAGGGAATGCCCTCATGGTGTGCCCTCGGCATGGAGCCGGCCACCATCGACAAGATCTACGCCTACGTGAAGGGCCGGAGCGACGCCAAACTGGCCCCGGGGCGGCCGGCGCTCAAACCAGGAGCCTAGGTTCCGGCCGGTCCTGGAAACGGAGTACATTGCGGGAATGCCCATGACGCCGTTGTTCACGCTCGCGCCTCTGCTTACCCTGGCGGCCCTGATGGCGACCGTGGCGGAGGGGGCGGGCGTCGGTGTTTACCCCACCCGGTTCGACGCCGACAGCCCGGCCGTACGGCTGACGCTGGAGCAGGTCAAGGCTCGCCTGGCGGCCGGCACCGAGGAAAAAGCACCCGACCTCTCCAATACCGACCTGAGCAAGCTCGATCTCCGCGGCGTGGACTTCAAGCGCGCCAATCTGACCAGGTCGCGCCTGGCCGGCGCCAAGCTCAGTGGGGCAAATCTCTTTACCTCTGATCTCACGGATGCAATCCTCACCGAGGCCGACCTGACGAAGGCCAATCTCGACGGTACTGTCCTTCGGCGTGCCAATCTCAAGGGAGCACGCCTCACCGGTGCGAGCCTGTTCGCCACTATCATCGAATCTGCCAATCTGAGCGGGGCCCAGCTTTCAGGGACCAGAATCATTGGATACCTGCGGTCGGCCAAGCTCGTGGGGGCAAACCTGCGCAACGCGAATATGGGTGCGGATCCGGGCAACCAGTCAATGGGGGTCATGCGGGCAACCTTCGTGGGCGCGGATCTGACCGGTGCTGATCTGTCGGGTGCCAATCTCTTCAAGGCGGACTTGTCTCACGCCACGCTGGCCAAGGCTCGCCTGGTGGGCGCCGATCTCAGAAACAGCATGCTGATTCAGACCGATCTTTCCGGGGCAGACCTGACCGACGTCAAACTCGACAAGGCTGATCTCGACGGAGCAATCTTTACCGGTGTTCTCGGGCGGAACAAAATCAAGGGACTCGACCAGGCCCGGAACCGTGACAAGGCGATCTTCGATGCTTCCCACTAAATCCTTCGCGGAGCCTGCCCTGAGCGCAGCGAACGGGCTCAGGATGACAGTTCTAGTCGGGCTGCTCGCCGCCTGTGGGAAGGAGCAGCCCTCCCCCGACACGACCGCCGGCGAGGTCATGCCGGCCAGTGAGCTGGCCTACGTGACCAACGAAGACTCCCAGGAACTCACCGTCATCGACACTCGTACGGATAGCGTGGTAGCGGTCATTCCGGTTGGCACCCGACCACGCGGCGTCCGTATCGCTCCCGATGGTAAGACCGTATTCGTGGCCCTCAGTGGATCACCCAAGTGCCCGCCGACCATGCCGGACGAGGAGTGCGAAAAGCTGACGACCGACAAGAGCAAGGATGGGGTTGCCGTGGTGAACGTGGCCACCAGGCGGGTGACTCGGGTGCTGCCCGGCGGATCCGATCCGGAGACGTTCGACATCAGCCAGGACGGGTCCACCATGTTCGTCTCCAACGAGGATGCCCATACCGCGTCCATCGTGGACATCGCCAGTGGAAAGGTCCAGTCTACTGTGGCGGTGGGCCGGGAGCCGGAGGGAGTCCGGCTCCAGCCCGATGGCTCGGTGGTCTGGATAACCGGGGAGACCGATCACAACTTGACGCTCATCGATACCAATACCGGCAAGGTCATGCAGATGATCCGGGTCGGTAAACGGCCTCGCGACCTGGCTTTCAACTCCGATGGCAGCCGGGCCTACGTGACATCCGAGGTCGACGGCACCGTCTGGGTGATCGACCCTCGATCGAAGAAGATCATAAAGGTCATCGATTTGCCCAAGGATTCGAAGCCTATGGGGGTGGTAGTGTCGCCCGATGGCAAGCGAGTCTATGTCGCCAACGGCCGGGGTGGCACCCTCTCGGTGATCGACGCCGCGACCAATGCGGTGATCGCCACGACTCCCGTCGGGCAGCGCCCATGGGGCATCGCACTCACCCGAGACGGAAAGAAGCTGTACACGGCCAACGGGCCCTCCAACGATGTCTCTGTGGTGGATACCGAGAAGATGCAGGTGCTGAAGAAGGTCCCTGTGGGCAAGATCCCCTGGGGGGTAGCCATCGGCTCAGGCCCCGCCGGATCGTAGCAGCCGCAATGGCCCTCCTCGGCGGTACGGTCCGCATTGGAATGGTTGCCCTGCTGCTTGCTGCTGACTGGCCGGCGCGGGTCCCAACCACCTTTCGTTTCGAGCCCAGCGCCGAACCCGAGCTCCACCGGTTGTGGGAAGCAAGCCTGAGTGCCAAGGCCGAGCGCGTCGCCTGTCTGGCGGGCTCGATCGAGGCTGATACCGTGCGAATCTCAGCAGTGTTTCCCCTCGAGGTGGGGGCCTCCGATTCGCTCGGTGTATCGGCCGGCGCATCCCTGGAGACGTGCGGCCCTCCGAGCTGGCGGGGCACGGTGCACACCCACGTAGCCCTTCGCGACGGGCGTCAGCCCTACTCGCTGTTCTCCGGAGCGGACCGCGGCATCATGATGCTCTGGTGGAGGCGCTGGCGGGAAGATGGAATCTTCTGCCTTCTGTACAGCGCCGAGGAGGTCATCTGCGAAATCGAGGGGCCCCAAGGCGCGGTCCTCTTTCCTCGCTCACGCTACTGACTCGTCTCCGGCTGCCCCTAGGAAGCCTCGTCACTGCTTTCTGCCTCGCCCCATTACCGCAGCTGGCCGCGCAAGATGGCACCGCCCGCCCCAAGCCCTCCTTTCGGTTCAGTCCGGACGCCGGGCGCGCCCTGCGGGATCTCTGGCAGAACAGCTTGGCCGCACGGGAGGAGCGGGTCGCTTGCCTGGCGAGCTCCATCCGCCACGACACCGTATTCGTGACCGCAGTCGCACCCCTCGAGCCGGAGGACGCCGACTCGATGGGCATCTCCGCCACCGGCTCGGTGGAGCAGTGTGGCCCGCCCCAGTGGTCCGGAACCGTCCACACCCATATTGCGCTCTACACCGACGACCTTCCCTCGACCAGATTTTCGGGTCAGGACCGGATCGCGATGCGCCTGTGGTACCATCGCTGGAAATCCGACGGAGTGTTTTGTCTGATCTATAGCGCGCGCGACGCCCATTGTGAGGCCGACGGTGTCGCCGGGGGCATGCGGCGAAAGGCAGGAAGGCGGCAAGGCGGCTAGGAGAGCGGCCGGCGTGCCCACAACGATCGAGGCCTGCGACCGGCTATCCAGGCGTCGAGTCCCCAGGTGCGCCCGGCGCGGGCAAAGAAGAAGGCCAGCATGAGGAAAAACAGCACCAGGTGAAAGCCCTGCTGGCCGGGCGACATCCACTGCGTCGCTAAACCGTAGTTGATTACCAGCACCAGACCTATCAGGGATGCCGCCCCCGTGAGCAGGCCAAGCGTGAGCCCTATGCCGACGACCGTCTCACCCCACGCCGTCAACTGAGCAACGAGAGCGCTGTTGGGAAGAACCGTCGTCTCGAGAAAATGCTTGTAAAAGGCGATCGGGTTCTCCGAGGCCTGCCGGGTCACGATCTTCGGCATCACCTCCAGCCAGCGGGGCGAGACGCCTGGTATGGGCAACACACCGCCGACCATGACCAGACTCATCTTGGTGACCAGCGACTTGACGAAGTAAAGCCCCACCACGATCCGGAGAACCGCCAGCCATTCAGCCGGGTGGGCCATGGTGACGATGGCAGGTTTGAGATGCTGAGCCATGATCTGTGACCTCGTATTAGGTGGCTATTGGCTATTGGCTGCGCCGGCGACCAGAAATAAGCCCATAGCCCAAGGCCAATAGCCAGCACTCCTGATCAAACGTGGACCCCCAACTCGAAAAACACAAAGGTCCAGCTGTCGGTCAGCTCCTGCTGAATTTTCGAGAGCGGCTTCCCGGCTCCATGTCCGGCCCGCGCCTCGAGCCGGAGCAGAACCGGGCGCTCGGCGGACGTGGCGGCCTGAAGCCGGGCGGCCATCTTCCGGGCATGCATTGGATCGACCCTGGTATCACTCTCGGCGGTAGCGAGGAGCACCGCCGGATATGCCACCCCGGGTCGGACGTGATGATAGGGCGAGTAGGCTCGCAACCAGCGGAACTGCTCGGCATCCTCGGCGGAGCCATACTCCGGGATCCACAGCCGTGCGATCAGAAAACGGTGATATCGGAGCATGTCCAGCAGCGGAACCTGGATCAGGACCGCGCGGAACAGCTCGGGCCGCTGGGTGAGTGCCGCCCCCATGAGAAGCCCTCCGTTGGAGCCTCCAGCGGCCGCCAGACGCTCGGCGCGAGTATACCGCTCGCGGATCAGCCACTCGGCCGCGGCGATGAAATCGTCGAAGCTGTTCTGTTTGTTGGCCAGGATCCCCGCCTGGTGCCAACCCTCTCCATACTCGCCACCGCCCCGGATATTGGGGACAGCCACAACGCCGCCTTGCTCCAGCCACAGCAGCAGTGAGCGGGAGAAGCCGGGAGTCATGCTGATGTTGAACCCGCCATAGGCGGTAAGGTAGGTGGGGTTGTCTCCGTTGCGCGCCATTCCGGCGCGATGCACCAGAAACATCGAGATTGGGGTGCCGTCCTTGGAGGCGTAGCTCACCTGCCCGACCTCGTACTTCGTGGGGTCGATTGTCGCCTCGACCCGCCGCCAGAGCGATGAGATGCCGGTCTCGAGGTCGATCCGGTAGACGCTTGGAGGCACGGCGTAAGACGAGAAACCGTAGAAGAGCTCGCGGCCGTCCCACTCGGCCCCGACCCCGAAGAGACTCCCCAGTGTCGGGAGCGGTACGTCCTCGATGGGGCGGCCTTCCAGATCAGTGAGTCGCAGACGCGAGGATGCACGCTCGAGGTAGCCGAGGACCAGTCGGTTTCCCGCCACCGCAACGCTCTCCAGCACCGCATCGGCCCTCGATGCCACGATCTCGCGCCAGGAGCCCCGGTCGGGGCGCTCGGGATCCACGACATACAGCCGGTAGGTCGGTGCATCGAGGTTGGTCCGCAGGAAGAGGCGACCGTGCGAAATTTCCCCTTCGAACGACGCCGGCAGGTCCTGGGCGACCGGAACCAGCATGCTCCCCGACAGGAGGTCCTGAATGTAGAGATCCACTTGATCGAAGGTTCGTGCCACGCTGATGATGAGCCAACGCCCGTCGGGGGAGAGGCCCACACCGGGCCAATACTCCTTCGTGGTAGGTTGGAAAATCAGTGGATCCACCGCTGATTCGACACCGAGCCGATGGAAGTAGATGGCACGGTGGTACTGCTCCTCCCCCGAAGGCACTTCTCCGGGTGCGGGGTAGCGGGTGTAGTAAAAGCCGGTACTGTCGGGAAGCCACGCCAGGGAGGCGGCCCGCATTCGGGGCACCCGGTCCGGTAGCTCCCGTCCGGTATCGAGGTCGAGCAGGTGGAGGACGCTCTCTTCATTCCCGTTTTCCGAGAGCCCAAAGGCGAGAAGGCGGCCATTCTCGCTGGGGTAGAACCAATCCAGAGCGGTGGTGCCGGACTCGTTCAACGCGTTCGGATCGACCGCAATGTGGTCGGGCCCATTCACGCCATCCCGCCAGTAGAGCACCGGCTGGTTCTGCCGTCCGTCGCGCCGGAGATAGAAGTAACGGCCGTGTTTTGGCATCGGTACGCTGAGCACACCGATCGCCAGCAGCTCTTCCAGCCGTCCATTAACCCGATCGCGCCCCGGAGCCCCCGCTAGATAGGCTTCGGTGATCGCGTTTTGCTGCTCGGTCCAGATTCGCGTCTCTGATGAGCCGCCGTCTTCCAGCCAACGATACGGGTCGGCAATGGTTTCGCCGTGAAGGACGTCGGCTATGTCGTCAGTGGGAGTCGCGGGATAGGTGAGCATACCAGAAGCGTACACGGTGAACGGTGAACCTAGTCCCCCAGACTGATACCCAACTCCCGCGCCGTCGTGATGGTATCGGAGTCGAGCGGCACGTTCTTCGTCTTCCCCACGACCTCCTCCAGCGGCACCTGCTCGATGCCGGGCCCCTTGAGCCCGACCATGATGCCGAAGGCGCCGTCCGCAATCGCCCGCACCGCGGCCGCGCCGAACCGGAGCGCGAGGAGCCGGTCGTATGTGGTCGGGGAACCGCCGCGCTGAAGGTGGCCCAGCACCAGGGTCCGAGTTTCCTTGCCGGTGGAGTGCTCGATTGCGCGAGCCACCTTGCTGCCAATCCCGCCCAGGCGATCGACGGTTCCAACGCCGCGGCGTTCCAGCAGCTCGATGGCCCCGTCCTTGGATCGCGCTCCCTCGGCGACTACCACGATGCTGAAATGCCGGCCGGCGGCCTCGCGCGCCCGGATCTTGGCGTAGACCTTCTCGATGTCGAAGGGGATCTCAGGCAACAGAATGACGTCGGCGCTTCCGGACAGGCCGCTGCAAAGCGCGATCCAGCCCGCGTATCGGCCCATGAGCTCGACCACCATGACGCGGTCATGACTCTCCGCCGTCGAATGGAGCCGATCTATCGCTTCCGTGGCGGTGCTTACCGCGGTGTCGAACCCGAACGTGCGTTGAGTACCGCTCACGTCGTTGTCGATGGTCTTGGGAACGCAAACGACAGGAAGTCCCTTCTTCCAGAGCTCATATGAGATCTGCAGGCTGCCGTCGCCCCCGATCGAGACCAGGGCGTCGAACCCACTGGCCTGGAATGCGGCAACCATGTCATTGGACCGGTCGGTCTCCTGCGCGTTTCCTTCAGCATCCCTGGTCACGTAGCGAAACGGGTTGCCACGGTTGGTAGTGCCCAGAATGGTTCCGCCGAGGTGGGTGATGCCACGGACCTGCGCCGGCCCCAGGGGGACGACACCGTTGAAGCTGAGGAGACCTTCGTAGCCCCGCTGGATGCCGTACGACCGCCACCCGCGGTTATAAGCCGAGAGTACCACGGCCCGGATCACCGCGTTCAGACCGGGGGCGTCACCCCCGCCGGTGGAGATAGCAATGCGCATGGGTCACTTACCACTTCGCAGCTGCTGGACGGCTTTCAGGACTTCTCCGGGCTCGGCATGTCGCCGGGATGCCTTCTTGGAGAATACCGGCCTGCCGTCGACCGCCACTTCGAACACCCCACCGGAGGATTCGATCAGTTTCACTTCAGTGTCGGGGAAGGCCTGCTTCAACTCAGTCGCCAAACTGGCGGCTCGGGGTTTATAGTTTCAAACCACACAGTATTGAATGGTGACTAGCATTGTTGGAACCCTTTCACGAGATGCGGGCACGCACCGCCGCGAATCGTAGTGACGCCGGGAGGGGATGCCAAGGGGACCGGCCCCGATGTGACCCCGCTCCTTGTCAGCTTCACCCTCCCATCGTATCTATTTGACCCATGCGAACCTATCGGTTCCCCGGCGGGGGATGGGCCCGGGCGCTGCGGCACCTGGGCGTTCTTGTGGCTACCCTTGCGTACGCGTCGAATACCCAGGCGCAGGAGCGCCGGAATCTCTTCGAAGCCAGTGCCGCAGGGGGCTACCAGGCCTACGACAGCATCGCTGGCCTGGGAAGCACCTTTGGAGGATTGCTGCGCATCGGCCTCTGGCTACCACTCAACTTTTCGGTCGAGGCCGAGGGGTCCACTGCGAGTGCCAAGCCCAAGACTACGGATACTAAAATCGGGGTCAAGACGGGCTCGGCGTCTCTGCTCTACAACTTGCCCTTAGGTGCCCGGAACTGGGGCTATGCCAAGCTCGGATTTGGGGGGACAAAATATGGCGGCGATTGTGCGGTTTCCGGCGCAACGATTTGCGGCACCACCACGATGTTCGTCGCGGGGCTTGGAGCTCGCGTCGGCCTGACCCCGATCCTCATGGTACGGGCTGAGGGCGTGATTCAGCCCAATCGCGGCAAGACCAGAACCGGCTCGACTGTCACCTTCTCCAATTACGGTGTGAACCTCGGCGTCAGCCTAATGCTGGGGAGCAAGCCGATTCCGGATAGCGACGGCGACGGGATCCTGAACAACCGTGACCGCTGCACCGGTACTCCAGCAGGCGCGCAGGTGGATGGGCGCGGCTGCCCGGCCGATGGCGACGGGGATGGGGTACCCAACGGCGTCGATCGCTGCCCCAGCAGCGGAAGCGGCGCCCTGGTTGACGCGACGGGGTGCGGCCAGGACAGCGATGGTGACAACATCGCCGATGGAATCGACCGGTGTGCCGATACTCCAACGGGCGTTCTGGTGGACGCCATCGGCTGCCCGCGCGACAACGACGGGGATAGTATTGCCGATGGGCTGGACCGCTGTTCGGACACGCCCAAAGGCGCCACGGTAGATGCCCTGGGTTGCCCGGGTGACGAGGATGGTGACGGAACGCTCGATGGACTGGACCGCTGCCCCAGGACCCCGGCAGGGGCCAGCGTCAACGCTGCCGGGTGCGCAGCGGGGCAGCAGGGAAGACAGCAGCCGGCACCCCGCGTCGACACCTCGGCGGTGCGACCACCCCAACCCCGGCCACAGCCGCAGCCGCAGCCGCAGCCGCAGCCAAGCGGTCAGGCTATGGGGGGTGGGCGGCCCATGGTGCTGGAAGGCGTCACCTTCGGCACCGGAAGCGCACGCCTTCAGGCCAGCGCGTATGTGGTGCTCGACTCGATAGCGAAAGTACTCGCGGCCAATCCGAGTCTTCGGGTGGAGATCGGCGGCCACACCGACGAGGGTGGAACACCGGCCGACAACATGCATCTCTCCAACCTGAGGGCGGAGGCGGTGCGAAATTACCTCGTGGCCAAGGGGGTGCCGTTCCAGCAGATGGTTGCCCGAGGATACGGATCCAGTATGCCGCGAACACCTGATACCACCCCGCGCGGGCGCGCAACTAACCGCAGGGTCGAGATTCGGCCGATCGCAACCGATCAGTAAGGCCTGTCCCTTCGCTGCTCAAGGCAGGCTTGACCAAGCTCACCGGGCGGGTATATCTGATGCGAAGGCCCCCTTCCCCAGGAGCTGACAGATGGACATGTGGACCCGCTTCGGTCTTCTCGCCTCGCTCGTGACGGCTGGAGCGGCACCCGCCGCCGCCCAGGCCACCTCGGAGACCTCGGCCACACCGGCCGCCCCCCCGGCTGGTTCGGAGACGCCAGCCACCGGCGCGCCTTCTTCAGCATTGGTCGCCCAGGGAGATGCGGTCTTTCACGGACCCGGCAACTGCTACGCCTGCCACGGCAGCAAAGGGGAGGGCCTGGTTGGTCCCAGCCTGACGGATGCGGAGTGGATTCACAGCAAGGGCACGCTCGAGGAGATCGAGGCGCAGATCATTCACGGGGTCACCAAGGAGGAGTCCAAGAGCGGGATTCCGATGCCCCCCAAGGGTGGCTCCACCATCAGCGACGAGGATATCAAGGCCTGTGCAGCGTACGTCCTCTCACTAGGCCAGAAATCGGGGTCCTGAGTCGCAGCTCAGAAGAGGGATGTACCGCCGGCGGCATCGAGTGCATACCAGGCCCCGAATGCCAGGCTGGCTAGAGCCAGTGCGGGTATGAGGGAGCCGGCGTGCCGGGCCACGGACCCCCGCGCCAGCGCATAGCCAAAGGAGGAGGAGACCAGGGCCATTGATATCGCGGTGGCGGAGGCAAAGAGGAGCAGCGCCACGACTCCTGCCGCCTGGCTCGACGCGGCACCGACCATCAGAATTCCCACCCCCGCCGAACCGCCAATTCCATGCACCATCCCGATTCCGAATGCCGCCAGCGGCGAGCGCCCCAACTGTTGGGCGTGCAGGTGGCTGTGACTGGTCGGGGCGTGGCTGGCCGGGCCACCCTCGTGTACGTGTGGGTGGGAGTGCTGCACCCCATCGTGGATGTGGGGATGGACGTGGAAGTAGCCTTGGGCCCACCGCCTCAGGAGTCTGAGGGCGAGAAGGATGATGACCAGGCCAATGGCGACTTCAGCGCCCCGGATCAGCCCCTCTGGTAGATACCGCCGGAAGAGGACCACCGGCAGCCCGAATGCCAGCAGTGTCGTGGCATGACCAAGCCCCCAGGCGAGGCCTAGCGCCCCGGCCCGCCGCGCGCCGTCGCGCTGGTCCGAAAGGATGAGTGTAGAGACTGCCGTGAGGTGGTCAGGGTCGGTGGCGTGCCGGAGACCCAGCAGCAGTGCTACCGCGAGCACCATCAGGCCGTTACCACCGATTCCCAGGAGCCAGTCGTCTAACATGAGCATAGAGTTCCGTACGTGGTACCGCCTACCCTGTGGACCGGAAGCATACCTCTCGGTGCCCGCCGCTGCGAACAGGACCGACAATAAGGCTGTTCCATCTGGTGCAGGCACTGGAATCTACCCGAGATCGCTTGACAACTCGCCGGCGGGGGATAGGGTAAAGCGGGGTGCTGACTCTTTAGTGACCGGCCGGGGACTTCCGATGGAGCGCGCGTTGAAAGGGCGGGAGGGAAGCTGCGGCTGTGCGGATACCGGCTCGAGCACCTCGGCGCACTGCTGTTGCGAAATGGTCCACCTGGTGCACGTCATCGGACGCAAGTACGCTATGCCCGTCGTGAACCTGATCGGCTCGGGGGCAGACGCGCGCTTCTCCGGTCTCCAGCAGACACTGGGCGTCAGTTCCTCAAGTTTGGCCGATACACTGCATGAGCTCGAGCGGGTGGGGCTCGTCCTCCGCCTCGTTATCCCCGATAGTCCGCCAGGCAGCATGTATCTCCTAACCACCGCAGGCCAAGCGCTGCACCAGCACTTTCGCGCATTCCTCGAAGCAGTCCGGAAAACCGAGTGATGTGAGTCATCCTCCGAGCGGAAGCCAGGAAAAACTCGAAGGGTACACTTCTGTTTTTCGAAGGTTATTCGATGAAGCGAACAGACCGGCACTCAACCGACGACCCCTCCTCGAGGAGCACAACCATGGGGCCCAGCATGAGGATTCTCACCGCCTTTCTCCTGATAATCACCGTGCCCGGACTCTGCCTAGCTCAGGAGGCCGCAGTCGCTGGGACCATCACCGGTGCTGCGGGAGCGCCATTGTCCGGGGCTTCGGTCGATCTGGCGGACTCTGCCGGGCCAGTGCTCCGGCGAACGGCAACCAATAGCGCCGGACGTTACGTCTTCTCGTCGGTCCGTCCCGGGGTCTATCAGATTCGGGCGCGACTTCCCGGGTTTCGCGCCGGCACAGCCACAGTGGCGGTATCCGGGTTGGAAAGCCGCACGGTGGATGTCCAGCTCAACGCCGCTGTCCTCGAGGAGCTGGTCGTTACAGCTAGCCGTGACGAGCAGGAGCTCGGCAATGTCGCTGCGGCTGTCAGCGTCGTAACCAGAGAGGATGTGCAGCTGGGACGCAAAGCCACCAACCTCGAGGAGTCCCTGCGCCGGGTTCCCGGCGTTCGGGTGGAGGATGAGCTCGGGGGAACTGGCTCGCGCACCCGCATCATCATTCGCGGAACCGGAACCCGCGCCAATAGCCCGGCCGGGTCCGGGGTGCGCGGGGTGAAGGTCCTTGTGGATGGAATTCCCAAGAACAACGCCGGTGGCTCGGCCCAAGATCTGATCAATATCGACTTGGAGTCGGTCGAGCGGATCGAGGTGCTGAAGGGACCATCCTCTGCCCTTTACGGAAACCAATCCGGGGGCGTAGTGAACATCATCACCGAGGAAGCGCCGCGGGGAAGTACCGTCCAGTACCGGCAGACGCTGGGCAGCTACGATCTATTCCGCGAGCACATCAAGGTGGGGGGCCGGAGCGACCGCGCGAGCTGGCGTATCAGCGGCTTTCGCACCGACCAGGAAGGATTCCGCGACCACTCTGTCTTCACCAGTACCGGCTTCGACAGCAAGCTGAGCTTCACCTTCGAGGACCGCTCCCGGCTCACTACCGTGATCGCCTTCGACCGGAACTTCCAGGAGTCACCGGGTCCACTGACCGAAACTCAGTTCAACCAGGACATCCGGCAGGCCGACTCCGTCTTCATCGCGAGCGACGTCCGGTCGGTGGTGGAGGAATTCCGCTTCGGTCTCAACTACCGGCGGGAGGTGTTCGGACAAGACGTCCTCGATTTCACCGGATATTACATTCCCCGCCATCTGGGTCCCTTTTTCCAGATCGGGGTGCGCATCCCCCAGGACTTCACTAACCGGGGAGCCAACCTGCGGTACCTCCTCCTTCGACCCGTGCTGGGGCGGAGCAATCGGTTCACCGTAGGCGTTGATGTTCAGAACACCCCCATCACAACCGGAACCTTTAGCCTCACGACCGGCGCGGCTTTGGCGGAGACAGAAGAGCACGCCAGCACGGTTGGGGTCTATGCTCTCGAAGAGTTCAGCCTCCGCCCAGAGCTGACATTTACGGTGGGCGGACGCTTCGACCACGTCCGATTTTCGTCCAGCAATCTCGTCCGCCCCGGGAGCTTTGCAAGGCGCATCTACGAGAAGTTCACCCCCAAGCTGGGACTGACCTACAGACCGGTACCGCTAGTGTCGCTCTACGCCACCTTCAGTGAAGGCTTCGAGACCCCCGTGATCGGCGAGCTAAGGACTCTCCCTGGCGGTGCGTTTGGCTTCAACGAGGCGCTTGAGCCCCAGATCTCGTCGAACTACGAGGTCGGGGCCCGAGGAGCATTGTGGCAGGACCGGGTCGGTTTCGAGCTGGCCTTCTTTCACCAGGCGATCGAGAACTTTATCAGCCCGTTCGGCACTTTCCCCAACAACACCTTCCAGAACGTAGGCAAAGTAAACCAGGAGGGTATCGAGGCAGGGGTATCGGTTTCGGTCGTGCCGGCAGTGACTCTCGGCCTCAGCTATACGTTCTCCGACTTCCTCTTCGAGGAGTTCAACAATGGGGTCGCCGATTTTTCTGATAACCGCCTGCCTGGAGTCCCCCGGCACACCTTCCACGGGGAGCTCCGCTACCGTGACGGGCGTGGACTCTACAGCAGTCTGGAGCTCCAGTCGGTGGGCCGCTTCTTTACCAACGATGCCAACACGGCCAGCAACCCACCGTACACGGTGCTGAACGCCCGCGCCGGGTGGGAGGGACTGGGCGGTACGCGACTCCGGTTCTCACCGTTCATCGGCGTCACCAATATTGCCGATGAGCGCTACTCAGCCTTTGCCCTGATCAACGACACGCGCTCCCGGTTCTTTAATCCGCTCGCTGGCACGAGCGTCTACGGCGGGCTAGGGCTGGCGTTCTGAGATGCTTATGAGATGTCGTGCCCTCGGGATCGCATTTGCCACCCTCGCCAGTTGCGGGGGAGATCACCGAGGCACCGTTACCCCGGGCCGGCTACTCGTCGGTGCCGGGGTAGATGCCAATCCGTCGGGCGCGTTCCAGGCGCGCCTAGGGGTGTACCCGCTCAACGTCAACGTCGCGGAGCCCCTGGTTCGGCTGACCCCTGCCCTCAAGGTGGAGCCGCTGCTTGCCACCCGATGGGATTACCGTGGGGGCAACACCTGGCGGTTCACCCTCCGTCAGGGTGTCCGCTTCCACGACGGTCAGCCGTTGACCGCCGCCGCAGTCAAGGAATCCCTGATCCAGGTCGTGAAGGCGCGCCTGGGCTATAGCTTTCTGGAGGAAAGCTCGTTTTCCATCGTGAACGACAGCATCATCGACATCACGCCAACTCAGCCGAACCTCCGCTTACCAGAGCAACTGGTCCATCCCAATTACAGCATATTCGCGCCGAAGACCGAGCCGGGAATCCGTCCCGTTGGTACGGGCCCCTTCCGGTTTGTCGAGTATGAGCCGCACAACCGGATCAGCGTTATCCGAAACGATTCATACTGGGGTAAGCCGGCGATCCTGGATCAGATCACGTTTCGATTCTACCCCGATCCGACTACTCGGGTCCTGGCGCTCGCGGCCGGCGAGGTGGACCTGGTCATCGACCTGCCGCGCGAGCAGGTGCGCTCCGTCACCAGCCGGCCCGGCCTTCGGGTGGAGCGCGCGCCGATTGGCCTCATTCTCGCACTTCAGGTGAACAGCCACGGCGGCGCCCCGTACGATGTGCTTGCCGACCGTGCCCTTCGCCGGGCGATTGCTGTGTCGATCGATCGCGAACGCCTGGTGAAGCGGGTCTGGGAAGGCGAGGCGGAGGCGGTCCAGAACATGACCGTTCCTGCGGTGCTCGGACGGTTCTCGGGGCTGGTGCAGGGGTTCCCCTACGACCAGAGGAGGGCGGCCGCCCTCCTCGATTCCGCCGGTTGGCGCCAGGGACCGGATCATATCCGAAACAAGAACGGCCGCCGTCTCCGTCTCGTGCTGCTGGCCAATCCCGAGACCGATCCGGGCGCCGTCGAGTTCCTTCAGGCCGACCTTCGGAAGATCGGCATCGAGATCGCGTGGCCCAAGCTGCCGGACATCGGATCGTATGCGGCAAGATTAAACCGGGGCGAGTTCGACTTGAATCTGTCGCTCTCGAACCAGAACGATGCAAATCCACTCTTTCTTCCTGCACTGATCTTCTACTCCAAGTCTACCAGGCCGTTTGCCCGGTGGCACCGGGCAGGCAACCAGTTTGACCGTCTCGTGGAGGCAGGGATGCAAGCGACGGATCCGGACGAAGCGCAGCGCTTGGCCGCTGAAGCGATTCACGTGGCCGTGGATGAGGAGGCGGTCCTGATTCCGGTCGCCGCCCTGTTTCGGCTCTATGCCATGAAGACCACCGTCGAGGGCTTCTCGCCTCACCCCTCGTCAACAAACCAGTTGTGGACCCACGTGGTCTTGAAATAGGCAGCACCCCTGGTCCGCTACCTGCTCGGGCGCCTCGCCCTTACGATCCCGGTCTGGCTGGGAATCTCGCTCCTGGCATTCGGCCTGAGCGGCCTGGCTCCCGGGGACCCGGCCACGATCATTCTCCAGCGCCAGACTGGTGAGCCGCCAAGTCAGGAGGCCGTGGCCGCTCTCAGGCACGAGCTACACCTGGACGAGCCGTTTCCACTCCGATACGGACGCTGGCTGTTTGGGGCCGTGGGCGGCAATCTGGGGCGGTCGTACCGGAGCGGCGAGCCGGTGCTTGCCGCGCTGGTCCGGCGCTTTCCCCGGACCTTATCCATAGCGCTCCTGGGTCTGGGACTGGCCCTACTGGTGGCCGTGCCGCTGGGCATCGTCAGTGCCGTACGCCGAGACTCCAACCTGGATCACACCGCACGCCTTGGCACCCTGCTTTTGGGCTCCCTCCCGAGCTACTGGCTCGGCTACCTGCTGATCCTCGTCTTCGCGGTGGAACTCCGCATTCTGCCCGTTGCGGGCTGGGGCACCCCGAAACATCTGGTGCTCCCCGCCCTCACCCTCGCACTAGGCATCGGAGCCAGTCTGTCCCGTTTCACCCGGGCTACCATCCTGGAAGAGCTCGCCCAGGGTTACGTACGCACCGCGCTGGCGAAGGGAATGGGGGAGTGGGGCATCACGATTCGCCACTGCCTTCGCAACGCCCTTGTCGGGTTGGTGACAGTGACCGCGCTACGGTTCGGCCACCTGCTGGGCGGCGCCGTGATTGTGGAAACGGTGTTCGCCTTGCCCGGGATCGGCAGCTTCGCCGTGGACGCGATCTTCGACCGGGACTACCCGGTGATCCAGGGATTTGTCCTGTTCACCGGGACCGTCTTCCTCCTGGTGAACCTGCTTTCTGATCTTGCCTATTCCTGGCTGGATCCTCGCATCGGCCTGGTGGAGGGTCGAGGCCATGCCGCCACTTGACTCCAGCTACCTGCCCACAAGCCGGATTCTCGGTCTCTGTATCCTCGGATTCTTTGCGTTCATCCTGCTCGCGGCGCCGGTACTCGCGCCCAACGACCCCGCTGCCATCGCTCCCGATCGCCGGCTGGAAGCCCCCAGCACGCAGTTTCCTTTGGGCACCGATCACCTGGGACGTTGTGTGTTGAGCCGGCTCCTTTACGGGACGCGGTGGTCGCTCGGCACCGCGGCCGTCGCCGCGGTGCTGATTCTGACCGCCGGTATAGGCTTGGGCGCCGTCTCGGGGTACTATCGCGGTCCAGTGGATCTGGTGCTCATGCGGGTGGTGGACGTGCTGCTGGCGTTTCCCGCACTCATTCCGGCCCTGGCTATCGCGGGCATGCTGGGGCCGGGAATGGAACACGTTCTTGGAGCCACGGTCGCGGTCTGGTGGGCAGGCTATGCCCGTCTCGTG